>JANMCE010000109.1:0-9780 GCA_031360915.1 Actinomycetes bacterium | reverse complement strand
TGCACCCACCGCGGGATAGTCGTTCGCTCCCACGCGGGCTCGCTCGCAACGTGCGCGGCCCTCGACAGCTTGGCGACATTTTCCCCGACAATGCCCCACTCACGACCAAGCAGACCGTCTTGTCACTCGTGCGGTCGATTCGCGGCCCGTCGTCATTCGCGGACGCAACGGTCTATGCCGCCTTCGTCACCGCGGGGCGGATTCTGGCCCAGCGCACCGGCACGCAATGGGAACGAGACGACTCCTCCCGACTGGTCAACCGTTAATGGCGACTATCAACCAGCCGCTGGTGCGACGACGCGGCATCAGCCTGGGCGCACGGGTACCGAACGAGGTGATCCATGAACGGCTCATCGTCATCTATTTGTTCCTCATGCCGTTGATCACGTTTGAGGCTGTTCCGCTACCGACGATTGCCATCCTGGGTGTTTCTGGCCTGGGGGCACTGGCGCTGCTTACATCCGCCAGAGGCACCTTCGCACGCATGCGCATCAGCACGGCCGCGATCGCCTTCGTGGGATGGTGTCTGGTAAGCGCAACGTGGGTCTATGACTCCACCCTGTTTGTGAACAAATCGGAACGGTTCCTGATCCCAGCGTTCATCTTTCTTGCCATTGGCGCGTCGGTGCCCGGCGAGCTGATTGTGCGTGGATTTCTGCATGGCTATTACACATTGCTCGGCTACATCGTTTTCAGCCTCGTGACCAACCCTGCCACCAGGGTGCAAGCCGCCACCGCGAATGAGGGAGCGTTACCCGGATGGCACGGGCCGTTTGTTCACAAAAACGCCATGAGCACGCTGCTGGTTGTCGGCGTGGTCTTCCTTCTGGCGTTTGAGACTCACCGTCGCAGGCGATGGGTGGCCTTCGGTGTGATTGCGGTGCTCTTGATTGGCTCGCGTTCCGGAACCGGATTGGCCGGCATCATCTTTGTAATCACCGCCTGGAACTGGTTGCGCGCGTTCATAAAGCAACAAAGGCGCATGACAGCGCCGTTCGTCTTCTTTTCCTTTGCCGGTTTGCTGGTTTCGATGGTGGTCGGTCTGAGTACTCTGCCGATCGTCCTGGCTGCATACGGCAAGGACGCCACGTTCACCGGTCGTACCAACATCTGGTCCGGGGTGCTTTGGGCTATAGAGCGCCGCCCGCTCATGGGTTACGGCTACGGCGGCGTGTGGATCTCCGAGAACGTTGAACCGACATTTTCCATGATGCGCCGCATCGGGTTTCGGGCGTTTCATGCCCACAACGGCGCGTTGGATCTCATCCTCCAAGTCGGTCTCATCGGCATCGTCCTGTTTATGTGCCTCTTCGTGCCAACGCTCGTGTCGTCTCTGCGATTGGCCCGGCGCGGAAGTTCGGTGGGTGCGGTCATCGTCGTTGCTGGTCTTGCCATCGCAGTGATGTCTTTGTCCGAGAGCCTCTTTCTCGGGCCATGGATCCCGTTCATTTGTCTCTGCCGCGGAATAACCCTGCGCGCCGAACAATCTCCCCGACGCACATCCTGGCGCAACACGACCGCCGTTCGGTCGGCAGAGCTGTCGCGTGGCGCTCCAGAAAGCCGCTCATGCGTCCCTGTCGCCTTCATAAATTCATGACCTGTGCTCCAACGCGCATTCTGTTCATCGAGTGCTTATTCCAATCCGGAAGGACCCTGTAGTGGAATTGTCCTATCTCCTCTCCGCTATTCGCCGCCGCTGGTGGCTGGTAGTGCTGTTATCGATTCTCGGCGCCGTCGGGGGCTATTTCGCCAACGGCAAGAAGGTTGCGACCTATCAAGCCAGAGCACTGGTGAACATCCAGCCACCCCAGAATGCGCTGGGTGGAACGGTCTTTTTGAGTGACCCCGACCGCTATGTCCTCAGTCAGCTCAGCGTGTTACAGAGTTCGTTCATTGCTGAGAAGGTTGCAACCCAGTATCCGGGCCAAACCACGGACAGTGTGTCCCGTGCGATCACGGTGACGCATGAGCCCCGCAGCGATCTCGTGACGGTGGGCGTTACCCTGGCCGATCCCCAGCAAGCCGCCGCGATTGCCAACACTTACGTCAACACCTACATCGCCGACCTGAAGGCGCGTGCGGCCGAGCAGCAGGGCCCGGCTGTTGCATCGTTCACCCAACAACTGACCCAGATCAAATCCGACATCGTCGAGCTGCAGAAGCAGCGGGCAGCGAACTCTCAGGTCGTCAATGCGGCCAATCTCACTCTTGCTGCGCCAACCGGTGTCGCCCAAGTCACGCTGAATGAAGCCCGTCAGCGCCTCGACACGGCCCTTGACAGCAATGGGCAGATCGAGGGCGATCTGCAGTCGCTTCGTGCCGAGCAGTCGCAGGTGCTGTCGAGTAAGGCTCAGCTCGAGCAGGCCGCCAACGTCAAGGTTGCCAGCGAAGTTGTCCAGCCTGCGGTCGTCCCAACGGTGCCGCTTCCCGTCAAGTCCAAGCTGCTTCCGGCTGCCGGCCTGATCGGTGGCGCCCTGCTCGGACTGGCGCTCGCCATGGCTCTCGCTCGGCTGTCCGGCAAGGCTGTCGACGAGCAGGATGTCGGCCACGCCCTTGGTCAGCCCGTTGTCGGTCGGCTCGGTCGGTCGTCGGCCATGGCGGCGGGGCTTCCGGCACTGCTCAAGGACCTGCCGAACGACACCGCGCAAATGACCGATCAACTCTGTGTGCGGGTCGAGGCCCGTGCCACCGACGGCAAGTCCCTGTCCGTGCTGGTGGCTGGCTCCACCCGTCCGGCGGCGACGTCGACTTTGGCGGTCGCGCTGGCATCGCGGTTTGCGCAGTCGGGTCTGTCGGTCGTGCTCATTGATGCCGACCAGCAGACAGCTGCCATCACCTACCAGTTCCAGGCCGATCAACAGGGTGGCATTCCGGCGTTCCTCGCGCACTCGGCTGGCGTCAAGACCCGCTCCCGTACCCGCGGTGGTGCGTCACTGGACGATACATTCGGTGCCTTCACCGAGACGTCGATTGCGGGCGTTGAGGTGCTCGGTCTCGGGCCGGTTGACGGTCGGTCATGGCTTCGTCGCACCGATGTCGCCGAGCTGCTGTCGGGCGCTATGGCGCACGCGCACGTCGTGGTGATTGATGGCGGGGCATTGCTCGAAGCCGCCTCCACCATGCAGTTCGCTCAGATGGTGGACACCATCGTGCTTGCCGTGCCCATGAGGAGCCAGCAGCTCAACGGTCTTGAAGACATCGCCGATCAGCTCGGTGCCCAGCGCATGAAGAGCGTGCTACCCGTCGTCACCCACCCCGCGCGTACGCGCTGACGGATCATCCTGCGATTCAGCTCGCGAGCGAACCGATCATCTACCCCACTGGCTGGATTGTTGTGCGAAGCGAGACCGAGAGCAGGGAGCGACGCTGAGCGAAAAGGAGCGGTAGCGACCAAGCGAAGCCATCAGGGAGCGAGCAAACGAGGCGTGTTACGGCTTTCCGGAGTGTTTGATCCCGCGGCGGGGGCCGAGCCCCTTGCGCAGTGACCGGAGGCTGAGCCGGGCTTTCAGAAGTTCCTTGCGGGGGATGGAGGCTGTGGCGATTTCGAACTGACGCAGGTAGCGATGGGCGTCTTCGACCTCGCTTTCGCGCATCACGCGGGTACCGTACGCGGCTTCGGTGGCCATGTCGGCCAGAGGGGCGAGCTCGGCCGCGGCATCGAGTTTGCTGGCCCCCACCAGGATCAGTTCCCGGTCGGTGCCGCTGGACGGCAGATTGACACCGAGGTCGATGATGCGGTCGGTGCCATTCAAGAACGCACCGACCACCTGACCGTTGGTGGTGTCGGCCGACGCCCGTCGTTCCCATTGACGCTTCTTCAGGTCGAGGATGCCGAGCACGTACGCGATGCTTCCGATGATGAGCAGCAGCGGCAGGCCGATGACCAGGAGCTTGGCCTTCGAGATGGAGGTTGATGGCGGCGTCGGCAAAATGGGCGTGGTGGGAACCGTCGACTCGATCGGGGCCGCGGTGGTGGGTGGTGGCGTTTGCACCTGGGCGTTCGGTGCCTGCGGGCTGGTACCCCGCTGCTGCTTGCCCTCGGTGGCAGGCGTCGGGTCAAAACCTTGCCAACCCGCACCCTCAAAGGCGACCTCGGGCCAGGCGATGGCGGTGGATGACATGACCTGACTGGAACCGTCGGCGGGAGCGAACCCCACGGCGATGCGTACCGGAAGTCCAATCGATGACGACAGCAGGGCGTAAGCGGCGACGAACTGTTCGCGTCGGCCCCGCTTGCTCTTGGTGAGGAAGAGTTCAAGAAGTCCGGCCGAGTGTCCGGCTGGTGCCTGCTCGTCCAGTTGATAGTTGTCCCGCAAATAGCTCGCAAGCAGCTCGGAGCGGTCGCGGTCGGTGGTAGCCGCAGCGGTGATCTGGGTCGCGAGGGTCAGAATGGCGACGGGGGTCTGGAAATCGGTGAGCGTCGCGAGCAACGTGCGGTCGGCGGTGGTGCTGGGCACCGTGGTCTCTTCGAAACCGAGTTCGTTGGCAACGACGCGATATTTGGTGCCGGGCGTCAGTGTTTTGGCGGCGAGCAAGCTGGACACGGTGCTATCGGTACGAACAGGAACGGAGATCTCAAAGGTACGACCAGCGGGCGCCGGCAGCCATTGTCCGTCGAGATCTCGGATCGTGACACGAACGGAGCGAACGCCGGGCGCGTTTCGCTTGGTGACCTGATCGACAAGGCGGGTGCTGGCTCGACGAAGGTTGGCTGGCGCCATCCACGCGCGGCCGTCGTAACGGTTGAGTGCCACGAGACGCCAGCGTCCAACGGGAGTGCCCTCGGATTCGAACAGCACGGTTTCGGGGCTGCGACTGCGGAGCTGATCGACGACGGTAAGCGGACTGAGGTCTTCTTCCTGCTGCACCGGATCGTCTCGGCTGAGTCGCGGGTCGTAGCGATTGGACGACAGCAGGCCGGAGAACACGATCGGCAGAGCGAGAAGCCCGATGGTGGCCAGCACCACGGCCCGCCGCGGCTGCTTGACGGTTTCAGATTCCTCGCTGGCGAGTTGACGATCATGAGCAGCCAGCCACAGCGTGGCGATGCTCAAACCGACGTAGGCCATGAGGAAACGAACCGACGGAGTGCCGGCCTGTGACGCGAACAACGCGATGGTGGCCAACATGGCCAGTGACGGCAGCAACTGCGCCGGCCCGATGAGCCGTCGCAGCGATGCATGCGCGGCCAGGGTGCTGGTCGTGCCCGCGAACACGGCGACAAACCCGATGGTGGTGGGGGCGACCGGCGAAGGCCAGCGGCCGCTCAACAGCTCACCTGCGCCGTTCGTCAGCGAGCTGAACACATCGCCGGGCAGCAGGCCGCCAGCGGCTTTGACGATCACTGCGGTGGAGACCACGACAGCGACCACACCAATGGCGGCCCGGACCCAACTGGGGAGCTTGGCGGTGAGGAAGGCGACGACTCCACAGAACAGGCCGATGCCGATCAGTGCCCATCGCCAAGAAGCGACGTCGAAGATTTTGCGTGCCTGGGCTGCGGCGATAGCAGACAGAAGCACGACCGGGACCAGGCTTCTGGGAGCGGTGCGAATCATGCTGCCGCCCCTCGGCGCCAGCGGCGGGCGAACTCCGCCCCGGAGCGCACGTCGATGGATGCGACCGGAAGTCGTGGAAGCTTGTTGGGCTGGCTGGAAATGCGAACGACGATCAGCTTCGACCGCATCTCCGAACCGCCGAGGAGTTGCGGCAGGACCTGGGAACGGCCACCGGTGATGAGGTAGATCTGACCAGCGGGCAGCCCAGCCGCCGATGTGAGCCGATCGTTTTTGGTTTGCGCCGTAGTTGAACGGTTCACCTTGGCGAAGGTGGTGAGAATGTCGGTGCGTTGCGTCAACGGAGTCCAATGCGCCGCTGACGACGGGTCGGAGGATCGCACGATGGTGACGAGGCCGGACTCAAGCGCCTGCACGGCCAGACTGCAGCCGATTTCGGCAGCCTCTTCGAATTCGGCCTCGGTGAGCACGCTCTCGCTGGTCTCCATGGCGATCACCCGGGCCAGACGGCGCAGGTCGAGGAAATCGCGGATGACCAACTGGCCGGTGCGGGCAGAACTGGCCCAGTGGATCAGTCGGGGATCGTCGCCAGGCACATAGTCGCGCAGGGTGCGGAACTCGGAGCTGGGGTCATCGATCACCGACCGAAACGGGGTGTTGCGCTGCAGTAGCAGCGCACTGTTGTCGGTGCGTCCGAGCTGGTGCACGACCGGGTGCACCATCACTTCATCGATAACTTCGTGACGGCTGGTACGCACAGCGAGATCGAACGGGTCTCGGCGCTCTTCGCGAAGCGGGCCGACCTGATGCACCCCGCGTTGCGTGGCCTTGATGCTGTAGGCGATCTCCACCGGCTCGTTGGCCAGCAGAGGTGGCACCTCAAAGGCGACGGGGTTGCCGCCGACCTGGTCGGTCATGAAAAGCCGGGGAAGCGGCCGATCGGCCAGCACGGTGAGCTTCATGTCGATTGGTTCACCTCGCTGGACCAGTACTCGGGTCACGCGGCGGGAGGCCTCGATGTTCGTTGAAAATCGTGGCAGCAGAAAGCCGAGCGCCAGCAGGATGAGGCCCGCCAGCGCGAACAGCAGGAACTCTCGGTAACCCGACCACAGCCCAGCGACGGTGAGCACCACCACGCCGACCAGCAGCGCAAGACCGCCCGCTGTTGGTCGAACTTTCTTCATCGGGGGACGGCGGTGGCAGCGATGATCTGTTCGAGCACGTCGAGGGAGGTGACGCCGTCGAGTTCGGCCTCAGGCGCGATACTCAGACGATGCGCCAGCACAGGCACCGCGACAGCCTTGATGTCGTCGGGGCTCACCCAGTTTCGGCCGCGTCCGACCGCATAGGCGCGGGCGACCGACAAGAGCAACAGCGTGCCACGGGTGCTGACGCCGAGCCGCAGGTCGGGGTGCTCACGGGTGGCTACCACCATATTGACGACATAGCGCTGCAGGTTCTCGCCCACGGTCACGTCGCGGATGGCGCGGATGATCTTCTGGAGCTGCACGTCGTTGACTACCGGGCTCAGACCGACAACCGGGTCGCCAGCGGCGCGGTCGGAGATGACCTCAAGCTCGGCGTCACGGTCGGTGTAACCGAGGCTGAGCTTCATGGCGAAACGGTCGAGCTGCACTTCGGGCAACGGGTAGGTGCCCTGGAAATCGAGCGGGTTCTGGGTACCAACCACCATGAACGGACGGGGTACCGGGCGGCTGGTGCCATCGGCGGTGACCTGGCGCTCCTCCATCACTTCGAGCAGCGCTGACTGGGTCTTCGGTGAGGCACGGTTGATTTCGTCGGCAATGACCACGTTGGCGAATACCGGCCCGGGGCGATAGCGAAACTCGCCACCACTGGGGTCGTAAATGGTGACACCGGTGATGTCGGTGGGCAGCAGGTCGGGGGTGAACTGGATACGCCGTGCCGTGCCGCCGATAGACGCCGCGAGCGCTCGAGCGAGTGACGTCTTGCCGGTGCCGGGCTTGTCTTCGATGAGGAGGTGACCCTCGGCCATAAGGCAGGTGACAGCCAGCTCGGCCTGTTCGTTCTTGCCTTTGAGTACGACATTGAGATTGTCGAGAATGCCGGCGAAAACGTCGCTGGCGCGATCGAGTGGATTAGCGGTCTTGGTTTTTTCGGTCACGCGATCTTTGCCCCTGCCGATCCGGTCACCAAATGGGTGCCGTCTGAAAGTGTGTACGAGATAGTAATTGTTTGTGGCAAGGTTGGGTCGACAGTAAGGCTCAGGACGCCGTCGAGCAGCCTGGCCGAGAGCAGCCCGCCGGCCGTGTCGCTGTTTGCCGAGAAGCCGGTGATCGAGAGCGGATCGTTCTCTGGATCGCGGTCGTTCCCGATCAGGTTGCACGTAAAGCTGACCACGCCAAGGGTTTGATTGCAGCTATCGAAAGCGGCGACGGGCGGTTGGTTGATGATCGGGGCGGTGATGGTGACACGCACGATGGCACTGGCCGTGCCGCCCTTGCCATCCGAGATCGTGTACGAGAACGAGTCGTTGCCAGCGGTGGCTCCGGGGGTGTAGCTAATGGTGGAGCCGTTGAGTGAGACGGACCCCGCGCCCGTCACCGGACCGACCGACGTGATCGTGAGTGTGTCACCGTCGGGATCGGAGTCGTTGCTCAGCACATCTATCGAGTTGATGGTCACGCCAACGAGTGTGGCTGCGTTGTCATCCCTGGCTCTCGGCGGGTGGTTCGCCGCCCCGATGGTAACGGCGACCGACGCCGTGGCGGTGAGCAAGCCGGGATCGTGAATGGTGTAGATGAAGCTGCCAGAGGTGGCTCCAGCGTTGGCGGTGAAGGTGACCTCGGTGGCGGTAAAGGTGGCCGTGCCACCGATGACGTTGCTGACAGAAGAGATCGTGAGGGGGTCGCCGTCGGAATCGCCGTCGTTGGCAAGCACCGGGATGGAAACGCTTTGACCGGCCGTGACCTGGGCGGTGTCATTGACGGCGCTCGGCGGGTGATTGACCGTGACGGTGACCGACGCGGTCGCCACGACGCCGCACGAGTTCGTAACGGTGTAGCCGAACTGGTACCGACCCGAGAGGTTGGCGGGCGGTGTGTAGAGCACCTGGCCCGGGCCGGTCTGGGTGACGGATCCACCAACGAATGGAAGCACGGCAAAAGTGCCATTGTGCGACGCGTCGTTGGCGAAGAGGTCGATCGCGACCGCAGTGTTGAGCCTGGTGCCGGCTGCGTCATCCGACAGCGCTGGGGCGGCGGCAGAACAAGCGTTGACCGTGACCGTGACCGTGGCGGTACTGGTGGCGCCCTGGGGATCACTGATGGTGTAGGTGAAACGGGCGCCGCCGGAGAAGCCGGGGGCGGGGGTGTAGCGAAGGTTGCCGGGTCCGGCCCTGCTGACGGTACCGCTCGGTGCACCCTGGGAAAATTCTTGGATCGTGAGTTGGCCGCCGTCGGGGTCACTGTCGTTGCTCAGCACCGGAATGCTCACCGCGGCGCCGAAGTTCGTCTCGACCGCGTCGGCCATCGCAACCGGGGGTTGGTTTGGCGGTGACTGGACGGTGACGGTGATGACCCCGGTAGCGGTCAGGCCGTCGGGGTCGGCCACAACATAGGACACCCGGTAGTTCCCCGGGGTGGACGGTGGCTGGATGGTGACCAGGTGAGGCGCAACCGCCACCCTGACCGATTCCGATTCGGCGGCCGCGCTCTTGACGATCAGGGCTGAGGCAACACCGTCGGGATCGCTGTCGTTGGTGAGCGGGTCGAGCGAGACACGGGCACCACCAATCGAGATAATGGCGTCGTTGGTGGCGATCGGCGCGAGCTTGGGTCTATCGGCGACCTGGACGACGACCTTGGCGGTCGACTTCAGGCCGGCAGGGTCAGCGACGGTGTAGGAGAACGACGCCAGACCACTGAACCCGGAGCCGGGTGTGAAGATCACATTGGAGCCGTTGACGGCCGCAGTGCCGCCGACCGCCGACGATGTCTCGACCAGGTTGAGTTGATCGTTGTCCGGGTCGCTGTCGTTAGCGAGGACGGGGATGGTGACTGCCGCACCGTACGCGGCGTCGGCTCGATCGTCTTTGGCGTTGGGTGCCCGGTTGACGACGGGTTTGGCCACCACGGTGATGGCGATTTGGGCACTGGCCGTCTTTCCGGCTGTGTCCTGAATGGTGTACGTGAAGGTGTAGGTGGTGAGGGTGGCGTCGGGTGGGGTGAACGACAGACTTCCGTCACTGTTCACCTTGATGTCGGCGCCACGACCGACCGGC
>JANMCE010000271.1:0-14326 GCA_031360915.1 Actinomycetes bacterium | reverse complement strand
CCAGTCTTGGAAGTTGGCCGGTCGCGGGTTTTTGGGCGTCGACATGTTCTTCGTGTTGAGCGGCTTTCTGATCGTGTCCCGACTGCTGCGTGAAGAGGCAACGACCGGCACCGTTTCTTTACGCTCGTTCTACCGGCGCCGTGTGCTGCGCATCTTTCCGCTGTACTACGCAGTGCTCGCCTTCGCCGCAGTCTGGATGGTGGCCGCTCCGCACTCCACGAGCGGGCAGGACTTCAAAGATGGCCTCGGCTGGGCGGCGGTGTACCTATCGAACTGGCGAGAGGTGCCGGGCTTGCTAGCGATCACATGGTCGCTCGCCTGCGAGGAGCAGTTCTACATCGTCTGGCCTCTGTTGCAACGATTCTTGAAACGACGGGCCGTGTGGGCGTTAGGTGCCCTCACCATTGTCAACGTGGCTCTGCAGCTCGGTGTGTTCAACGCTGCGCTGCGCGGTACTCGATTCGAGGTTGCGAAACTGAACGTGTTGCAGGTGACGTTCACACCGATCCTTCTCGGTGTCGGCCTTGCCTATCTTTTGCACGATCGTCGAGCATTCGTCGCTATCAACCGACTGGTGAATCGTCGGTATGTGGCCGGTGGGTTGGCGGGTGCCGGTATCGCCGTTGCTGCGCTTCCAGTCGCGTCCATACAGGGTCTCCCCCGCCTCAGTATGCATGTGCTGATGGTGAGCCTGCTGGCCGCCGTCGTGCTGCGTGAGCACGGTGGGCTCAGCCAGGTGCTGCAGTGGAAGCCCTTGGCCTACGTGGGCGCGCTGAGTTACGGCATATACCTGATGCACCAGTTTGTTCGCACCGGTGTAGAGAAGGTCCTTGGTCGGTTCGACATCCACGAAGGGCTTGAGTTGTTCGTCGCCACCGCGCTGGTGACGACCGCGATAGCGGCAGCAAGTTTCCGTGGGTTTGAGTCTCGCTTCCTGAAACGGAAGCAGCTCGCCTAGACCGGCGTTGCCACTAACACGGCGATGCGCCGATCGGTTTTGGCCTTGTAGTCGTTGTAGGTCGGGAAGACGGCGACGGAACGATCCCACCACAGGTCATACTCGGCACCCTCAAGCTCACGGACCTGCATGTGCACTGGCGTGTCACCGTCCTGAATCCACACGTTGTCGGGATCGCCCCGCAGGTTCGCCAGCCACGCTGGGTTCGTCGGCGCGCCGCCTTTCGAAGCAACAAGCGCATACGCGCCGTCGTGTTCGACGCGCATTAGAGCGAACTTGCGCACGTAGCCCGTCTTGGCGCCGCGGACCGTCAGTACGATGATTGGAATGCCTGTTTCGCGCAGCGTGTTTCCCTCGCGTCCACCGGTCCGTTCGTAGAGTTCGACCTGCTCACGGACCCAATCAGACGGTGTCGGGACGTAGGTGCCTTCGATAGTCATGCCGTCAGCCTACGGTCAGCTACTGGGTCTTGCTTATCTGAATTCGAGATGGCTCTCAACTCGATGGCCACTGGAGCGTGACAGCGGCCCACACATCCATCGTTGCGATTGCAACTACTTCCAACGGAAGCAACGCTTCGAGAACATGATCGTAGTTGGTGGCCAGGATGCCGCTTATGACCAGATGGCCTACCGGCTTCAAGCAGCGCTTCAGATCGGCCGAGAGCTCGATAAGTGCCGGGGCCAAAATGTTGGCGAAGATCACGTCGAACTCCGCTGGTCGGGCGGCCGCCATTTCCGCCATTGGCGCATTTGATACCTCAAGCCGGTCACTCACCCCATTCGCTTCAGCGTTTGCTCGGCTCACTTCGACCGACGCTGGATTGATGTCGATGCCGACGGCTCGCTGCGCGCCCAGCATCAACGCAGCGATTGCCAACACACCGCTGCCGCACCCGACGTCGAGCACCGTGTCACCATCACGAACGAACGCTTCTACCGCCCGGAGCGACAGTACGGTGGTCGGGTGATCACCCATGCCGAACGTGGCACCGGGCTCGATGGCGATGACCCTCTCCCCCACTGCTGCGTCGTAGAACACCCAGGTCGGGGCGATGACGAGGCCCGGGCTGATACGGGTCGGCTGCGCGAACTGTCGCCACGTGTCGGCCGCGGCGTCGTCCATCTCCACAAAGCGGTACGGCCACGCCGTCGGCATCGCTGCGGCCACCCACGCCTGATCATCGCCAAGACTCGTCCACAACTCCCCGTCGCGCTCCTCCACCGCGACGGCCCCCAACGACCAGAGCGCGTCAGCTGCGAGTTCGAGTTCGGAGGCTGGCGGCGAAACAACGACGCCGAGCGTCATCCGATACGCCGAAGCTCGCGGCGGTAACGTTCGGTGTTGCCGACATAGGAGGCTGAACCGTGCTTGGCCATCTCGGCGTTCGCGGCCCCTTCGCGGATCTTGGCCGGAACGCCCATGGCGACCGCTCCCGAGGGCACGATCATGTCGTTCAGCAACACGGCGTTGGCGGCAACGATGGCTCCGCTTTGCACGATCACGTTGTGCAACACGATCGCACCCACGCCGATGAGCACATTGCTTTCGATGGTGCACCCTTCGAGATGCACCAGATGGCCGATGACGCAATCATCGCCGACCGTCGTGCCGATCTCGGCCGTGGTGTGCACAACGCAGCCGTCCTGTACCGAGGTGCGGTCTCCGATCGAGATAGTCATCCCGTCGCCACGAAGCACGGCGCATGGCCACACCGAACTCTGTGCGCCAATGGTGACGTTGCCGATAATGACGGCTTCCGGATGGATGAACGCGGTTGCATCGATGGTCGGTTCCAACTCACCCAGGGCATAGATCGGCATGATCAGACGCTACGCGACGCTAACGTTCGAGTCCTGGTTTCTCATCGCAATGGTCCAATCAGCGCCGAACAACTAGCGTTGTTCCCCATGTCCCGCAGGATTGAACTCGAACTCACCAGTAATCGTGGTGACGGCACCTGGACCTGGCGTGCCGTTGGCGCCCGCGAACCGAAGGGAATCCTGAACGGGACGCTCCTGCCCGGCGATGCCAAGGTGGGAGATACCCACCGGGCGGAAGCCGACTTTGATCTTGATGGCATCACAGTCCTGTCGGTGCTGCCGACTAAGGGCGCCCGCAAGGAGGCGGCCAAGCTCGAGCTCATGGGCTCCAGCAAGCCGTTCGAACCGGTGCTGCAAACGCTCGCAGCGAAGGGCAGTGGGCCCCGCCGAGACTTCGGTGATCGCGCCGATCGTCCACCACGCGGTGACCGTCCCGACCGTCCGCCTCGCGGCCCGCGCCCCGAGGGTGCGGCTGGCGATCGTCCGCCCCGCGGTCCGCGTACCGAAGGTGATCGTCCGCCTCGTGGTCCGCGCCCCGAAGGCGATCGCCCCGCTCGTGGTCCGCGTCCCGAGGGAGATCGTGGCCCCCGTCAGGCTCGCCCGGCCTTCGCAGAAGTACCCCAAAAGCCGAAGGCCAAGCGCCTTCGTGCTGGCAAGACTCATCGCAACGCGGTGCTTGCTGCCCTTCCCGAGGAACACAAGCCAATCGCCGAGCAGGTGCTGCGCGGCGGAATTCCCGCCGTGCGCCAGGCACTCAGCGAGCAGAACGACGCGCTGAAGGCCGCTGGCCAGAGCGAGATCAAGCCGACGGGCGTGCTGCAGCTTGCCGAGACGCTGCTGCCGTCGTTGCGTGTCGCCGAGTGGCTCGACCGGGCCGAGGCGGCCAAGGCCGACGTGCAGGAACTTGACCTGCGCGATCTGCGCTCAGTCGTTGTGGCCGGTGACGAACCGATCGTGGCCCGTGAAGAATCCACCCGAGCGCTGGCGGCCGATCTCAAGGCTGCGCTCAACCTTCGTCAAGAGAACGAGCACAGCGACTGGCTCGGAGAGATCACCGACTCGATTAAGACCGGGAAATCAATTCGGGCGCTGCGTCTGTCGTCTCGTCCGCCGAAGGCCGGCGTTCGCTTCCCCCCGGAACTTTCGGTTCAGCTCGCCGCCGCAACCATCACCACGCTGTCGCCCGATGCCGGCAGCGACCGTTGGGTAGCTGTGCTCGATGCACTGGCGTTCTCACCTGTGCGCAATCAGGTGGTGCCCACTGGCATCCCCGCCAACCCGAGCGACGAACTGCAGTCGACCGTCAAGCGGCTGGCCCGCCAGCTCCCGGCTATCGCTGCCATGTTCGGTGTTGACGCGCCGGCTGGTGGCACCGGTCGGGCCCCTCGCCCGCCCCGCAAGCCGGGCCTACGTCCGCCTGCTCCCCCGGCCAAGGGCGACAGTCCCACGGCTGCAACGGAGACACCGACAGTCGAGGCCCCTACAGTCGAGACCGTCGAGACCGTCCTGACAGAGACCCCAACCGCGATCGAAGCGCCGGTCGTCGTTGCTGTCGAGGCACCGTCAGCTGTCGTTGTCGAGACACCTGCTGCTGTTGAGACGGTTGTGGAACCGCCTGCCGCCGTCGAGACGGTCCCGGCCGCCTACCAACTGCCTGCTGACAGCCCTGGCGTGACGTATCGAATCGTCGAGGATCCGGCCGAGGCCGCGGCACTCACCGCCAGCCCCGACGCGCATGTCGTCGAAACGTCGGCCGAGGTGGCAGCGATGGTCGAGGCTGAGCATGTTGCCCACGACAAACCTGCCGAAGGCTAACGGCTACGTCGCGACAACGCCGTCATCGCAGTGAAGTGAAAACCGCGCGAGTCGTCATCGGCTCGGTCGGTTCTGTACGCGTAGGCTGACCGAATGGTCGAGTATGAAGTCATCGGACGCATCGCCGTCATTACCCTGAACCGTCCCGAAGCCCGCAACGCCATCAATGGCGAGGTTGCGATCGCAATGGAAGCGGCCATCGACAAGATGGAAGAAGACGACCAGGTTTGGGCGGGCGTGCTGCGGGCGAACACCGACGGCCAGGAACGCCCGGTCTTTTGCGCCGGTGCCGACTTAAAAGCCATCAACTCGGGGCAGGGCGCCACCCTGGCCACCGCGAAGGGCGGCTTTGCGGGCCTGGTCTACCGTGACCGCAAGAAGCCACTGATCGCCGCAGTCGATGGTCTTGCCACCGCAGGCGGCTGCGAGATCGTGCTCTCGTGCGACATGGTCGTTGCTTCGTCCCGTTCGTCGTTTGGTCTCGCCGAAGCGAAGCGAAACCTGGTCGCCGGAGCCGGTGGGCTCTACCGCCTGCCCCACGCCATCGGACGCAACGTTGCGATGGAGCTGATCCTGACGGGAGAGCCGCTTGCGGCCGAGCGTGCCCATCAACTCGGCATGGTGAACCGCCTTGTTGAGCCAGGCGAAGCGTACGACGCAGCCATGGCGCTGGCTGGCCAAGTGACTGCCGCAGCCCCCATGGCCGTATGGGAAAGCCGCAAGGTGGTGCTGGCGAGCACCTATGAGGACGAAGCCACGCTGCGTAAAATGACCAATGAGGCCTTCGGTCGCGTGATGGGCTCTGAAGATCTGAAGGAAGGCCTCACTGCCTTCATCGAAAAGCGTCCGCCCATCTGGCAGGGGCGATAGCCAAGGCCCGGTAGGAGCGGCGGTCCACTCTGGGGAAGCGCACGGCGCCCTGAATGGCGCGTTGTAGATCGTCTGCGTGCCGAGGCTCAGCGAGTTCTACGGAATCGTGATCTATATGTACTTCGCCGATCACAATCCGCCGCACTTCCACGCGATCTACGCCGAATACGAAGCGCTGATTCGCATCGACAACGGGTCGACGATGCGCGGCGAGATCCCGAGGACAGCCCTGGGACTCGTGAGCAATGGCGAGCGTTGCACCACGACGAACTTCTCGCCAACTGGACGCTCGCTCAGGAGCCTTCCGCTCTATCAAGGATCGAACCTCTGCAGTAAACTGTGGTTATGCGAACTCTCGCTCGAGTTACCGACGTTGAGCCTCTTGGTGGCCGCTCGCTTCGCGTGAAGTTCTCAGACGGCTTTGTACGAGAACTCGACTTCGCAAGCCGACTTCCAGGAGTTCTCGCAAGCATCGACGACGAGGCGAGTTTCGCCAAGGTAACGGTTGACTCGGTTGCCGGCACCGCCTGCTGGCCGAACGGCATAGATCTTGACCCCGACGTGCTACACGGCGACCACGCCTCGACCTCGGCCGTCCAGCCACGATTGCTGCGCGAGTACCGCTTACAACAGGCAGGCTGACGACCGCTCGAGCAAATATCTCAGGTCGATTGGCGACTTCGCCCCGCTCTAGTCATTCCTCTCGGGTCCGGCCGAGACGCGTACGCTTGGTGCCAGAACCCTGGTACGCACTGGGCGACAGCGGCGTTGCCTTCGTTGGCGCCACGGGTCGAGTGTCTGACCGCCGAAAGCCACTTCCAACCTGTCAACAGGACCTCATCCGAACTATCGCGTGATAGCGAGACCGTTACAAATCGGGGGAGGTTGACGGGGTTGGGATGATCGGGTGGTGGTTCGTCTTCGGTTGGTGTTGCGTGGCGTGAGCCCTCTGATCGTTCGTACGATCGAAGTCCCTGCAGCGATCCGAGCGGTCGGCTACTCGACTGACTGGGCTGTGGATGCTGACGATTCCCGCAAGGTGACGCTCGACAGCCTCGGTCTGAGGGTGGGTGAAAGGTTCTGTTGGGCGTACGACTTCTTCGCCGCTGGTTCTTCGATATCCGGGTTGAAGCAGTCACAGCTGACACGGCATCGCAGATGACGTGTTTGTCTGGTCGGCGTGCTGGGCCACCGGAGTGGTGTGGCGGACACGCAGGGTTCAGGGCGTGGGAGAACGCTCATAGCCTGTCGGAGTACATCGAATGCCTGGTGCAGGTCCGAGACCACGTTTGGGCTCGATAGCCAATGACTCAAGCGGGGCTCCCGCACGCAACATTCAAGACGAACCTCTCCCTCACAATCTTAGCCTAGGCGCTCGCAAGGGCGCGTCCCCGAATGTCGAGACGCGTCTGAAAAACCTTTGGCCTACTCATGGTTGGGCCGGGGACGGAGACCGTTACAAATCGGGGGAGGTTCGGATTCCGCCGATTCCTTCGATACAGCTCAGCCTCTCCGAAGGCCGAACGCCCGGCCAGAAGATCAGGCGATTTCAGCAACATGTTGCCAAGTCCGAACTGCCGGAGCCCGACAACTCACGATGACCTCCCCCGATTTGTAACGGTCTCCGACGTGGTCGCCTTCCTCAACACTGTCAACCACGACGGTTTCGTCGACGA
Organism: Actinomycetes bacterium; assembly: GCA_031360915.1. Taxonomy (GTDB): domain Bacteria; phylum Actinomycetota; class Acidimicrobiia; order Acidimicrobiales; family Ilumatobacteraceae; genus JANMCE01. Next base: position 7,184 of record JANMCE010000271.1, on the reverse strand, counting down.
ACTGGCCCTAGGTGATCTCGCATGGCTGCTCGTAGGACACGGTCGACCTCCAGCCACACTTGGCCTTTAGCGCGTACTACCCACATCGGCAGACACCGACGCCGAGCATGACGGTGCCGGCTTGCTCAGAGAGGCCGGGTCCCCAAAATCCCGTCCTCGGGTCTTGCATCTCACGTCGCGTCAGGCCGTATGGTCGTGGCGGTGCAGCCTCACCCACCTCACCCAGTCAGCACCATGAACTCAACCGAAAGGTAACCAGTCATGATCAACCACATCGCCATCCAATGCCGCGACATCGCGGCGAGCGCAACCTTCTACGACACGCTCCTTGGTGTGCTCGGTGGCAAACGGATCATCGAACGCAATGACCTCATCGGCTATGGGACCGGCTTGCCAACCTTCTGGATCGGACCGCTCGTCGACCAGGGCAGCCAACGGCCCATCCACCTCGCGTTTGACGCGACGTCCCGCAGCGAGGTGGACGCGTTTTACGAGACCGCCCGGACGCACGGTGCAGAGATCCTGCACGCCCCGCGTGTGTGGCCGGAATACCACCCCGGCTATTACGGCGCATTCGTCCGCGATCCCGACGGCAACAACATCGAAGCCGTCCACCACACCTGGCAAACCTGACGAACGGACATGCGGCAATGCTTGGACAGAGTTCGAACATCCAGCGCGACGATTAGTGGTCGTGGTCTGACCATGTGAGAGCTGACGGGTCGACTCGGGCGCATCGGGGCCCGCCTTGGGCGTCGGTGAGTTCAACGGTGCAGGCAAGCGTTTCGGTTCTGGTAGCCGATTCGAGTATTTCGGGCTCGATGCGGTTGAGCATCAGTTTGGCTCGTCGGAACATTTCGAACTCGTCAGCGTCTCCTACATCGCCCCACGTCAGGTAGACGAAGCGCTCACCTCGCGTGCCGTGGACAGCGGGTCCGCGGAAATCGATGAGACCGTCGCTGTGGATGATTTCGATGTCGAACGTCCAGCGTGCTTGGGCTGCATCAGCGCGAATGAGCTGGGCCGGTTCCCGCCGCACCGACGTGGACGTTGCGCATCATTGTTCCGTCTGGGCGGCAATACTCGCGGCCTGGCAAGTTGACGCCGGTGATTACGACTCGCACGGAACTATTCTGTCGGATCTTGCGGAGACGAACGAGTGCCCGTTGCTCAGTAACTATTCGAGGTCGTCGGGGCGCAAATCGGGATACCGTCCATTGTTGACCGTCAAGGTGATCTCGGTCAGAGTCTCGCGTAGTGATGTGACCTCGTTGTGACCGACGAGGGCGGCCCACCCGGCTTCCAGTTCTTCGTAGATCTGCTCGACATCGTGCAGCAGCTCTCGGCCACTACTACCGAGCGACAACAGTCGCTGCCGGCCGTCACCATCTGCAGGATCGCGATTGATCAACCCGGCCGTCACCATGGCGTCGGCGAGCTTGGATGCTGCCTGCTTGCTGACGCCTAGCCGAGTAGCGAGGGCCGTCGGTGTGATTGGTTCGTTGCGCACGGCAAGCAGGACAAATCCGTACGCGGGCCGGATTCCGTTCCATCCGCTGGCGACGAGACGATCGTGGAGCTGATCGATCATCCAGCGGTACGACATCGCCAACAGCCGCGCGAGCGGCACTATGGGCTCGGTCACTGCGCCCAAGGCGGCGTGAAGGTTCCGTCGGCGGTGACGGCCTCTCCTCCGACGGGTAGGCAGCACAGCATGTGCAAAATGGAACTGCCGCCGTTTTCGATCGAGAAAAGCGTGTTGGGTGGCACGACGATGGCGTCACCCTGATGTGCTGCGCTCAGGACGCCGCCGATGGAAACGGTCGCGCACCCGTCAAGTACAACGAACACTTCTTCTCGGGTGAGCATGTGCGGCACCGCCGGCGCTGCGGGATCGATCGCTACACGCCACACCGAGGTCTCGGTCGAGCCGCGCGTCGGCGTCGCAAGGGAGGTAAATCGGGCGGTGCCGATGTCGTGGGTTGGGTCGGACGGAGCGGTGACTACAGGCATTTTCGTGACTCCAGTTTATCGTCAATGTGGTTGACCATATCGTAGGCAACGTCGAAGCATTCGTCAACTACGTTGACTATCTTTCTTCACACGGTTCGTCACACGGCAGCGTTGTTGGATGGGTTCGCGGCCCGATGATCGGGTCACATCAACATGGAGGACTCACACACATGCCGATTTTCATTGAAGTGCACACTATTGGCGGCCATTGCCTCACCATCCAGATTCTCGAGGGCCTCGAAGCCGGGAGGGCATCATGACCTTCAGACATCGTCACACCCGCACAATCCGATTCGGAATCGGGGCCGTCGCTGTGGCCGCTGCACTGGCCGGAGCAACGATGTGGTCTTCGGCGGGTAACGCCTCATCGGCAAGCATGCCGTCGGCCGCGCTCGCCACGCACGACAACCAGTACGGTCACGACCATCACGAGCAGCACGAGGATGGCATCAAGTTCGGCCCCGCTCCGGCGATCTTCCCGGCAGGTGCCGAGATGGCGGTATTGCAAGGCGACCCGAGCGTTACGGGTGCAATTTTCACCGTGCGGTTGCGCTTTCCGAACGGCTACATCCTGCCCGCGCACTTCCATCCCACTGACGAGCACGTGACCGTAATCTCGGGCACGTTCCTTGTCGGGATCGGCGACAAGTTCGACAAGAACGCGCTCCTGCCACCGCTCCGGCGTGGCGGCTTTATCACGGCACCGGCCAACGCAAACCACTTCGCGACGACGAAAGGCCGAACGGTCGTGCAGGTTCACGCCATCGGCCCGTTCCAAATGACGTACGTCGACCCCGCTGACGACCCGACAACGTACCGCTGACACCCGACGACGCGACCGGTCGAGCGCGACGACGCGATTTTGTCGCTCTCGGCCGGCCACGATCTGTCCCCGCCCAACGTCGCGGCCTAGCGTGGACTACGTGGGTCTGGAAATTGGTCTCCTCGGGCGTCCTTATATCGAGCGCGATGGCAAGCCGGTACGCGTGCGGGGACGCAAGACGTGGGCCCTCCTCGCCTTGCTGCTCCTCGGCTCTCGGCCGCCGTCCCGTGCTCAGCTGGCCGGTTTGCTGTTCGCCGAAGCCGACGACCCTCTGGGAGCGTTGCGCTGGACGCTCGCCCAGTTGCGGCGGGCACTTGGTGACGAGACGCAGGTGGGCGGCGACCCCGTGAACCTCCGTCTCGGTCCGGGCGTCATCGTCGATGTCGACGCCGTGCGGTCGACCATCGCTGCCGGCGGACCGCTGCCGTGGTCCGAGCTTCCGGGCGAGTTCTTGGAGGGCATCCATTTCGATGGCTGCCCAGCCTTCGAGACGTGGCTGCTCGTTGAGCGGCGGCAGCTGGCCGCCCAGGCCCAGGCCATGACCCGTGAAGCGGCGCTGATGGCTCTGGCTGCTCACCGACCGGAGCACAGTGTCATCCTGGCCCGGCAGCTGGTGGCCCAGGACCCGCTCGACGAGGCCCACCAAGTTCTCCTCGTCCGGGCCCTCGCCGACGCTGGCGACCGGCCGGCGGCCCTGTCCCAGGTAGAGGCGTGCGAGCGGCTGTTTGCCCGGGAGATGGGCGTGGCACCGTCGGCCCAGCTGCGCGACGCGGCGCGGGTCGGAGCGGCGGACGAGCGTCACGGCGCGTCCCGAGCGACAGTGCTGGCCCAAATGGAGGCCGGGCAAGCGGCCATGGCCGCTGGCGCGGTGGACGCCGGGCTTGAGTGCATGCGCCGGGCAGCGGCCGACGCCGCCGTGCTACGACAGCGCGACCTAGAAGTCGAGGCCTTGGTCACTCTGGGAAGCGCTCTCATCCACACGGTCCGGGGTCGCGACGAGGAGGCCGCAGCCGTGCTCCACCAGGCCGTGTTCCTGGCCGACGGGCTAGACCTGCCCGTCGTGGTTGCGCGCGCCCATCGCAAGCTGGCCACCATCGACTTGATGGTCGGGCGCCGTGACCGTGCCGAGGCTTGGTTCGCCCGCGCCGACGACTTAGCCGAAGGGGACGACGACGAGCAGTCGGCCGTAACCGGGTGGCGTGCGTTTAACCTGACCGAAATGGGTCGCCACGCAGACGCCCACCATCACTACCGGCGCTCCCTCGAGTTGGCTCGTCGTTGCGGCAACCGGAGGCAGGTGTCGTGGTCGGAGTCGGGAATCGGGCGCGTCTATTTGCTACGAGGCGAGCTCGACGAAGCCGCTGCCTCCCTCGACGCCAGCGTGACCATCGCCCGCGACGAACGCTGGGCAGCCTTCCTGTCTTATCCCGAGGTGCTGCGGGCCGAAGTCGACCGTCGCCGTGGGCGAATGAGGGCGGCCGAGGAAGCCCTGACCCATGCCCACGCCCTCGGCGCGCAGGTGCAGGATCCGTGCTGGGAGGGCCTGGCGGCGCGCGGCCTGGGTCTCGTCGCGGCCCACCATGACGATGTCGAGGCCGCCGACCGCTGGCTCGACGCCGCCGCTCGCTGTGCCTACGCCCACGCCGACGCCAACCGTTGGGTGCAGGCTTTCGTGCACGATGGCCGTTGCCGGCTGTACGTCGACCTCGGACGCCGACAGAAGGCCAGCGCCGAAGCGGGGCTCCTGCTCCAATTGGCCACTCGGGCCGGCATGCCTGAGGCGGTGGTCCGGGCCCACGTCTATCGCCATGCCCTCGGCCAGGCGGGTGCCCTGGACGCCGCCCGGCTGGCCGCAGCGGGCCTCGACAACCCCGAGTTGGACCACCTGTTGTCGGCCTGACCGGGCGGCTGGCCCAACGGTCATGGAGTCATTTTCACCGCTCGGGCGATGGCGGCCAGCGAGCGATCGACGTCGGCCTCCGTGGTCCGCCAGTTGACCACAGAGATGCGCATGGCCCGGCCCCCGTCCCAGGCCGTGGCACTCATCCAGCATTCGCCGCTCCGCTGTAGCCGGTCGATAATCTCGGTGGTGCGGCGGTCGTCACCGAAGCGCACCAGCACCTGGTTCAGCAGGCAATCATTGAGCACTTCGGCGCCGCCGACGTCTACCAGGCCCACGGCGAAACGGCGGGCAGCGGCGCAACATTGGTCGACAAGGGCAGCGATGCCGTCGCGGCCGAGGAAGCGCAGCGCGGCGTACAGTGCGGTTCCGCGGGCCCGCCGGGAGAACTCAGGGGTCCAGTCGATTCCGTCGCGGCGCCCGGCTGCGGGTTCGGTCAGGTAGTCGGCGTGCACGGCCATGGCGCGGTGGTGGTCGTCGGGGTGGGCGCAGATTGCGACGCCGCAGTCGTAGGGGACGTTGAGCCACTTGTGAGCGTCGGTGGCCCATGAGTCCGCCCGTTCGACCCCGTCGGTGAGGTGGCGATGCCGGGTGCTCGCTCGCGCCCACAAGCCGAAGGCCCCGTCGATGTGCACCCAAGCGCCGGCCGCATGAGCGACATCGATGATCGCGCCAACTGGGTCCATTGCACCGGTGTTGACCTCGCCCAACTGGGCACACACAATGGTCGGGCCCTCGTTGCCGTCGAGCATCGCATCGAGCACGTCGGGGCCCATCCGGCTGGCGTGGTCGACCGGCACCACCTCGATCGCCGAGCTGCCCACACCGAGCAGGCGCAGGGCCCGTGCGACGGTCACGTGGGAGAGCTCGCCGACGAGGACGCGCAACCTCGGCGCGCCGCTGAGCCCGGCAAGTTCGACGTCCCAGCCCCGGTCGGCGAGAATGCGGTGACGCGCAGCAGCGAGGCAGGTGACGTGAGCCATCTGGCAGCCGGTGACTAGAGCGAACGACGATGCCCGCGGCAGGTCGAGCGCGTCGAGGATCCACCTCCCTGCGGTGGCCTCGAGGACGGCTGCCGCGGGACCACCTGCGTAGAGCCCGGCGTTCTGATCCCAAACCGTCGCCATCCAGTCGGCCGCGATGGCGGCAGGTAGAGCTCCGCCGATCACGAAACCGAAGTAGCGCGGCGACCCTGTGGCCACGATCCCGTCGGCGGCCACCGCCAGCACCTCGTCGAGGACCTCATCGGCGGCGAGGGACTCAGCGGGAAGTTCATCGGGCAGCAGGCCCGCGAGAGCCGCGGGACCTGCTGATTCCCCGACCGGCCGACCGGCAAGGCCGCTCAGGTAGGCGGTCGCTTCGTCGGCAGTCCGGTGGAGCAGTTCGCCGACGTCGTCCATGCGCCCAATCGTCTTACGACCGCGTGTGCGTGGCCGTGTGCGGCATACCGCCGAGCGTTCTGATCCGTGCACACGGTGGCGCACACGGCTCGCGCCGATGATCGGCATGAAGCCAACCCCAGGAGAGACAGCTCATGACCACTACTACTTCCAGCGTTACCTCGACCTCACCGACAACCGTGACGGGCGCCATTGACCGGCGGCTGAGACGAGGATCGGCGATCATGGCGATCGCCGGGCTCGGGTTCGTTGCCTACGCCGCTCTGTTCATCGCCCGGTCGTTCTCGAGCCAGCTCCTCGAACTCGGCATCGGACACAACGAGGTTGACGTCACCGGATCGCAGATCAAGTCGTTCAGCCCCTCGCTGCACCACTACCTCTTCCACCTACAGCTCGGTACGGGTGGGTTCATCGCCGCCACCGGTGTGGCCGTCGCCGCCCTCTCGTGGTTCGGCGTAAGGCGCGGCGAGCGCTGGGCGTTCGGCACCGCCATGGTCGTCCCCGTCGTCGCCCTGGCCGTCGCCCTCCCCGCGCACTATCCGTACCACCTCGACACGCTCGGCCACCTTGGTCTCATCTACGCCGACACGATCCTCTTCCTTGTCGGTGCATCCCTCGCCGGGCGATCGTTACTGGGAGACCGTTACAAATCGGGGGAGGGCATCAATGGACGAGCAGCTCGCCGCTCCACGGACTTGGCATCGTGATTCTGAAACTGGTGACTTCTCCGGGGTGGACGCTGGCATAACGGCCGCCGAGACGTGTCGAAGCAATCGGCGGAATCCGAACCTCCGTGAGTCGTCCTGCTCCGGCAGCTCGGACCTGACAACATGTCTCTGAAATCGCCCAGCCTTGAGGCCGAGCGTTCGGCATTGCGGAGGCTGAGCTGTATCGAAGGAATCGGCGACGTCCAGAACCTCCCCTGATTTGTAACGGTCTCGCCGCTTAGGAGACCGTTATAAATCGGGGGAGGTTGACGGGGTTGGCATGATCGGGTCGTGGTCCGTCTTCGGTTGGTGCTTCGCGGGGTGAGCCCTCTGATCGTGCG
>JANMCE010000159.1:0-7587 GCA_031360915.1 Actinomycetes bacterium | reverse complement strand
GGGCCCGAAGCACGTCGACGTGGGAGCGGATACCGAGGCCGTAGCCGCCGTTGCGGGTGGCCTGGATGGTCTTGAAGGATCCGGCCTCACGCAGCGTTGCGATGGTTTCTTTGGGGAGACGGCGATCCTTGTTGGTCTGCTCGGCGCGAGCCTTCAAAATCGGGATGATGGCCTCGCTTCGGGCCACGACCTGCTGTGCGAGCGAAATTTCCTCAATGAGTGTCATGTGACACACCTCCTTGGTGAAAGTGATGATGAATCATTTTCGATGAGATGTCAATGTTTCGCCCTTATGGGTAACCTGAGGACGATGTCCGACGGCAAGCTCACCCGCACCGAAGTGCGCCAGCAGCAGACCAAGCTGCGGCTGCGCGAGGTGGCCTACGAGCTCATGGAAGCCAACGGCGTGGACGCCACCACCATCCAACAGATCACCGACGGCGCCGACATCGGCTTCGGTACTTTCTACAACTACGCGCCCAGCAAAGAAGCATTGGCGCAGGACGTGCTCGACTGCATCATCCACCAGTTGGGTCAGCGCAACGACCTCATTACCCAGCTGTTGGGCGAGACCGATCCGGTGCGCATTGTCGCCAACTCGGTTCGCTTCGTCATGCGCGAGATGACAACCGACCCGGTGTTTCGCTGGTGGGTCGATCGCATGGACGTTCTGGTGGATCGCATGCGCGTCGGGTTCGGTCCGTTCGGCCTGCGTGACATCGACCGTGCGGTTGAGACGGGCAGCTATTCCTTGATCGAAGTTGATCCGTCGTTCGCCTGGAGCCAACTTGTGTGGCTCATGGCCGCGGCCGGTTGCGACATTGTGCGCGGCGTGCACCCGCCGTCGTACGAGCGCGCCGCGTGTGAGGCAGTCTTGCGCGTCATGGGCGTCTCCCATGCCGCCGCTCACGCCGCCTGCACCACGGACCTCCCGGCCGCCCCCGAGCTCGCCATCGACTACTCCTTCGAGGTCGGCGACCTGGCCTGACCAAAACGCCAGTGGCGCCACCCTTTCGGACGGCGCCACCAGCGGGGGGAACGGGAAACGGGAGGGATCAGGCCGTGGTGGTCGGCGTTGTCGTGGCGGGAGCCGCAGCGTCCTTCTTGCCGTGGCCACCCTTGCCGTGGCCACCCTTGCCGTGGCCGCCCTGACCAGCGAGGACGCCAGCAACTGCAAGATGATTCTTCATGTGAGTACTTCTTTCGGGTGGGGGTTGGCGGCCCGTGTTGGCCGCTGAACACCACTTTGAAGCTCCGCTCTGAGAGCCAACTGTGGTTGCTGTAAGAACTGTTGAAGAAGCTCGTCAGACCGTTCTTACGAAGCTCCGTACACCGGGGCCACGTCACAAGAAGGTTCAGGGTACCGGCCTGCGCCAAGAGTTGCGTGCACATGCTCCCGGAGGCGCTCGCCGTGGCTCGTTGCCCTAACGATGAATCAAACCGCATCGTTATGTAGATGCACACTGAGCTTAGACCAGAGGCTTCCGATCGCCGATTACGAGGCGCTGACACCGAAGCGGCTGTCACTGCGAACGGCCCGAATCCGGAGCAAGTTGCGTCGCCGTCGACCCTCGCTATCGGTCGGACTGAGTACCGACTCCCGGGGAACGACGATGTAGTGGACGTCGGCGTCCATCGCGTCGGCGTAGCGGATGAGCGCCGCAAGGCGCAGTGACCCGGAGCGCTCCGAGGCCTCGGCCCGCACTACGGCTGACTGGCCGACGCTCAACCGCGCAGCGATTTCTCGTGTGCCGAGGCCACTCGCCTCTCGCACCTCGGCGAGCCAGCCACGTTCCGGGACCTTCGGCCACGAAATGCGAGACGCCCAGCGCCGACGCTGCTCGATGATGTTCCGTCGCACCGACTGCCGTCGCCGAGCCTCACGTGCAAACTGGATCTTGACCATGGCAGTCAGTATCGCCGGACGGTGTTACAAGGTTCCGTGCCACAAACGCCACCCGGGCTTGCGGTGCGACCGCTACGAACGCTGGGCGACGACGGGGTTTTCGATGGTGCCCAGTTTTTCGATTTCGATGCGGACTACTTGGCCGGCTTTCAGGCAGTTCGGCGGGTTCATGACGAAGCCGACGCCAGCTGGCGTGCCCGTGGCGATGATGGTGCCGGGCAACAGGGTACAGGCGGTGGAGATGTGCTCGATCTGTTCCCAGACGTTGGTGATCATCAGGCTGGTGTTGGCGTCCTGACGAAGCTCACCATCCACCCATGTCCGCAGGCGAAGGATGTGCGGGTCACCGACTTCATCGGCGGTCACAAAGTACGGGCCGATGGGGCCATGAGTATCCCAGGACTTCCCCATGGTCATGGTGGGCGTGGCGCGTTGCCAGTCACGCACTGACACATCGTTAACGATGAGGTAGCCGGCCACCACACTGGGCGCATCGTCTATTAAAACATTGCGGCATCGCGTGCCGATCACGACGCCGAGCTCGCCTTCGTAGTCCACCCAGTCGGGTGCAACCGTAGGAACTTCGATCGGGTCGAATGGGCCGGTCACGCAGGTGATCTGCTTGTTGAACACGACGGGAGCGGCGGGCTTGGCCATGCCTGACTCCTCGATGTGCGCGGCGTAGTTCAAGCCAATAGCGAAGAACACGGGGGGCTGCACGATGGGTGCTTCAAGTCGCACATCGGCCAGCGCGATGCGCGCTCCTGATGCACCTCGAAGCCGATCGATGCCGTCGGCCGCAATCAGCGCGCCAACGTCGGTGGGGAGCGATGCATCTGCGCCACCGACATCGATGATGTCATCGCCATCGACAAGGCCGAGGCGGGTGGAGCCATTATGGGTGAAACGGGCGATCTTCATAGGAGTCAGCCGGCGGCTTTCATGGCGTCGATGATCTCGCCCATGTCGCGAGGCTGGACGAAGTCGGGCGGCACCGGAGGACCCCAGGCGTAGAGGGATTTTGGGCCTTCCCATTCGCCAGGCACCCAGTTCACGTCCTCGCCGATCTGGTCGAGGTCGGCGAAGTACTCGGCGTAGTTCCCGGCGGGGTCACGGAAGTACCAGAAGTAGTTGCTGCCGAGGAAGTGACGACCGAGCCCCCACACCGAACGGTCGGCATCCTCGGTGAGCAGATGATGCGCGCCACGACCGATTTCGTCGACATCGTTCACCTGCCACGACGAATGGTGGAAGACGGCAACGGGGGCCGAGATGAGACCGATATTGTGGTGATCGGTGGAGCACCGCATGAACGCGATCACGCCGGGCGTGGAGTCACTCAGTTTGAAACCAACCACGTCGGAGAGAAACGCCATCGACGCCTTGATGTCAGGTGTTGTGTAGAGCACATGGCCGAGGCGACGGGGCGCGGCCGGACCTTCGTTGAAGATGGCCGGCGCTCGTTCACCATTGCGCACCGTCGCGCCCGGCCCGTTCACGGGCACGGAAACGAACGGCTCGGGGCTGACGCGGGAGCGTGCAGCAATATCGAGGCGAAGGCCGGTCAGCGGCTCGGTGAGCGAGATCGATCCGTCGGCGTGGGATACGACCGGTGCGTCACGATGTTCCGCGGCGGCCCGAATGCGCGCAATGTCATCGGCATCGTCGGCCGCGATGGTGACGGCAACCAACTGTCGATACGGACGGGCAACGATGTGAAGCTGATCGCCACCCTCGGCCGAGGCGAACGTACCCTCGGTGGTCTCGGTGAGGCCGAACTCCTTATAGAAGTGACGGGCGTCGTCCACCTTCGGTACGCCAAGCGTCATACTGCCAAGCCCGTGTAGTGCCATCGAAAGCCTCCCCGTTTTCGTGTCTGAGGCGATTCTGACCACGCCACGCCCCAACCGTCAAGGACAATTTCGATATTTACATCGAGTGTCGAACATGGTTGTATGTGACCAGTGCCACGCCAGCCCACCCGTACTGAGGTCGTCTACGACCGGTTGCGTGATGACATCGTCACGGGAACGCTGCCCCCTGGCTCTAAGCTGCGATTTGCAGAACTCAATGAGCGCTACGGCGCCAGCATGGGCGTCACCCGGGAGGCACTCTCCCGACTGGCCGAGCAAGGCTTCGTGACCTCCGAGCCGCAGTTGGGTTTCCGGGTGGTGTCGCTCTCTGCCGCCGACCTGCTCGATCTCACCGAGACCCGCTGCCACGTTGAGGCGCAGGCGCTGGCGCTGGCGATCGAATACGGCACGGTGGAGTGGGAGGCGAATCTCTTGGCCGCGCACCATGCGCTGACCCGCACGAACGCCAACGATGGCGTGCACCCTGGTTTCGCTCCGGCGTGGACGAACGCGCACGAACGCTTTCATGAAGCTCTGATCGCCGGCGGTCCTAATGTGCGGCTGAAATCGCTGGCCGCGTCGTTGCGGGCCAACGCGGAGATTTATCGCGCGTGGTCAACGAACTACGGAACAATGCGAAGTATCGCCGACGAGCATCGGGCGCTCTGTCAGGCCACGCTTGATCGAGATCGAGACACCGCTCCATCTTTGCTGATTGCACATCTGGTGGAAACCGCACGGGTCCTGCTGGATGCCGCGCCCGACGCGAACGAGTCATGCTTGACGCGGCTCTCTCGCATTCCTACAGTTTGTTCGACTGGCGCACAGTTGTTCGCAGAACGAACAGAACCTGGCGACCGTTCCGGTCGTTAGCCAACACCTAGGGGGAACAAGATGCATCCAAGTGAAGACGGCGCAATCCGCGCCATGCAATCCGCCATGACCCGCCGTCGCATGCTCGGCCTCGGTGGAAGCGCGGTCGCCGCGGCCGTGTTGGCTGCGTGTGGCAGCAGCAAGAAGGCCGACGCTCCAGCCACGACCGCGGCAGCAGCGGCTCCGACAACCGCCAAGGCGGGCGGCGACACCACCGCTGCACCTGCTGCTGGCGCCACCACCGTCGCCGCTGCGATGGGTGCTGGCAACGCCGCCAAGTTTGGTGGTGGTGGTAAGGACGGCAAGATCAAGATTGGTTTCACCGCCCCCCTCACCGGCGCACTCGGCGGGTTTGGCGAAGCCAACGACTTCACGCTCAAGGCGGTCGGCGCGCTGTTCAAGGACGGACTCATGCTGGGCGGCAAGAGCTATGCCGTCGACATCATCGTGAAGGACACCCAGTCCAACTCCGACACCGCGGCAGCCGAAGCACTCAAGCTCATCACCGACGACAAAATCGACATGATGATCGCCATCGCCACCCCGGAGATGATCAACCCGGTCGCCGACCAGTGCGAGGCCAACGGCGTGCCATGTCTCTCGACGCTTGCCCCCTGGCAGCCGTACTTCTTCGGTCGCAAGGGTGACCCGGCGAAGGGCTTCGACTGGACGTATCACTTCTTCTGGGGCGCCGGTCAGATGGTTGGCGTGTTCACCGAAATGTGGAATGCCATACCCAACAACAAGACGGTCGGCCTGTTCGCACCGAACGACCCCGACGGCCTCGCCCTGTCCGACGCCAAACTGGGCTTCCCCGGCGGCGCGGTCGCCAATGGTTACAAGGTGATTGACGGCGGCCGCTACGCCACGTTGTCGCCTGACTTCAACACCATCATCGGTCAGTTCAAGGATGCCGATGTCATCGTCGGCATTCCGATTCCGCCCGACTTCGCCACGTTCTGGAAGCAGGCCAAGCAGCAGGGTCTCAAGCCCAAGATCGTCACGGTGGCCAAGGCCCTTTTGTTCCCGCTTGCCGTCGAGGCGTTGGGTGATGACGGCGACGGCATCTGCACCGAGGTGTGGTGGACCCCGAGCCATCCGTTCAAGAGCTCCCTTACAGGAGCATCAGCCAAAGCGCTAGGCGAGGAATACTCGAAGAACACGGGTAAGCAGTGGACGCAGTTTGTTGGTTTCGTCCACGCACTGATGGAAGTCATGCTCGACTCGGTTTCTCGCGCTGGTTCCACCGACAAAAAGAAGATCGTGGAGGCCATTGCGGCTACCAAGCTCGACACCATGGTCGGGCCGATCAGCTTCGGTCAAAAGGACCTGCCCAAGAACGTCTGCCCCACCCCGCTCGTCGGCGGCCAGTGGCAGAAGTCCACCGGACCCAACAAGTTCGAGCTCATCATCGTGGAAAACAAGCAGGCCCCGAACATTCCGCTCGGTGGCAAGCTGAAGCCACTCGCCTAGGTATGGCACTACTCACGGTCGAGGGCGTGTCGAAGCGATTCGGCGCGCTCTCGGTCACTGAAGACATGTCGTTCGAGCTGCACGAGGGTGACGCCCTCGGCATCGTCGGACCGAACGGCGCGGGCAAGACCACGCTGCTGAACCTGATCGCCGGCGATATCAAGCCTGACGCTGGTCGCATCACGTTCGAAGGCAACGACATCACGTCGATGTCGGCCCACGTGCGCTGCCATCGCGGCATCGGGCGCACCTCGCAGATTCCCCGCCCGTTCGAAGGCCTCACCGTGTTCGAAAATGTCTTGGTCGGCGCCACCTTCGGCGCCGGTGGCCGTGTGACCGGAGCGGCCCGAAACGAGGTGGCGGTCGCAGCCATCGAACAGGCAGGCATGATGCACCGAGCCAACACCCTTGGCTCCGGTCTCACCTTGCTTGAACGCAAACGCCTGGAGTTAGCGCGGGCATTGGCCACCAAACCGCGGGTACTTCTGCTCGACGAAATCGCGGGCGGGCTCACCGAAGCCGAAGTGCTTTCGTTGGTCGACACCATCAATGACATTCGTGCCGGCGGCGTGTCCATCGTATGGATCGAACACATCGTGCACGCGCTATTGCGAGTGGTGAATCGCATGATGGCAATCAACTACGGCCGCAAGCTCATCGAAGGCAAACCCGACGAAGTCATGGCGTCCAACGAGGTGAAATCCGTGTACCTCGGAAGTGACACATGAGCCTGCTTGAAGTCGAGAGCCTCGACGCTCGTTACGGTGACTTCCAGGCGCTGTTCGGCATCAACTTGTCGGTGGAGGAAAGCGTCACCGAATCCATCATCGGAGCCAACGGTGCGGGGAAGTCAACGCTGCTCAAGACCATCGCCGGGGTGTTGCCACCCGCGGCTGGCGATATCCGTTTCGACGGAAAGTCGTTGGTCGGTCTGCCCCCGAATGCTCGCCTCGCACTCGGTGTCTCGTTGGTGCCGGAGGGACGTCGCATCTTTCCGTCGTTATCGGTGGATGAGAACCTGATCATCGGCGCCCACTCGGGACGCAAGGGACCCTGGACGAAGGAGCGCATCTACGAAGCGTTCCCGTTGTTGCAGCCGTTGGCGAAGCGCTCGGGAGCCCGCTTGTCGGGTGGCGAACAGCAGGCACTGGCCATCGGCCGGGCCCTCATGTCGAACCCACGGCTGTTGCTGCTCGACGAGGTTTCGCTCGGTCTTGCACCCATCGTGGTCAAGCAGGTCTACGCCGCGTTGCCAACCATCATGGAGCACGGCACCACGTTGTTGGTCGTTGAGCAGGACGTGAATCAGGCTCTTGCGGTCGCCACCCGTTTTGCGTGTCTCTTGGAAGGTCGCATCTCACTCTCGGGCGATGCTGCTAGCGCCAATCGTGACGCCGTGACCGACGCCTACTTCGGCATGTCCTCCATCAAGAAGGACCACTAAATGGCTTGGGTGAACGCCATCGTGCAGGGCATCTTGCT
>JANMCE010000136.1:0-7691 GCA_031360915.1 Actinomycetes bacterium | reverse complement strand
GTCGTTGGCTCGATCGTGCCGTGGAACTATCCGTTCGAAGTGACGATCAACAAGATCGCCCAAGTTCTCGCTACGGGAAACTCGACCATTCTCAAGGCCGCGCCCGACACCCCGTGGAACGCCACTCGCCTCGGTCGTCTCGTCGCCGAGCACACCGACATTCCGGCCGGCATTTTCAACGTCATCACCTCGTCGGATCATCTGGTCGGCGAACAACTGACCCTCTCCCCCGACGTCGACATGATCTCGTTCACCGGCTCAACGGTGACCGGCAAGCGCATCCAGGAAAAGGGTGCGGCCACGCTGAAGCGCACGTTCCTCGAGCTTGGCGGTAAGTCGGCCATGATCGTGCTCGATGATGCCGATTTCGAGGCTGTGGTACCGATGGGTTCCATCGTGTGCATGCATGCCGGACAGGGATGCGCCATGCAGACCCGCATGCTGCTCCCCCGCGCTCGTTACGACGAAGGCATCGCGCTTATCACCGCCGGTATGTCGCACTTCCCGTACGGCGACCCGCAGGACCCAGGAATGATGATGGGACCGTTGGTCTCGGCAAAGCAGCGCGCCCGAGTCGAGGGCTACATCGCCAAGGGCATCGAGGAAGGGGCGCGCCTCGTACTCGGCGGTGGTCGCCCGGCCCATCTGCCCAAGGGCTGGTATGTCGAGCCGACCCTATTCGCCGACGTCGATAACACCATGACCATTGCCCAGGAGGAGATCTTCGGGCCCGTCCTCACGGTCATTCCCTACGACGATGACGACGATGCCGTGCGCATCGCCAACCAGTCGAACTACGGCTTGTCAGGCGGCGTGTTCGGCTCCCACGAGCGAGCGACAAATATCGCTCGCCGTATCCGCACTGGCTCAATCAGCGTGAACGGTGGCGTCTGGTATGCCGCCGATATGCCTTACGGCGGCTACAAGAACAGCGGCATCGGTCGCCAGAACGGCCTGGAAGGTTTCGAGATGTACCTCGAAACCAAGATCATCGCCTGGCCCGCCGGCGCCGGCTCGTAGGAACGCAGGGTCGGCGACGCCGTGGACGAGTTCGATACCTTTTCCAGCGATGTCGCCGACCCTCAACCCACTCCCGCACGCCCGGCCGGGTCAATCCGGCGTACCAGCCACATTGACATGTCCTTTCCCACCGAGTGCGGCCTCCGCCTCACCGGCACGTGCCGTGATCTGGCGACAGGGGCTGACACGCAGGTACTGATTCAGGCGACGGTCGACGCCACGCTCGACGCCGACTCTGTCCTCACTGCGCTGGAGACGACCGGCGGCGAGGTAGCGGCATCCGCGCTCGTCAACAGCCTGGTACGAGCCGGGTTTCGTGCCAAGGTCGATCAGGCCATGCCGACAGAAACGCAAGGTTCGCCGCTGTTTGTTTTGCTGGACGACTTGCCAGTGGCGACGCTCATTTCGGGCTACGCCCGTCTCTACGACGGCGACTTGGACAAGCATCAGGCCGACGCCCGAGCGAACATGACCGACATCTGCTCCGGGTGGCGGGCCGACGGCTTGATGATCCGGTCGATTGGCACGACCGGACGCATGCCCATCCCCGTCGGGCCAGATGCACCCCCACCGGAGACCAACGACCCGCTCGCCTGGCATCACCTTGCGCCGTTGCCGTCGGGCAGTATGCGTCGCCGCCGCCTGATCGACGTCTCCCCCGGGACCGCCAAAGGCTTCGAGGTATTTGCAACGTTCCGAGACACCTTCGTCGGGGCTGACGGCGTGCAACGCGTGCTGCACGAATACACCCTTGTGGCTCTCGTCGATACCGAAGGCCGCGTCACCTCATGCGTCGCAACACCGCGGGTGCTCCCCTGGAACGAATGCCCCCACGCCGCAGCCAGCGCCAGTCGCCTGGTCGGTCAGCACACTGTCGACATTCGCCGCTCCATGCGTGGCGTCCGCGGCGTCGGCACCTGCACCCACCTCAACGACCTTCTGCGCTCGCTTGGCGACCTCGACGTACTCATCGAGAAGCTTCGCTCAGCCGACACCTAGTCGATAAGGGAGATGGCGCGCTCGGGGCAGGCTTGCATGGCCTTTCGCGCCTTCGCTGCGAGGTCGTCGGGCACGTCGCCATCGCCGATGACGTGGCCATAGCCGTTCTCGTCGTCTTCGAAAAGCTCGGGGGCATGGGCGACGCAACGAGCATGGCCGGTGCAAATGTCGGCGTTGATGACCAGTTTCACGGCACTACTTTCGCAAACGTTAGGGGGCAGGAATGTCGAATGCAGCTGGCGGATAGCCTGTTTCCCGCGAGGTCGGCACGCCATCTGACACTTCTGTCAGATACAGTAGCCATCTGTTGGGGACCAACATCGAAAAAGGGGAAATTGCTATGGCAGGACGTCTAGAAGGCAAGGTCGCGTTCATCACTGGTGCCGCTCGTGGGCAGGGGCGCAGCCACGCGATCCGCCTGGCGGAAGAAGGCGCTGACATCATCGCCATCGACCTGTGCGATCAGATGGATTCAGTCGCCTACCCGCAGGGCACGGCCGAGGAATTGGCCGAGACCGTCGCCCTGGTCGAGGCGCTCGATCGTCGCATCGTGGCTCGCAAGGCCGACGTGCGTGAGCGTGATCAGCTTCGCGCCGCAGTTTCCGCTGGCATCGCCGAGCTGGGCCACCTCGACATCGTCGTGTGCAACGCCGGCATCCTGCCGATCAAGCATATGGACCCGTCGGCATTCATCGATGCCATGGACGTCGACCTGGTAGGTGTCTTGAACACCGTCGCTGTTTCGCTTCCGCACCTGAGTGCCGGCGCGTCGATCGTCATCACTGGTTCGACAGCCGGCCTCATGCCGAACGCGGTCAACAATCCGGTGCTAGGCCCCGGCGGCTCGGGCTACGGCCTGGCCAAGACGCTGCTCGTGCAGTACACCGAGGCCCTCGCGCTCAACCTGGCGCCGTCCTCCATTCGGGCGAACTGCATCCACCCAACGAACTGCGACACGAACCTGTTGCACAACGCCGAGCTGAACAAGATCTTCCGCCCCGACCTCGAGAACCCGACCAAGGAAGACACGCTGCCGGCCCACACCTACTTCCAGGGCATGCCGATCCCGTACGTCGACCCGCGCGACATCTCCAACGCCGTGCTGTTCCTGGCATCCGATGAAGCCCGCTACATCACCGGTATCCAGCTCCGCGTCGACGCGGCGTCACTCCTGAAGTGGCCGAACGGCCCCGCCTGATCCCGCCCGACCTGGCCCCGGTCAGATCACAGCACGACCGTCGCTAATCCGCACCTCTAGGGATGCGTATTCGCGGCGAGGTCAGGGCCGATCGGCGAAGAACACTACGTAGCCGCTTTCGTCCACCGCCTCGTGACTGACCCGCGGATCGTGGCGGGAAATGTGCAGCATGGCAGCGTGGTCCGGGTGGACAAGCCAGACTGCGTACGACGCTGAAAGACATGCCTCGGTGAGCATTGCGGCGAACAGCAGGCGGCCGACACCCCGCCCCCGCTTGCGGTGGTCGACGGCAAGAGATCCGAGCCGGTTGCAGTTTTGAAATATCGGGTCGGGGTAGAGAATTGCCACGGCGATGAACGTCTCGTCCATGACGGCCAACATGGTTGTGCCGGGACGCCGTACGTGGAATGCGGCGCGACCGTCAAGAAGAAACTCTTCGGCTTCGGCCGCCCAGATCGAGGCGTCTGGGGTTCGTTCAATGTGAGCGAGGCGCCAAACGTTTCGTCCGCCGACCCGCACGATTCTCACGACTGTTTAGGCTTCAGCTTCGCCGCCATTGCCGGGCTGAGAGACGCTGCCGAGATCGGCGCTTCGAGCCGCGATGGCACAGCGGCATCGGCGGCGCTTGCGAACGCTATGAACCCCATAATGGGTTCGGTCGATCCCTCGGCCACACCCGCAGCGACCGCCTCGGCGAAGTTGCGAAGCCACCACGCTCGATCGGCCGGCAGCCAGTCAGCGACGTAGCCGGCTTCCCCGAGTGCCGCAGACGACGGATCGTCACGTGACAGCTCGACCACGGCGTGAGCAAGCAGGCCAAGGCAGCTTTGCAACCGCTGGTCGGTGTCGAACGAAGCCCGCGACGTCAACACCAACGACTCCTGCCGGCGAACGTCATACACACCAATGGGCCCCCGGCCCGCTTCTGCGAGCACGTCAGGATCTCGAAGCTCCGATGCGGTCACAGTCCGAGTGATGGCGGTCGACATAGTGACAGCTTACCATCATCTGCCAATGGGATGCCGTTATATTGCCATGTATGACAGCGTAGTTTTGACAGCCGTAAGGGCCTCAGTCGGCGGCGAAGTGGTTGACGTCTTGGGTGCCCAGGAAAGAGACGGCGCCTTGCGACACGTTGTGGGTGTGGTCGGAGTCACCGTATTCACGGGGTGTGGTGTCGACATCGGTGGCTTGGGCCCGTAGGGCACCGACGGTGCATTCGGCCCGAGGGCGGTGCTGGAACGGGTCGAACTGATACCAGCGGGACGCGTTCTGCCAGGTGACCTTTTCGATCTCGTCGTCACGCAGGGCAGCGGCCTGCAACGACTTCCACAATACTTCGGGCGACTGGGGCCAGGTGGAGTCTGAATGTGGGTAGTCGCATTCGAAGGTGATCATGTCGATGCCGATGGCGTCACGATTGCGAAGGCCGGTGATGTCGTCAATGAAGCAACCCTGCACGTGCTCACGGAAGACCTGGCTAGGCAGCTTGTCGCCGAAGTCCTCGCCGGTCCACGCTCGATGGTGGTCGTAGACAAAGTCGGCCTTCTCCAAGAAGTACGGGATCCAGCCGATGCCCCCTTCGGCCAGGGCCATCTTTAGCGTGGGGAACTTGCGGAAAATTTTTGACCACAACAGTTCGCCGGCGAAGATCGCGGTCTGGAACGGCATGGCGTGTGGGATGACCGAGAACGGTGTGCGCGGCATGAAGTTCGGGAAGCCACCGAAGTGGAACACCATCACGCTGCCAACATCTTGCGCTGCCGCCCACGCCGAATCCCACTCATCGCCGTGGTAGTCGGGCGCGCCGAAACGATAGGCGTCGGGGTGGCACGACACGGCGTGGCACCCAAGGTCGGCCAAGCGCCTTATCTCGGCCGCCATCCACTCGCCGCCGAGCATGAAGCCCGAAATCGCCATCGGGATGAAGCGGCCGGGGTACTGATTACACCACTCGTGGATATGCCAGTCGTTGTAGGTGCGCGTCATCGCCGCGACGAACTCTTGGTCGGGGGTTTTGAGGAAGAACTGGCCACCCAGACCTGGCCACGACGGAAAGTTCAGCGAAGCCAAAATGCCATTGACGTTCATGTCGCGGATGCGTTCGTGCACGTCGTAGCAACCGGGACGAACCTGATCGAAGCTGGACGGGTCACTTCCCCAGTTGGCCGGCGGGCGGCCCTGCACGGCATTCAATCCGAACGTGGCGACCTCTTCGCCTTCGATCAGCCAAGCATCGGTACCGTCGGCCCGACGGATCACCTTCGGAGCCCGATCGCGGAACTTTGCCGGAAGGTTCGAGCGGAAGAAGTCGCCGAGTGACGGCGGCTCCACCACATGGTCATCGACACTGATCAGGATCATGTCTTCGAGCTGCATGACGGTTCCTCCTCTGTGTTGGGTACTGCCGTTACTAATCATGCCTTCGTGCGAAACCGATCGCTACTACTTCTTGGTTCGGCTGTTAAAGGCGGCGATCTTGTCGAGGTGTTCTTGGGTCTGAAGCAGCTGTGTGTTGGCCATACGATCGATGTGACGCGCGGTTCGCCGGTCGGAGTCGACGGCGGCTTCAATAGCGATCTTGGCCAGGCCCAGCGCCTCGGCCGAGTTACCGATCAGCTCGCGGGCCCATGCCTGCACCGCGTCGTGGAAACCCTCCTCGGGCAACACTCGGTGCACGAACCCCATGGTGAACGCGTGGTCCGCCGTAACATTCTCTCCCGCCATCGCCAGCCACCGACCCCAATGCGGCCCGACGATGCGCGTAAATCGACTCACGCCACCCGAGCCAGGGAGAACGGCCAGATTGGGCACTTCGGGCAGGCCGAAGATGGCCCGCTCGCTGGCAAAACGAAAATCGCACGACGATGCCATCTCAACGCCAATACCCAGGCAGGGGCCTTGCGCGGCCAAGATGACCGGCTTCTCGAGCCGCTCCATCTCGTCGAATAACTCGTGCAGCCGACGATAATTTCGACGCAAGGCCACGCCGGACGGCGACTGCGGACCCATCTCGCCGATGTCTTTCCCTGCCGTGAAATAGCGACCCTCGGCCGTAATGATCAGCGTACGAATCGACTCATCATCACCCAGGTCACGCACCGCCTCGCGCATGACATCGAGCATGGCGTCGGTGACGGAGTTGAGTTTGTGGTCCCGAGTGAACGTCAGCGTCAGTACGCCGTCGAGATCGGTACGGCGAATATCGTCGGCGACGGTCACAGCACGTTCCCCACGAACAAAGCAGCCATGCGGCCATTGTGACACAGGTGTCAGATAGCCGTTTGCCATCCAATCTCAGGGCAGAGGAGACGATCTGACACAATCGTCAACAGGGGCAGGTCGAGGAGGAGAATCACGTTGCACGAGCCATTGACGATCGGAACGAGCTGGTGGACTCTCATCACCGATCGAGCCGAGAGCACGCCCGGCAAGGTATTCCTCTGCGACGAGCCAGGTCGCACCCTCACGTTCGCTCAGTTCCGTGACCGAGCGGAGGAGGCCGCCGCGGGCCTGTCGGCTCTGGGTGTAAGGCCCGATCACGTCGTCAGTTGGCAGCTGCCGACGACCCTTGAAGCCGCTGTGCTCATGGCTGCGCTTTCGAGGCTTGGGGTTCGACAGAATCCAATCATCCCGGTGCTTCGCCGGGCTGAGGTGAGCCTCATCACCGAACAGGTCGATAGTCGGTGGCTGATTGTGCCCGGCACCTACCGTGGCTTCGACTTCGCCGCGATGGCCATCGACGCGGTTGGTGACGGCACGTGCTCGATCATCGATACCAGTGTCTACGCTGCCGATTCCGTGCTCGGGCTTCCGAGGGGAGATGCCGGCATGCTCGCTCCGGTCGTTGACCCCGGACACACCGTGCGCTGGTACTACTACTCGTCGGGCACGACGGCGAGCCCCAAGGGTGCGATGCACACCGACGCGTCCGTGATGGCGGCATCGAACGCGCAGATGGCCTACACCGGCATGGGCGACACCGACCTCCTCCCCGTGCCGTTTCCGATCACCCACATCGGAGGCATCATGCTTCTTTCGACATACTTGCGGGTGGGTGCATCGCTGCTGCTCTTGGAAGGGTTCGACCCGATCGCCTCGCCCCTCGTCATGGCCGCAGCAGGCGCCACGATCCTCGGTTCGGCCACACCGTTCTTCCACGCCTATCTGGCCGCACAGCGACGCCTTGGTGATGAGCCGCTGTTCCCCAAACTCCGCCAGCTTCAGGCCGGCGGCGCTCCGGTCACTCCCGAGTTGAATGCCGAATGCATGCGTGTCTTCGGGACGCCGATCTACAACCAGTGGGGGTTGACGGAGTTTCCTGCGGCGTCCGGCCTCGGTGTCGATGACCCGGCCGCGAAATTCCAGGGCACGGTTGGGCGCATGGCCCCCGGATGCAGCCTGAAGGCGATCGGCTTCGACGGCCAGGTCTGCGGGCCTGATCAGGAGGGCGAACTGTGGGTGAATGGCCCAC
>JANMCE010000096.1:0-7719 GCA_031360915.1 Actinomycetes bacterium | reverse complement strand
ACCATTCACATAGTCCGCCCAGTCGATCAACACGGTCACATCCACCGACCGCCGTGCGGGGACGGGCACGTTTTGTAACGCACGTCTAGCCATCTCAACGAGTGCTTCGGCGTAACGTTGTGATGCCGGCGCGACGGGTTCTCCTTCGACGAGTGGTGGGAGGCAGGCGTCGAGGCCGGCTTCAACGGTTTTGGCGTTGTTACCGGTGAGGGTGCCGTCGAGTCGGAACGTGTCATCCAACATCGACGAGAAATGGAGGTGGTCTTGTTCGGGTTCGGGGTCGGGTCCGTCATCAAGCTCAGCCCTCGCGTGTGCTGCGAAGGTGCGCATCACCGTGACAGTGCCGTCAACATCTAACTGGGCGAGGAGCGGGACTCGTTCGGTTTCGGTTTCCGCGAACTTCGTAACGGTTCGCTCACTGAGGTTCGTGGCGATCACCGATATCTGTCCGGCGGAAAGGGTACCGTCACGAAACGCTTCAGCAGTAACGGGGAGTTGTTGGAGGAGGCGTTCCGGCTCGATGGCACCCTCACCGGTAACAACGCCAAGACCGTTGAAGCCAGCCTCGATGCCTGCCTCCCACCCTTGGTTGAGGGTGTACCCGTCGCGCCGGCATCGCAACGTTACGCCGAAGCGTTGGTTGAGATGGCCCGCCGTGCGTTACAAAACGTGCCCGTCCCCGCCCGGCGGTCGGTGGATGTGACCGTGTTGATCGACTGGGCGGACTATGTGAACGGTGGCATCGCCCGCTACGCCGACGGCACCACCATCGCACCCGACCGCGTACGCCGACTCCTGTGCGACGCAGAACTCAACGTCATCATCACCGGTGAACACGGCGAACCGCTCTGGATGTCGCGCAAAGTCCGCACCGCCACCCCGCAACAATGGCGGGCCCTCATCGCACGCGACCGGCACTGCGCGTTCCCTGGCTGCCACCGTAAACCCACGCTATGCGAAGCACACCACATTGCCGAATACGACCGAGACCACGGACCCACCGACATCGACAACATGGCCCTCCTCTGTAGCACCCACCACAAACTGATCCACACCGTCGGCTGGACCGCCAAAATAGCACCCGGCCAACACCTCGAAATCACCACCCCCACCGGCCGCCTCTTACGCGGCCCACCCCGACAACAAACCTTCCGACCCCGCCACTAACCCCGGCGACGGGCAGACCCAAACCCCACCGAGCAGGCCCACCCGGACCTGCTCGACGCGCCCCAAACGTTGCATCGAGTCAGCCGGGTACCTCAAGCTCCGCCGTCTCGGCCAGAGCTGACTGGTCGGCTACATCGGCATCGGCCGGCAAGCTGATAGAGACGGGCTGGCGGTATGCGCCTCCTGGCCATTCGGATCATTTCTCTTGCGTTCCCCCTGTTCAGCGTCCATTTTGCTAAGGTTGCGAAGCGGCTAACGAATGGGCGGGACACCACATGACGTATCGAGCACACCACGGCAAACGCGCATGCTGAAGCGCCGGCGTACTGTCGACATTGCTACGCCCACGTATCACTCCGAGGTGGTGCCATCCATCGGCGCGTCGCTGCACGCTACGAAGCGGTTGGGCGAGATACTGATGGAGCAGGGGGCAGTCGGCACCGCCGATTTCGAGCAGGCGCTCGAGGAGCAAGTTCGCGTAGGCGGAAAGATCGGTACGACGCTCGTACGTCGCGGCGTCATTACATCCCGCGCGCTCACCGAGGCGTTGTCGGCGCAGTTCGGTATTCCGATCCTCGACGTGCGCCTTGAGCGCGCCATGCCCGAGGCGCTTGCACTCATCGAAGAGTCAATCGCTCGTTTGCTGGTCGTTGTCCCCATGAGCACCGACGGCACCACGGCGCGGGTTGCTGTTGCCGATCCGCTAGATGATCGTCTTCAGGAACTGCTGTCGGGCCTAGCGGTCAGTCGGGTCAACGTGGTACTCGCCGACGCCGACGACATCAGGACAACGCTAAACGATTCCTACAAGGCGCTGTCCACGGTCGATGAGCAGATCCGCCAGTTCGAAGCCTCGGTCCCGCTTCCCCCGCCGCAGACCGACGCCCGCCAAGCCTTCGCCGAGGCCGATGCTCCCATCGTCAACGTTGTCGACGGCATCGTGTCCCAGGCGCTGCGCGACCGTGCCTCTGACGTGCATATCGAGCCAACTGACGGCCGGCTGCGGGTGCGCTTCCGCATCGACGGCGCACTCACCGAGGTGCTGTCGCTGCCGTCATCCATGGCCAACGCGCTGGTGAGCCGTATCAAGATCATGGCCGACATGAACATCGTCGAACGGCGACGTCCGCAAGACGGCCAGTTCCAGGCCACGGTCGACGGTCGTGACGTCGATGTTCGCGTGGCGACGACCTCGACCATCTGGGGCGAAAAGGCTGTGCTGCGCTTGCTCGATAAGAGCCGCTCCCTGCTGCCACTCGCGCAGCTTGGCATGCCAGGGTCGACGTACGACGTGTTTTCCAAGATCGTGCACCAGCCCTACGGCATGATCATCTGTTCGGGTCCGACCGGCAGCGGTAAGACCACCACGCTGTATGCCACGCTGGCCGAGATCAGCCGCACCGAACTCAACGTGATGACCATCGAAGATCCGGTGGAATACGTGTTCCCCCAGATCAACCAGACGCAGATCAATATTCAGGCTGACGTCACGTTTGCTGTCGGTCTGCGATCGATTCTTCGCCAGGACCCCGACATCATTCTTGTCGGCGAAATTCGAGACGCAGAGACCGCCCGCATTGCCGTGCAATCCGCCCTGACCGGTCACGTCGTGATGAGTTCGTTGCACGCCACCGACTCGGCCTCGGCGCTGTTCCGGCTGCTCGACATGGGCATCGAACCGTTCCTTGTGTCGTCCGCAGTCGTCGGAGTAGTGGCCCAACGGTTGGTGCGGCGCGTCTGCCCATCGTGCACGGTGGAGTACACCCCGTCCGAGCCAGACCTCGCCTGGTATGCCCACGTGTTCGGCCCACCCAAGGACCGATTCGTGCATGGTACCGGTTGCAACTATTGCGCCAACACCGGCTTTCGCGAACGCATCGGCGTCTACGAAGTGCTTGAGGTCACCGATGAGATCCGCCACCTCGTTACCACCGGCGCTTCACCGCGCGAGGTGCGTCGGCTGGCGGTGGAGCAGGGGATGAGCTCCCTCGGCAATGCCGCCGCGCAACTTGTCCACCGTGACCTGACCACCATCGACGAGTGCATCCGCAACGTCTACGTGCCATAACACGGGCGCTTGACCTCAACGCGTAAGAATAACGATCCCCGCCGCAACGAGTAAAACACAACCTGCGACGAACAGTAGACGTGAAAGAAATCGGAAAAATCGGGCGCCCGCCTCCTGCTCTGCGCGGAACTGAGCGTGGATAACCTTGGGATTGAGACGGCCCGCTATTGTCGTTCGAAACTCCTCCTCGGACCGATGGTCACCCTTAATAAGGAAACCACCGAGTGCAAACGTCACAGCGAACAGGAAGCATATACCGCCAACCCTTGCCAAATTGCTAGCCATTCCAAGCCCATCCCCCACCGTTGGTATTCTCGTTGGTGCCGCGCTGCCAGGGTGCATGCGCCTCGCAGAAATAGACCGGCATCGCGGTTGCGGTGGTGAATTCGTGATGGCGGGCCATTTCGATTCCTTGATCCTAAGTCAACGACCGACGCAAGCCTGCAGGCAGCCTGTTGAAGATCGCGGTCATCGAATCGGCGCGTAGTGACAGTCGCCGTTCTTCGCGTCCTTCACGACGCGGCCGAGCCGCCAACGATGCCCCATCTTCCGGTTCACGCCAACCTGCCGGCACGCGACGCTGTTCTTCATTCCTTGGCTCATCAACTGAACGTGCAAGTCACGCTTGCCCGTCAACGGCATAGGCCCGAACCTCCAGCTTCGTGTCGACATAGCACTCCGGGCGGGCGTTCGTTTCGTCGGGCGGCCGATCGATGGTCACCGCGTCTTGGTTCGAGAGGGTTGCGCCTTCGCTCGTCCCTGTGGAAGCGGTGCCTGTGCGGTCGCTTTCGTGAGGACGGCTTCGAGTACCGAACGGAGCTCCTGAGGGAGTGCCAGCAGGTGCGCTCGATCGCGGTCTCGCCACCAGGCGATGCCAGCGTTCATGAGAGTAAGTGGGACGTCCAACGCGGGAAGGTTTCGGCTGGCGACGCTCCACTGTCGTTCCCAGTCGGTAAGTTCTTCGGAACTGAGCCTTGGAAGGAGCGTCGCAAGGCTGGCAACGATGGCGTTGCCGATTTGATCTAGCGAATCCGCCGACGAGTAGGCGACAACGAGATCATTTATCAGGCGACCACGTAGGAGATCTACGGCAAGGTCACTGACCAGCCATTCGGTCTCTTTCGCGAGTTCCGGGCTCTGCTCACCCCACGCCGCGATGGACCGACTAAGACACGATGCGGTTTGGGATCGGAGGCGCGCCAACAGATAGACCGCAATCGCATCGATATCACCATCGTCGGGCCGCTCCCGGGCCACCGTATCGCGACCCTGAATTGCCTCGTCGTACCGGCCCAGCCGAGCGAGTACGACATCGCGCCAACCGCTTGCAAACCGATCGTTGGCGTCAAGCTCAACGGCCCGGTTCAGGTCATCGAGAGCTCTCAACTGATCACCCCCTTTCGAACGGAGGTACCCCCGGCGGGTGTGAGCGCCGGCATCGGTGGGGTCGAGTTCGATGGCCGTGTCGAGCGCAGCGAGAGCTTCGTTGTGCCGTCCCAAGTCGATGAGTGTGAACCCGCGGGTTACATGAGCCCAGGCGTCGGTGGAGTTGAGTGCGATGGCGGTATCGAGCGCAGTCAGAGCCTCGTCGTGGTGACCCAGGCTGTGCAGGGTAAACCCGCGGATGGCGTGAGTCTTGGCCTCGGTGGGGTCGAGTGCGATGGCGGTGTCCAGGGCGGGAAGAGCTTCGTTGTGCCGACCCAGGATGAACAAACAACGTCCCATCCACGCGTGAGCTTGCGCGTTGCTCGAATCAGACAAGGTTGCATCGTTGTAACACTCGAGTGCCTCGTTCCAGCGGCGGTCTGACTCGAGGGCATTACCGCGCTCGGCCAGCAACCGCGACCGGGCGGCCGGTGTCGGATTGTTCGCAAGCCGTTGATCAAGTCGAGCGATTGCGGCCTCTAAATTGTCGGTCTGATGCTCGGAGCGTGAAAGGGCGAGAACGGGCTCAACTCGGTCAGGATACAGCTGGGCTGCGTGGAGGGCGCGCGCGCAAAGCTCGTCCATTGTGCCGCTCATGAATGTGGGATCGTTGAGCAGGTCGGGGCCGATGGCGTGTTGCACATATTGGATCGCCATTGGGGCCCCGATGCCGTGGGCTTCGGGGCGGTCAAGCAGTTGGGCGCCGAACCAGGCTCGGAGAAACGCAACGACTACTTCGAGGGGTGCACCGCGAGCCTCCTTTACTTTGAGGTTGAGACGCATGAGCGGTTCACGAAGCTCGTAGTACGACCGTCGTGCGTCGCCGCTGCTCGCTACTGAGGGCTCTGCCGCGACGCGTACGTAGCCTTTGCGGACCAGTTGACCGAGTTGGCTGGCTGCCGCCCGTTCATCGACTTGGACGAGTGCCGCTATATCTTTGACGGTGGTGGCGCCTTCAGCATCGATTAGCGCCATCACGATGGCCTGCTGGTCCGGCGACACTTCTTGAATGCGGCCCTGGTAGTAGGGCGTCAACTGATCGAGGGAGTCCATGAAGATTGGTATGACTTCGTCGAGCGCGTCGATCGACAGACTGCTGGCCAGCAGTAGCCAGATTCGCGGGTGCCCACCAGTGAGGTGTTGGACGACCTTTAACCGCTGCCGGGATTGGGGCCGTTTCAGGAAATCGAGTAACTGTTGATCGCCGGATCGGGTGGCGATGCGTCGAACCAGTTCGGTTGCCTCTTC
Source organism: Actinomycetes bacterium (assembly GCA_031360915.1). Taxonomy (GTDB): domain Bacteria; phylum Actinomycetota; class Acidimicrobiia; order Acidimicrobiales; family Ilumatobacteraceae; genus JANMCE01. The sequence goes on along the minus strand of JANMCE010000096.1, from coordinate 1,811 downwards.
CAGGGTGAACGGGTCGAGTTCGGTCACCTCGAACATGCCATAAAACGGCAGTTGCGCGTCAGCCAAATCGTCAAACCGTGAGGTTGCGGTGGCGATGAAACCAAGACGACGGGTGTTCTCGATCAGGCTTCGGAGCCGGTGTTGGCCATCGTTACCGATGCGCTCGAACACCGCATCAAGGTTCTCGACGACGACCACGACGGGCGCGTCGGCCACTTGCTGGGTCAACCATTGTTCCAACGGGCCCTCAATCAGCCCGGCGGGGGCAACGCGTTCACCGGTGAGGGATCGTTGAATCTCGGCGAGGAACGTTGTGTAGTTGCGAATCCGATAGGGGTCTTCATCGAGCCAGGCCACCTGCATTCGCCCGTCGAGCGAAGTGTCGGCTGTAAGTCTGTTGGCGATCACGGCGACGAGGTGCGTCTTACCCATTCCGCGAGGTCCAACAAACAGTCGCATGGGTGGGCCGTCACCATTAGCGAAGCCGCGCACGAGTTCGACCGTCTCGGCCACAAGGGGTTCTCGCTTGACTAGGATTGCTTCGAGGTCGGCGGGCGGCAAGGCGCTCGGTGTGAAGCGGAGCAGCGGATGGGAGTTCATTGGTCGAGAAACCGCAGGTGGACCCAGGCTCGCCTCACCACTTCGTGTCTCCATCGGACGCCACCATCAACGCTGCGCAGGTAGTGGTCCGTTTTGAGTGACGTCAGCAAGGTGCGCAGATTCTTGTCGGTCAACCTGGCAGTGACGGTCTCGTCGATGCTGGCACTGAGCACGTTCCGCAACGTCGCGAACCCCATGGTGCCGTCGCTTAGCGCCATTGCGTCGAGCGCGGCGCGGGCAAGCGGCGCGTCGTCGCCGTAATAGTCCTCAAGTCGCTCGTCGAGATAACGAAAGTTCCAGGAATCCATTTCATCGGCGATACCGGCCCGTAGCGCCTGGTCAACATCACCGGTCGTAATGGCCGCACCATCACGACCGTGTCGATCGCGTACGCCCCGGGCCAGATGATGGATGTAATAGGGAATGTTGCTTGCCGCGACTGCCATTGCCTCGGCGACGGTCGGCTCGTCAGGGATCGACGCGATAGGGATACCCCGGAGCAAGCGTCGGGCCAGCCGCACGGCATCGTGATGGTCAAGCGGTGGAACCTCGATGACGAGCATTTCGTTCACCGGCGCCCACGCAGTGCCCGAGGTTCGAAGGCCACGCAGAACATGATGAAGACCGATTGATCCGCTCATCACCATCCGAACACCAACGTGGGTCTGACGGATCGAGCGGAGCGTATCGAGTATGTCGCGTGCCACAAGCTCGCTGTCATTGTCACGAACCTTTGCCAACATGAATGGCAGTTCGTCGAGGAGAAGCACGACCGGTTCGTCCTTGTGCCGATCGACGAGTTCCAGAACTTCGAACAAGGTGACCTTCCAATCGGTCGCTGCCGCTGGTTGCAGCTTGAAGCTAGCAACGCCAACGTTGGCCTCGATTCCGACGCGACTAATCAACCCGTTCAGCGCGTCCAGGACCTTACGGTGCCCGGGAAGCGCCGATCGCAGCGATCCGACAATGAACTCAACGAATTCGGCTGGCGAACTGCACTGCTCCACATCACCGCCCGCGGCAACGAACCCGTGGTCCTGCGCCGTGGCGCGGAGCAGATGGATGATGCTGCTCTTTCCCATCCGACGCTCCGCGGTGAGCACCACGCTCTGCCCAGCAAGTTCCGCCCAAACCTGGTTCACGAACCGTTCGCGGCCCACGATCTCGTGCGTTTCGAGCGGTGCGCCCGCCTTGATAGGCAGTGGTGAAAG
>JANMCE010000068.1:0-12560 GCA_031360915.1 Actinomycetes bacterium | reverse complement strand
CTTGCCTTCAACCATCCTCAGTTCGGCCGCGCCGAGCACGCAAGCTGCGCCCGTAACCTCGGCACCGAATCCGACAAGCGAGCCGACCACCTCCACGACCCAGGCCGCAACAACGGCACCGGCTGCCACGAGTACCGAGCCGCCTGCACCCGTGGGCGAGGCAGCCAAGCAACTGCCCCACCTGCAGCTAGGCAAGATCCCCACGACCTGGGTGCAAGTGTGCCGACGCATGACATCGCGTCCAACCAGCAGCACCACAGAACCCGCTCTGTCCTTCCGCTGGGTCGGGCCTCAAGGAGACACCAGCATTCTGCTCCAGATCGCCTCAGCGGCTGCTCCGATTGCCTCGGGCGTTGGCCAAACTGTTCGCGGACACAGTGCTGTGTCCGTCACGGACCCGACCGGCACCACCATCCAATGGACGGAGGCGCCTGGCATCGCAGTCGGCGTGACCGTGCAGGGATTCTCCGACTCCGATGCACTCACCTTCGCCAACAATCTCGTTCCTGTCGGTGACGCCGAATGGGCCCGCCTTATCGAGCGAGCAAAGCTCGTCAGTCCTCCCGCATGGGACCAAGTCCTGACCGCGGGCTGGTGACCATGCAGTACCGAACCACATCGCATCACTTCCGAACTGGCGCAACGGATCCACAACCTCAGGAGAGCACATGCCCTATACCAAACTGACGTCCTACCAATTTGAGCGCGGCACCGGCTTTACCGAGGAATCGGTACTGACGTTTCGCGTGCTCGCGCTGACGGCCGTCGACGAGCTCATGCGAGTTGCGCAGGCGACGACCGCCACATTTCCGCTGAGCGCCGATGAGCTCTACCTCATCCTCGAGCACCGCGCTTCTTCCCAATCGCTTGTGCCGTCACAAGCTGTCGGGGTGGAAGCCCAACCGGAACCGACACCGGATCTGGAACCCGAGCTGCCCGTTCCGCTCGTGGACGAGAGCCAGGAGACAGTCAACACGCAAGCGGAATCGCTGCCGACCAGCTTGATACCGGCTGCTGCCGCTGCGCATATCGCATCGGTCCCGACTCATGCAGGCCCACCAGATAACGAATTTGCCGCTGCCGCCCGCTGGCTAGCTCTCGCCACGCGGGGCGACACCGAGCCGTATCGGCCTACCCTCGGCGGTCGCCACTCGTCGTAACCGGATGCGTTACCTTGGCTCGCAGCGTCAAGCACTTGTTCATGTCATCGACAACGGTTACGCGTCGGCGGTCTTGGAGCCGAACTGTTTGGCGACCGCACGGGTGCGGCGATACTGCCGCCAGAGCGTGGTTCGCACAGCATCTCGGCTCGGGGCAACCGGAGCGCCGGTGCCCTGCAGCCACGACCGGTAGTGCTCAATCGTCGTGTCGTTCCGCACCAGTATGCGGGCCAATGTGAACGGTGAATCTCGCTCGGAGCTGAATGCGTTGCGCACGACGCATGCCGAATCGAAGCCTGCTTCGGCAACGATGGACCGCACCCGGGCGCTGTTGTATCCGTGCGGATACGCAAAGGACCGCACCGGTATACCCAAGTGGTCCTGAATCACCTCGCGACTACCGAGCACTTCTCTCCGAGCAACTGCCACCCGGACGGCGTCAAGCGCCGGGTGGGTGATGGTGTGTGCGCCAATCTCGATGCCGGCTGCAGCCAGTGGGGCGAGATCGTCCCAGTGGAGCGCTTCGGACGACGGCGCATCCATGCGCGTCTGTCCGGCCCGACCCCGCAGGAACCCGGTAGTCACGTACAAGGTTGCTGGCATGGACCGCTGGCTCAGTTCAGCAACTGCGGTCGTGGCGGTGTCCTTCCAACCGTCGTCGAAAGTGATAACAACAGGCTGCGGAGGAAGCTCATTGGCCGTCCGTTTGGCAACGAAGTCCGAAACGGTGAGCGGTTGCATGTCGGCATCTCGGATGGCATCCAGCTGCCGAGCGAAAGTGCGAGGCGATACGGCAAAGCTGCGGATGAACGGATGGGGGTCATCCGATACCGAGTGGTACACCAGAATCGGTACCTTCCTGGCAACGGTTGAGGAACGATCAGTAATCATGATGCGCACTCCGTCCTGCGACCCGCGTGCTTGAGAAGCGTTCCATTGTCGAGAATCTCTTCACGAACATCTCGCCCTAACGCTCGTCGACGTGCCATTGGAGAACCGATTCGATGTTCGAGTGCACCCAGAGCCGATGGTGACGGTACCGGGAAGACTTTTCTACGTTGTTGACGACATGACCGAGCCAGGCCAGCCGCACCAGCGTGGCAAGGTCAGGACCGGACTGTCCATCCAACGCTCGTGTCGGGGCCAGCATGTCAGCCTCGAACTCCGTAAGCGGCGCTCCCCCAAGGAGCTGGCGCACACAATGCCCGATGGGCTTACCGGTGGCGCTCACCCGAGCTGCCAGCAAGTAATGCATTACATCAACGCTGGCCAGGCCGGCGCGGTTGGCTCCGTCCCAATCGAGGATCCCGGTGACTTCGGTGCCGTCAGCATTGATGAGCACGTTGCCCGCCCAGTAGTCACCATGCGTCCAGCTGCGCCAGCCAACCCGATCGGTAAGGCCCGCGACGCACGATTCACGCATGCTGGAGAGGGCACGAATGGAACGACCCCTGGTGAGCGTTCCTACTAGCTGCTCAAGACGAGCGATGCGGTCCTCGACTAAATCGAACACCATGGTGTTATCAATGTTCGATCGCCATCCCGTCGCACGATGCAGCGTGCCGATCGCCGAAATGGCAATGGTGGTCACCTGCTCTGCTGTCTGACCGTACGACAAACGGCTGGCCGGGACACCCGGAAGTCCGTGCTCGATCGTAAACACCCGCCGAGACCGTTCCCCAGTGACCGCCACCGTCGGCAGAAGCCTGCGCCATGACTCGGGGATGTTCGCTTCGTGTCGCAACGCGACCAGGTTCGCAGTCTGCCGGGCCAGGCTCGTGCCGGCGGCCTCACTCCGTGCCACTTTGACGAAGACATGAACAGCACCACCATCATCAACTTCGGAGATCGACAGATCGCTCACGGTCGGAATCGACCGCACGTCGCACGAGCGCAAGCCGTGATCGACCAAGACGGCATTAGTGATGGACGCAAAGTCGTTCGAGATTCTCGACTGGCTGATCCGACCCCGACGCATCATGACCGGAACACTCGCAGCCAAGGCAACGGTGTGGGCGAAGGTGGTGGCGAGCCGCGACGTGGATGTCCCGTACCAAAGCGGCCGAAGCTGCAGCCAGTACACGATGACGGCCACAACGGTCTGTGAAACCAACCAGGCCCAACCCACGCCGACAATGCCGTACGGACCGACCAACGCTGCTGTCATGCCGACGACCAACAAGCTGATTCCGGCCACGATGGAAAACACTCGAAGCATCTGCTGACGAGCCCGAGCAACGCTCACCGCAATGGCCGTGGCGACGTTCGGCAGTGCAGACAGGGTGAGCAATCGCAACACAGGTGTGGCAGCCTGGCGATAGTTGTTCTGACCGCCGAAGAGCTCAAGGACGTACGGAGCAAGGATCACCATCAGCACCACCGGCGGCACTGTGATTCGCACCGTCGAGAGCCAGGCACGACGACTGAACGCCGCCGTACCATCAGGGTTTGTGGAAGCCTCGGCCACCAGACTCTGCCCCATACCGATCGCGATGAGATAGATGGCATAGGCCATCGACCAGGCAATCGAGAACGACGCATTCGCCTTTGATCCAGCGACATCGAGAACGAACAGCGGCACCAGAAGCGTTGCTGACATCCAGCACAGCGACGACGCGTAGTCGGCACCAACGTAACGCAGCAGCCGAACCGGCTCGGACGAAACAGGTGCCTGTGCTGGCAGTGACCGTGGCAGCAGGCGCTTGAAGATCAAGACGTTCGTGGGAAGCACAGACACGACCAGCGCCAAAGCCCACGAAAGAAACACTCCCGACACCGGAAAGCGGCTGGACAACAGGAGGAGGAAGGCGATTTTCGCGACGGCGAAGACGCCGTTCTCGACCGGTATCCAGATCGCCTTTCGCATTCCGGCGAGTGCGCCGTCTTGCAGCAGGAATGCGCACCACGCAGCGGTCGCGAGGGTAAAGCCGATAAACAGTGAGCGATGGCTTCCGAGCTGTCGAAGCGGTGGCGCCCACCAGCGCAGCCCGGCCACGAAGACAAGGCTGGCAAGGATGCCCAGAGCGATGACCACCCCGTAGGAGGCGCTGACCATACGCCGCACACGGGCGCCACCGGACGGAATAAGCCGAATGAGGGCGTTCGGTAGGTTCAGACTTGCCAGTCCGCCCACAAATTGCATGGCCGATATCGCGGTGTAGCTGATGCCGATGGCGGCTGGGCTGTACGTGCGAGCGGCCAGGATCCAATAGAGAAAGCCAAGCCCAGACGTGAGCGAGGAACTGAGCGCAATGGCCCTGCCGTTGCGCAGAAGTGATCGGGGCGAGAACCCACCACCGGGTGCAGACTCGGGCGCCGAAGCGAGAACAGGAGCGTCAAGAAGGGTCATCGGCTTCGGCCTCCGAGCCGACTGGTTACGGACAGGCGAACCAGCGAGCACATCAGGTCAGTACGCGAACTCTCTGCTGCACTGAGCACATCGCGCATCAGCTGTGTTTGTCTGGAAACGGGAAGGGCCGAGCAGGTGGGGCAGCCCCCCGGAGCGTGGCCAAGAAGGGTGCCGATGGCCTCGGCGAGACCTCGCTGGAAGGGATGCTTGGAGACCAGACGAGCAGCAGCCTTGGCTGTTGGCTCGGCATGTCCTGGCACTGCCCCCTCGGTGGCCATCTGCAGCATCGGGACATCAGCATTGGTGTCGCCCACTGCGAACCGAATTTCCGGTTTGCCAAGATCGTCCTGCAAGCGGCTGAGCCCAACTGCCTTGGTGATTCGACGGGGCACAAGATCGAGTTGTGCATCGCCTTCAATCACACCGAAGTTGGTCTTCACTCCGGCGAGCGCTCGATCGATGACCGAGCTGGCGTACTGATAATCAGCCGTGCCACGGCGGGCGACGCACCGAAGAGAAGCGAGCCGATCATCATCAAGTTGCATGCGGCTGTCGGCAAGGAACCCCGCTCGGAGTTCGTGCAGATCAGCGAGCTCGTCAACAGTGAGCAGGTTCTCGCTGCCGGTAGGCGTGGAGATCACGCCGCCGTACTCGGCAACGATGCCAGCAACGGGGTACTCGACGCGGCGACGATCAACATCGGCATAGCTGCGACCGGTAACGAGCACCGGACGCAAGCCGTGCCGACAGAGCGCACGAAGCGACAACATGCTCTGAACCGTCGGTGCCGGAAATCCCATGGCGTCAGATTCGACAACACCGTCGATATCGAGGGCACACAACGGACCGGTCGACGGACAGGTGACATCGCTCAAGAGACTGCCAGCAAGGTACGACCGTACGGCGGTGGCCCGCTGTCGTCGGATTTCGTGTCGATCGCTGTGTTCGGCCCGGCGCATGTCCCACAGGTGGACGAGCTGGTATGCCAGCCACTTTTCCGGGCTGATGATCTGTGCGGTGAGCGTTTCGAAATCACGCCGGGCCGCGCCCTCGTAGGACGCCGCTCCCGTCGGCAGCGAGGCACCCACGAGATCGAATGCGGCGTCATAACAGGCCAGGTCACGATTGGAAAACGTGCGGGTGGCGTTGTCGAGCTTGACCACGGTGTTGTCTGGTCCGGACATCCACGTGGCATGACGCACGCCACCGTCGATGATGCTGTCGTGAGCAGGCGTCAAGGCCCGACGCACGAGGGGTTCCACCACTGTGATGCGGGCCAGTGGCCAAAGCCGCCCGAACACCTTGCTGAACTCGTTCGCAGCGACCTCCCAGACGGGCTGTCGTCCCCGCAAATGAGCTGACCGGTCCCGGGGAGCGCCAAGGGCCTCAGAGCGCTCTGCGACGTACCGGATTAGATCCTGCGGCGACGGAGTAACCGGCTGGCCGGCTTCCCAGAGCGCCACACCGTCGGCGATACCGAACAAGGTCGGTGCCCACGCTGGGAGGGCGTCTTTCACCTGCTGGTCGAACTGACCGAAGTAGCCAATGCCGACACCTCGTGCAATCAGATCCACGTCGATCTCGTTTGACGTTGCGGTATCAACGCCGGTGACGCGGTATCGCCCCTGCATGTGCCCACGCCCAAGCAACTCCGGGGGTGAGGTCACCTCGACGTTGTCGATGGATGCGCCCGGATGGAACTGAGCGTACGCGGCACCCACAGACGAGCGGCTCAGCCGATCGTTGATGGACCACTCGGCCAGCGACAGCGTGACCACGTCAAAGGGATCGAGCGAAGACGGAACGGATTCGGCGCCCATCAACGGCACGAACAGTGTGAGGTTGGAAGGGCGAATACCGGCCTTCGTCAGCCACTCCGCAGCCGATCGAAGTGCCCCTCCAGTAGTGGGCGGGTCATCGACAAGTATGACGGTGGCGTTTTGCGCTGCAGCCTGGGCCAGCGTGCGGCGAAAGCCATGATCAGCCTGCGAGCCCGGACGCACCGAGACGGATTGCACATCGACGTAGCCAGCTTGACGGAAGCTGTTCGCACACATCGGTGCGAGGTAGCTGCCTGAGGTCCGCAGCCCAACGACCAAGATAGGGCAACCGATCTCACTCCGTAACGCCACGAACTTGTGGACGAATCGGGTCATGTCTTCGGGATGCTGATCGAAGCTGCGGAAACAGGACGGCGACCGGGCCAATGAGGCACGCACGGCCTTCGGCTGCTTTGCCAGTTGGTGCCCGATACTAACCAGCCGCTGATGCTCGCCGAGCTGGTCAGCGTCATCACCAGCAAGCGTCTGGGCCAAGGCCCACGCATCGTCACGCAGCGCCACGAGGGACGGCCTACGGCGAGCGCGGGTCAGCGCACGATCGAAGGACGAGAGCGTTGCTCCCGGGACAAACATCGCCGAACGGGGACCGCCGCTCAGAAAGCCGGCTGCTTGTCGAAGTGGTGTGCCATGACCGTCAAGGAAGTCTTCCAGGATTTGGCTGATGCCAACTACCGCAAGATAGCCATTGAGCCGATCTCCTTTGGCCAGCGCATGTGCGCCAAGTGCGGCGAGTTCCTCGCCGTTGAGCAGGAGATCAGAAGATGCAACTGAATCGCTGGCTCGTGCATTTCGGCGCATCGCTGCCGCGTGCGACTCTTCGACAAGCGCAACCATTTTCAGTGCGACTCTGGATGCCCGTTGCGTCCTCCGGCAGCGGTAGCAGCGAGTGCACTTTCGCGACCGTTGCGACGAGGAAGATCGATGACGAGCGCTGGATTGCCGGCCGGCGCTGAAGGCTGGCGAGGGGCCACCAGTCCCGGGCGGGCTCGCTCACTGGCCATGGTTCGCATAACACGAACACCGTCGCGAAAGGTACGCAGATTGGAGACACCAGTGGTGCGTTGACGTTCCGTGCTTGGCACTTCGGTGACCTTGAGGCCGGTGCGCACCGCACGCAGGACGAGCTGGGTCTCGATTTCGAAACCTTCGGCATCAAGGGCGAGCACGTCGAGATGCTCGCGCCAGAAGGCGCAGTAGCCGTAGCAGAGGTCGGTGAAATGGGTGCCGAAAAGGGTGTTGGCACTCCGAAGAATCACCCGATGGCCAGCGCTGCGGATAATGGTGATGTCTTCACTGGAACCGCCCGTCATGAAGCGTGAGCCCTTCACGAACTCGAATCCGGCTTCAAGCATGGACACGAAGCGGGCGATCTCGTCGGCGATCATGCTGCCGTCGGCGTCGATCATCACGATGATGTCGCTTGTTGCGGCGTTGAACCCGGCGCGCAGTGCCGAACCCTTCCCGGGTCGACGCTCCTGCACCACCACGATGTCGGGCCGCGTGTGCACCGCCACTTCGATGGTCTTGTCTGTAGATGAACCATCGACAAGCACCACCTCCGTCACCGTGGAGGGAAGTTCGCGCAGAACATTCGCAATGTTCTTCTCCTCATTCTTTGCGGGAATGATAACGCTGATCGTGGTCATTGTTTTCTACCAATCTGCCAGTTAAGTCCAGTAGCACGAGCCATCACGTACATATTTCGTTCGAAGCATTCGTGACGAAATGTCACGGTATGCTCCGTACAACCCATCCCCTTCAAAGAACCTTGCCGTGCCTTGACCGAAGCGGTTGAGCTTCGTCAAACGGCCGGTGCCGATGAACGAACAAGGCAGACTTAACCGGAGAGGCTCGGCCTTTGTCAAGGACCGCCGAGGCGCCGATTTCGCCTCCTTGACGGAAATCTCTAGGCCACTCGACCTAGAGATCTTGCTTTTTTCGCCGAACTTTCTGTCAGCAAATGCAGGCTCTCTCAACGGTCCGTGACCGTCCGAATGCGCTCAGCGCTGCAAGGAGGTCCGAACTGTGACGACGGGCACTTGCTAAATAATGGTGACCACCTCGGTCTTGTGAAGACAAAGACCGATGCCAGAGACGTTCTTAACCTTCTTGCAGCCCAAAAGGAGGCCAAATGGACCTGACACGACGTGGAGAGACGCATCACATCGATTGGCGGTCATTCCCAGCGCATAGAGTGGCTTCTGCTCGATTGCTCTCACCATGCCAAATGTGCTGCGTCTCTTGCATCAAAGGGGCCCAGGTTAGGCCCAACTTTGCAACAGACTCTGACCGGGACTGCTCGGACATGCCTTCTTTGCAGCAGATGGTGGTGGAACAAACTGACCGAAACCAAATGGATAACATTCTATTGGCAAGTCAATTGACAAAACCCGGACAGAAACCAAAGAGTGAATGACCCCACACTCACCTGATTATCCATTCAGCTGTACCGACCCCGGCCGAGACGACAAGACTCGTCAGACTGTGGTGATGTTGTCGAAGCGAGCCGTGTCGGTCGCTGCAGTGTTCGAACCGACATCGAGTTCGAGCCTAACGGAGGCAAGCGGGATCGGATTCGGTTGCGAGAAGAATGTCGTCCACGGACCCGGGGTCGTCGCGCCGCTGGCGTACTCCCAGTAGAAGGTGCCGGCAGATTCGCGAAAGCGCAGCCACTGCATGGCGTTTGCGCTGTATGCCGGGTAGGAAGGGGTGAGATTGGTCAGTCCGGCGCCAGTGTTGACCCATGCCGTGAGAGCCGCGCCAGCAATGAAGAATTGGACCTCGTGGGTGGCATCTACTCGCAACCGCACGGTGGTCTCGCCGAACGTGGCTCCCCCGGCACCATCGTTCGCGGGGCGAAGCACCTGTAGCTGCACTGAACGTCCCACCTGATTGAACGGATAGGCGCTTCTGAGCAAGGCACTGGTCCACCCGCCGGCCGGGTGGCTGATCTGCAACTCCTGATTGGCAGCCGCAATCGTGGAGCCGTTGAGCAAGGGGATCCACTGTGCCTGATCGATGGAGTTGCCGGTGAAGGAGTCGTTCGGGCCGTTTGAGGCTGGCAAGGTGCCGAGCAGGGCTTCAATGGCTGCGGCGACGGCAGACGCGTTCGGCGTCGTGAGATAGAACTGATTGCCGGCACCCAGTTCGAACGTGTTTGCACCACTGGGCACCGTAATGCTGTTCGTGCCTGGCCCCACCTGTACGAGCTTGTTGTCCGTCGGTCGAATGGCGTGGTACATGGCGGTGAGGTCGTAGCTGGGGATATAGTTGTTGGGTCCGGCGAACGCCTCGTAGGCCGCTCGTACCGGCGATGTCGCCGGATGGGTAGCCGAGATGGTTTGCCCGGTGAAGACTATGTCGCCAATCTCAAACCCGGAGTACACAATTTTGGTCGGCCAGGTGGACGCCACCGTTTGCGCAGCTGCAACATTGCCCGAGAAGTTGTTGTCGCCAGCACGAGACGGATAGCCACCTCCCATCACCACGAGCGTCTTGACTTTCTGAGCCACCAACGCGCTGCCTGTGAGCGCGCTGATGCCATCTGCAGGGGAGGCCAGCAGCGCCGCGAGATTCTCCTGGTACCCCGCCTCAACTATCACGACGCTGCCGTTCGGTCGGCTCACCAGCGCTTGTCGAAAGACGGTGACAGCGCTTACCGGAGTGGCCGGCGGGCTCAACGCTTTCGCAGCACACGGCGTGGCAAAGTCGACGGTGTTTACGGCAGCGCCGTCGTTAGGCAAGTCGGTACCGATCGGCACGTTCCCAAACCCGTACCACTGGGCGACGGCCGCAGCACACTTCCAGGAGGCCGAGGCAACCGCAGGTCGGTCACTTGGTGTGTTGACCCCAATGGCTATGACTTCAGCCTCGCCCTTCAGCTGCAAGCCGAACGCGGTGGCGAGCGTTCCCACATCGTCGGCATCGCCGAAGAGATCGGTATCCACAATCACGGGAACCGGACCGACTGGTGGGGCTGTCGTGGCAAACGCTCGGTCAGCCGACGTTCTGAGCTGCCCACCAGCGTTTCTGCTCTTCACCCGATAGTGGTAGGTGGTTGATGCAACCAGACCCGTGAGTCCTTGGAAATGGGCGGTGACGAGGGAGGGATTCAGGGCGGTGAACGACCCATATGTGGTCGTTGGTCCGTACTCCACCTGAGTATCGGCGACCTGGTCGGTCGTCCATCTGATAGTGGCACCCGATGGTGCGATCTCACTCGCGGCAATGGCAGAAATCAGAGGTGGGTTGGTTGTCGATGTGGCGGCACGGAGCGCAAGCAGAATCCCATCGGCGAAGTCCTGTGTGGTCGATGCTGTCGCCAATCTCGTTCCGGTCGGGCCGGCTGCGGCTTGGTTCCCGAAGTGAACGCTCCCCGAACGACTCCCGCCGTTCGACACGGTGCCGACGCGGGTCATGCCAGACGGAGCGGTCCAGGTCGTGCCGACAGCGCCACCGCGATACCCGAAGTAGTTCGCAACCAGCACCGTGTTGGCCGTGGTCGTAGTGACCGACGGTGCGACAACCGCTCCGGTCGTGGAAACGGAGTCGAGGCCGGCCACAACGTCGATGGGGTTCGCAAGATCGACACCCACCCACGACGAGAGCAGTGCCACGCCCCCGACAGGCACATTGGTTGTGAATGTGTACCTGCTCTCGCCAGTGGTGAAGGCGTGGCGGTACACCGCGAGCCCATCACTGGTTGCGTGGTTCGTTCGATTTACCAACGTCCAGCCGGCCGGGGGCGTGATAGTTGGCTGGATGGTCGCTCCCGTGGCGCCGATCCCGATGGTCGCGAGAACAAGGTCACCCGCGGTCGTGCCGGCGGGGGTCGCCAAACTGATCGTCGTGGTACTGGTGGACGCATACGAAATGATGGCGGCCGGGCCGCGAGACGTCACCGCTGCGCTAGCCGGGGATGCTCCAGCTATGGCCGTGAGTACGGCCAGGGGCGCGCCCCAGATGACCACCATGATTGAACGCCAAAAAGAAGAAATTCGCCGAGATTCCGCCATGCTTTTGCCCTCCGCCTGGAGCATTCCGCATTGTTGCCGCCTCAAGCGTAGGCGCTTCTTGACCCACTTTTAAGAGCCGGAAGGCCTAACCGAGCGGTGTGGTCCAGCCTCTGCGTTCCCAGCGGGTGCGTGCATACGCAATGGGGCCGAGGAGCATGCCGCGACGCTCGGCCCACACCAGTTCACTGGGATAGTCCGTGGGCATGTTCTGCACCTTGGCCGATGACGGGCCGACCATGTGGGCCACGCCACCAACGGCACGTCTGGCGATAGTGAACAACGACGTTGGGCGATGCACGACGGCACTGGTCAGGTAGGCCGTGAGGCCGACGCCGTAGCCGGACATCTGTCGTTTGACGGAGTCGTAGGTCTTGTTGTGGAAGTGACGGATGATGGCCGACGGCGCGTAGGCGAGCTGGTGACCGTGCATGATGACTTCGTGGAAAGCAGCAAGGTCGTCGCCGCCTCTCGCCATCGAACCGGTGCCCAGACAGCTATCAAAGCCACCGACTTCGCGCAGGTAGGAGGTGCGAAACGCCATGTTGGCGCCGGACCCGAGAACTCCGGCTGCGTATGGGTAGAGGGGGCTTTCGTGGCGATGATCGGCCATGTCGAACAGCCGAGGTTCGTATCCCTTGGTGAAACCGAGACCGTCCTCGGTCCAGAGCTGCTCGCGGGTCTCAAGTTCGGCCGGCACGATTATGCCGGTGACGCACACGACATCGTGGCCGGAATGAAAACCTTGCAGGAGGCTGGCTAACCACGCCGGATCGGCCAGCACATCATCGTCGGTGAAGGCGACGAACTCATCTCGGAGATACGCAAGCGACGCGTTGTGGGCGATGCCGAGACCAGGACGATTCTCACGTACGTAGGTAATGCCATGGTCTTGCCCGTACGCGCCGGTCAGGAGCTCCTGGGTTCTGTCGTCACTGGGTGCATTGTCGACCACGATGATGCTGGCCGGGCAAACCGTCTGCGCCGCAATCGTCGACAAGCAGCGCTGCAAGATATCGGTGCGGTTCCGCGTGGCGATCACGACCGCAATGCGATCGGTCGGTGGAACAGGCCTTTGGAAGGCGGCAGGTTCCAGACCGGCCGCGGTCAGTGTTGATGGACGAGCGAGACCCCGAGCGACGATGTTGTCGCCGATCGTGTCGCCAAGCTCGGACCAGACGGTCTGCGCCAGCGCCTC
>JANMCE010000058.1:0-1789 GCA_031360915.1 Actinomycetes bacterium | reverse complement strand
ATTACTCGCGACGGGTGATCGGGCGGTGTCGGTCATCGAGTCCCTCGATGAGGCCGGGCTGTGGTCCCGCCTCATTCCCGAGTGGACGCCCAACCGTTGCAAGCCACAGCGCAACGCGTACCACCGCTTCACAGTCGACCGTCACCTGCTGGAAGCCGTCGCTCGCGCCTGCGACCTAATCGGCCGAGTGAAGCGGCCCGACCTGTTGCTGGTGGGCGCGCTCCTGCACGACATCGGTAAGGGCTACCCAGGCGATCACACCGAGGTCGGCATGGTGCTGGCCGACACCATCGCCCGCCGTTTCGGTTTCGATGAGCACGATGTCGAGACCATCGTGCTCATGGTGGAGCATCATCTGCTGCTGCCCGATAGCGCTACTCGTCGCGACCTCGATGACCCGGCAACCATCCGCTGGGTCGCCGCGTGCGCGGGAACCATCGAACGGTTGCATCTCCTTCACGCGCTCACCGAGGCTGATTCGATCGCGACCGGAACGTCAGCGTGGGGTACATGGAAGGCCGGTCTGGTCGCCACGTTGGTGGAACGCACCGAGTACGATCTCGCGGGCGGTGACGTGGCTGAGATGACCGACTCGCCAGAGCAGCGGGCCGAGCAGGAGCGGTTGCTCGGCGAAGCACGAGTGCACGACGGGCCGCTCTTAGTGGCTCGGGGCAACGAGCTCATCGTGGTGTGCGTCGACCGCCCCGGGCTCTTCAGCCGCATCGCGGGGGTGCTGGCAACCTGTGGACTCGACGTGGCCGAAGCATCGGCCGCCGGCGCGGACGGCTTTGTGATCGACCGGTTCCGGGTGACGTCATCGTTTGGCGGCGACATCGCCTGGCCCAAGGTAGAACGCACGCTGCTCAAGGCTTTGACCGGACGCATGGCGCTGGACGCCCGGCTTGCGCAGCGGGCCCGCACGTACGCCAAACCAGCAGTGCAGGCGCACCACCTGCGACCCCGAGTGCGGGTGCTCAACGAGGCTTCCGACGACGCCACCGTCATCGAAGCCACCGGTCCCGACAGCATCGGCCTCTTGTACCGACTGACCAAAGCGCTGGCTGAACTCGAGGTGGACATCGGCCGCGCCAAGGTCGTCACCATGGGCAGCGATGTGGTGGACGCGTTCTACGTTCGTGATGCCAACGGCCACAAGATCACCGACATCGACGACGTGGCCGAGATCGAGCAGGCCCTCCTCCACGCGCTGCAGGTCTAAGCCTCGGGCTCCTTCTTGGCCCGGCTGGGTGCTACCCGCATTGGTTCATCGGGCATCTTCGGGTAGACGGGTGGCCACGGGGCGTCCTGCAGACCATTGTCGCGATCGCGCTCGTGCATCGCCAGCAGCATGAGCAGTGACTGCGGGTCATCGTTCATCTCCAACCACGGGTCACCCAGGTCTGCCACGCGAGCGGGCACGCTCGACAAGGTGAGCGCAGCGGGGTCGACGGTCTCGACTTCCTCCCAGAAGAGTGGAGTGGACACCTGGCCGCCGACGCGAGGTCGCACGCACCACGGGCCGAACACGGTCTTGTGCGGGGCGTTCTGATTGAAGTCGACGAAGATGCGCTTGCCGCGCTCTTCCTTCCACCACGCAGCCGTCATCAGGTCGGGATGACGTCGCTCCAACTCGCGTGCGATCGCCACGGCGCACGAACGCACCTGATACGAATCGAAGCCGGGCATCAGGCGCACGTAGATATGGAGGCCCTTGCTGCCGGTGGTCTTCACAAAGCTGCGCACGCCCACTTCATCAAGCAGCGCCTTCGTATTCAGCGCTGACTCGCGC
>JANMCE010000010.1:0-8238 GCA_031360915.1 Actinomycetes bacterium | reverse complement strand
CGCCAAGCACGCCCATCTCATCGCCGTCAGCGCTCACAAGTTCGGCGGCCCGAAGGGTGTGGGCGCGCTCGTCATCCGCAAAGGCACCACGGTGGCGCCCATGCTGCTCGGCGGTGGACAGGAGCGCGATCTGCGCAGCGGTACCCACAACGTTGCCGGCATCGTGGCGATGGCCGAGGCAATGCGGTTAACGGTGGCCGAGCGAGCAGCCACCGTTGCCCGAGTGGGGGCGCAGCGTGATCGGCTGGTCGACGGACTGCTCGCTGCCGTTCCCCACACCATCGAGACCGTCCCGCGTGAGATGAAGATCGCCGGTTCGGCCCATGTGTGTTTCGACGGCATCGAGAATGAGGCGCTGCTGTATCTGCTCGACCGCGCCGGACTGTGTGCCTCAGCGGCCTCCGCGTGTGCATCCGGCGCGATGGACCCCAGCCATGTTTTGGCAGCCATGGGTATCGCACGCGAGCGAGCCAACGGTGCGCTTCGGCTCAGTCTCGGCACCGCCACGACCGATCACGACATTACCCTCGCGTTGGCCATCATCCCACCTGCGGTCGCGCAGCTTCGTCGGGGCGTGGTGTGATGCAGGTACTCATCGGCATGTCCGGTGGCGTTGATTCATCGGTCGCCGCCGCGCTGCTGGTGGAGCAGGGCCACGAAGTTGTCGGTGTCACGTTGAAGCTGTGGGGCGGCGAGAGCGACACGGGCTGCTGCTCGGTCAGCGATGTCGATGATGCCCGTCGCGTGGCGCAGCAGATCGGCATCGACCATCTCGTGTTCAACTTCACCGACGACTTCAACGCCCACGTCGTGCAGCCGTACGTTGACGCGCACACAAACGGACTCACGCCCAACCCGTGCATCGAGTGCAACCGCCACCTCAAGTTCGACCGCCTTCTGGAGCGTGCCGAGGTGCTCGGATTCGATGCTGTCGCCACGGGCCACCACGCTCGTGTCGAGACCGACTCGTTCGGTTCGCTGCGCATCGCTCGCGGGCATGACGTGGCCAAGGATCAGAGCTACGTCGTTCACATGCTCAACCAGCGGCAGCTTTCCCGCACCCTGTTCCCGGTGGGCGACCGCACCAAGGATGACGTGCGCGCCGACGCTGCCCGCCTCGGTTTGCGCACGGCGTCCAAGCCCGACAGCCAGGACGTTTGCTTCATCACCAGTGTCGGTGGCCGGTCATCGTTTCTTGGCGATCGCATTCCGCTGCGCGCGGCGCGTGTGGTCGATACGTCGGGTGCGCCGGTTGGGCGGGTAGATGCCATCGAAATGGTCACCATCGGCCAACGAAAGGGCCTCGGCATGGTCGGTGGGGGAGACCCCCTTTACGCTGTCGACATCGACGCCGCCAATGGTGTGGTCACAGTCGGATCGGCCGCGGATCTGCAGCGTCCGTCAGTCGCGCTCACCCAACTCGTGTGGTCCGACGAGCCTGTCACCGGACCGGTTCGAGTGCAGTGGAGCGCGCACGGGGCTACCCGCCTCGGCCACCTTGATCAGGCCGGAACCGTCACCTGGGACGAACCCCAACGCCGTATCGCTCCCGGCCAAAGCGTGGTCATCTACGACGCCACCGACCGCCACGTCCTCGGCGGCGGCATCGCGCGCTGATCTGCCGGCCCGCCCTCGCCCTCGCCCTCGCCCGGCCCGCGCCCTCGCCCGCCCCGCGCCCTCGCCCTCGCCCGCCCCAACTTGCGGCAGTTACTGCTGGCTGGCAACAGCGACTGCCGCAAGTTCGCAGGGCTGGCCGCGCTTGATACGCTGAGCTGACTTCCCTCAACTTCAGCGATTTTTTTGGAGGGATGATGGCGGCTTGTTGGCAAGATTTGGCTCGGTGGTTGTCGATACACCACGGGGTTGTGACACGACAGTGGCTCGAGCACGAAGGGTTCTCGCCGGGCGAAATCAGGGGACTTCTCAATAGGGGTCAACTTCTGGTCGCGCGCAAAGGGGTTTATGTCGACGCGGCGTCCCGGCCGACCCGAGAACAGCGTCTCGTCACGCTGGTGAGCGGCTCACCTTGCATCATCTCGCATGCGACTGCGGGCCAGTTGTGGGGGTTTCGCAAGGTGAAACGATTTCAGCAGACCCACGTCGCAGTGCAGCATGGTCACCCTGGGCGGCGGTCTGGCGTCGTATTTCACTCGAGCGTCGACCTGTCGGACTACGACATCCTCCGTCGGGATGACGGAATCTCGCTCACGACACCTATTCGGACTGTGTTCGACCTTGCATCGCTGGTGCGACGCGACGAACTGGAATCGGTCATCGAGCAGTGTCTTGATCAGCGGATGTTCGCCGTTGCGGATCTACATCGCATCGCTCGTCGACTGGCCAAGGGAGGGCGCAAGGGTTCCGGAACATTTGTGGAGCTCATCGGCCAACGACCAGCGGATCAGCGTCCGGTCAACTCCGACTATGAGCTCCGGCTTGCTCGAGCGCTGGAACAGGGCGGTTTCCCACCGCTCGTCCGCCAGATGCCCCTTCGCCTGCCGGATGGTTCGTTAGTGCACCCAGACCTTGCCGAGCCCTCGCGGCGGTTACTGATCGAAGTCGATCATTCGGCGTGGCACGGCGGCCGACGCCAAAACAACTACGACCGCTGGAGAGACCGGCAATATCACCTTGTTGGCTGGCACTCAGAGCGCGTCGGAGAGGTCGACATCGATTACCACCTCCAAGACGTCGTCGCCGACCTCTTGCAGATCTATTGCGCCCTACCCGAACATGCGGCCGTTACTGCGGTCGCGTAACACTAACCGCCGCAAGTTCGAAAGGGCGGAGGGCAGCTCAGCCCAACTTGCGGCGGTTACTGCTCGCTGAGAACAGCAATTGCCGCAAGTTTGGAAGGGGCGGCGATTTAGAACAGGGGGGCTTCGCCGGGTTGGCGGGGGGCGAACATGGTGCGGTCGGCTTCGGTGATGGCGACGTCGTTGATGCTGGCTTCGCGACGGCTCATGTAACCGAGTTCGTCGAACTCCCAGTTCTCGTTGCCGTACGAGCGCCACCACTGACCAGAGTCGTCGTGCCATTCGTAGCGGAACCTCACGGCGATGCGATTGTCGGTGTGGGCCCACAGTTCCTTGCGCAGCACGTACTGGTGCTCGCGCTCCCACTTGGCCGTAAGAAACGACACGATTTCGTCGCGGCCTTGGAGGAATTGGCTGCGGTTTCGCCAAACCGAATCAAGGGTGTAAGCGAGCGAAACTCGAAAGGGGTCTTTCGAGTTCCAGGCGTCCTCAGCCGCTTGGGCCTTCTTGCGAGCGGTCTCTTCGGTGAAGGGCGGCAGGGGTGGTCGAGGGTCCACGGCGAGGTTCCTTTCGAGCGTCGCGTCGAAGCATACGACCGTCGTGGTGTCAGCGACCGGCGTGACACAACGCTTGTGGCCCTTATCAAGGTCGGCTGGTGAAAACGGCGGGCCGCTTCTCGAGGAAGGACGTGATTCCCTCCTGAGCGTCGCGCGTTGTTGCCGACCCTGACATCACCTCGACGGCATGACTGTAGGCCTGGCTCTGCGGCAGGTCGATCTGCGCGTAGTACGTCTGCTTGCCCATGCCCTTCGACTGGGCCGAGCCGCGTGTGACCCGGCGCAGAAGATCGGCAACAGCAGCATCGAGTTCGTCGGCTGGCACAACCCGGTTCACGAGGCCCCAGTCGGCTGCGGTTTTGGCGTCGATCGTGTCGCCGGTCATAGCGAGTTCGAGGGCACGCTTGCGGCCGACGTTTCGGGCGACGGCTACGAGCGGCGTGTGGCAGAACAGGCCGCCCTTGCCGCCGGGGATGGCGAAGCCGGCGTCGCCACTAGCGACGGCGAGATCGCACGTTGCGACGAGTTGGCACCCGGCGGCGGTGGCCAGGCCGTGCACACGAGCAATCACCGGTTGAGGGACGGCCTGGATGGTGTCCATCATCTCGGTGCACACCTTGAACAGGTTGCGGATGGTGAGAAAGTCGCCGCCAGCCATGTCACGGAAATCGTGCCCCGCCGAGAACACCGGCCCGTTTGCGGCGAGCACAATTCCCAACGCATCACTCTCGGCCACGGCTTGAAACGCGTCGGTGAGCTCAAGCATGAGATCGAGTGCCAGTGCGTTACGGCGCTCGGGCCGATTGAGCGTGATCGTCGCCGCGTTTCCATCAATCGACAGGGTGATGTTCCGGTAGGTCACGGTCCGAGACTGGCAGTTCCCGATGGCGACGTCAACGTAAGTGCTCCGGGTCACTCGGCTGCATCGCAATCCGGCGGGGAGCCGGCGTCAGCGAACGGCGTGACCGCGGCGGGCTGCTTCGGTGAGTACACGACCGGGTCGACTCGGGCTTACCAACACCGACAGCACGTGCAACGCGGTGCCACCAGGCTTCTTGGGCGTGCCCGCCAGCACCACCGTGTCGAAATCCTTCAGCGCGATTTCCACTGCGTTGCCGAGCGCCTTGCCGGTGAGGTCTGCGGCCTCTGTCTTGTCGAGGGCCAGACCGACGCTGGCGACATCGCTCTTGCGGAACATGGAGGTGTCGGACAACACCAAGTGATCGTGCACCACGATACCAACGGGAACGAGCACCAGAAACCGACGAGCCAACCTGTGGCAGCGCCGACCGAAGATCCACGTCAATGCCACGCCGAAAGCGGTAACGGCTGCCCCGAGGACATAGGAACGGGCGGCCAGCAGCAACGGTCCGCTGATGATGGCCGTGGCCGCGAGCGCCCATCCGAGGGGCAGCGGACCGACAACGAGTGGGCCAGGCGGACGCAGCGGAAATCGGGTTTCGTCACCGTACGCGGACCCCTGTACGAACACCCCGCCGAACTCGGCCGAGTAGGCCAGGCTGACCGCCACAATGGCGACGAGCACTGCGCTGACGATGGCGATCGAGCTGGCGCGTCGAGTGGATGACACGAACGCAGCTACCACCGCACACGGGGACACGAGACGTACGACAGTGAGCGAAATCGTGGTGGGAACGAGCGACGCAGTGAGCACCACGATCCACCCCAACCACAGCCCGGCCGAACCAACGAGTTGCACTGCACGACTGGCATCACTGAACACCTGGGCGAGCGCGGGCGCGGCGGCGAAGGGCAGGCTGGCCCAGACCGCCCGGAAGGCCCACGTCACCATTGACGCGATCGACCAGCGTCGATGATCGAGAGCGGCAGCGCGAGACACGGCGCAAGGTTTATCGCTGCCGGGGTGCACTCGCCAAGACCGCCAGTCCTTTCGGTTGGGCTGGCGACCAACCGAGCGTTTAAGGTAAAGGACCGAAGGGCCAAGTCGGGTGGCGATTCAGAGGAGGGGGCTGAGATGCAGAAGCTGGTGTCCAGAGCGCTTCTTCCTGGCGCCGTCACCGGCATCGGCAGCGTGCCGCATCTGTCGGCCGACATTGCGTCCGAGTTCAGCCTGTCATCGTGCCCGACTATGCCGTTCGTGCCGCAGTTGGTGCACCGCCATCCGGCCGAAGGCATGATCGCCCAGGTACTCCTTGGGCTGCCCGGAGTGGAACTCGTCGGCGATCTTCTGCAGATCGACGTCGCCACGTTTGATGCTGCGGGCGACCTTCGGATTGACCTTAGCCACCAGGCGTTCGTCAGCCTCCGTACTTTTCTTCGGGCCGCCCGTGGTCACCGTGGTGCGGTCAAGTGGCAGCTCACCGGCCCGCTCACGATTGGTATGGCCCTACTCCACTTTGGTGTTCCGGTGTCGGACGCCTTCCACGTGGCGTTGCGCGTGGTGCGGGCGACGGCAAGAGCCATCCACGTCCAGGTCGCGCAGGATCTCCCCGGTTGCACGCAGGTCGTGTTCATCGATGAACCGAGCGCGGGTGCGGTACTCACGCCCGGCTTTCCGATCTCTCCCGACGAAGCCATCGACCTTGTGTCGGGCGCCATGGCCGTGCTCGAAGATGACGCCGTCATGGGGCTGCACTGTTGCGCAGACGCCGACCTCGCTGCCCTCCTGGCCTCAGGTCCCGCGATTGTGTCGGTGCCAGCCGAAGCAACGGTGGCCCGGCTCAGTGGCTACCTCGCGCCGTTCCTTGACGGCGGTGGCATCGTGGCGTGGGGCGTCGTGCCCACAGATCGGCCGCTCGCGCTGCACGCGGACCGGTACTGGCACGAGTTGTCCTCGCTATGGTCGGAACTGGTGGTCGGCGGTTGCGACCCGGGTCAGTTGCGTCGGCAATCCATCATCACCCCAGCGTGCGGGTTGGCGATGCACACACCCGAGCAGGCCGCCCACGTGTTTGCGCTCACGAACGTCGTAGCGGCTCACGTGGCCGAACAGGCAGCGGCTACTGGTCTGACCGCCAGGGCGTAATCTCGGAGGCATCATGGCTACTCGCAAAGATGCTGCTGCCCGCGCGACGTTTCTGCGGGGTGAGATCCTGCGTCACAACGAGCGTTACTACCTGCAGGACGACCCCGAGGTTTCTGACGCCGAGTACGACCTACTCGTGCGCGAGTTGGCATCGCTTGAAGAAGCCAACCCCGACCTGGCCACGCCCGACTCTCCCACCAGGGCAGTAGCGGGCTTTGCCGGCGCGACGTTCGCACCGGTCGTGCATGCGATGCCGATGATGAGCCTCGACAACGCCATGGATCTCGCGGAGCTACGTGGTTGGGGCGAGCGCGTCAACCGAGGCCTCGCGGGTGCTCCTGCCACCTACGTCTGCGAGCTGAAAATCGACGGCCTGGCCATGAGCCTTCGCTACGAAGGGGGCACATTGGTTCAGGCCGCAACCCGCGGCGACGGGCGCGTCGGCGAAGACGTCACCGCTAACATCATGACCATTGCCGCTGTCCCCAAAAAGCTTCCGACCGGTTCGCCCGCTGTGGTCGAAGTTCGTGGTGAGGTGTACATGCCGATCGCCGCGTTCGAGGCGTTGAACGAGCGTCAGGCCGCACTCGGCGTGAAACGATTCGTAAACCCGCGCAACTCGGCCGCAGGGAGCCTTCGCCAGAAGGACCCGCGCATCACCGCCAGCCGCGAGCTGTCGATGTGGTGCTACCAGTTGGGCGAAGTAGTCGGTGGGCCCGAGCTCACCAGCCACACCGCCTCGATCGAATGGCTGGCGTCGCTCGGTTTTCCGGTCAACCCCGAGATTCGGGCATTGCATTCGCTCGATGAGGTGTACGCGTTCACCGATCAATGGCTGCAACATCGCCACGACCTGCGCTACGAGATTGATGGTGCGGTGGTGAAGGTCGATGACCTCGCGCAGCGACATTTGCTCGGGTTCACGTCGAAGGCGCCTCGGTGGGCTATCGCGTTCAAGTTCCCTCCAGAGGAACGCACCACGCTCTTGTTGGACATCCAGGTGTCGATCGGCCGCACCGGTCGGGCCACCCCGTTCGCCGTGCTCGAGCCCGTGTTCGTCGGCGGCTCGACCGTTGCCATGGCCACTCTGCACAACCAGGACCAGGTGCGGCTGAAAGACGTTCGCCCGGGCGATACGGTCGTGGTGCGCAAGGCGGGCGACGTGATTCCGGAGGTCGTCGGCCCAGTGCTGTCCTTGCGACCTGAAGGCCTAGCGGAGTGGACCTTCCCAACTGTGTGCCCGGCGTGCAAACAGGTCCTCGTTCGGCCCGAGGGCGAGAGCGACACGCGGTGTCTGAACGCCGACTGCCCAGCGCAGGCGTGGGCCCGCGTCGTGCACTTCGGCTCGCGGGGAGCGATGGACATCGAGGGGCTCGGCGAACGGACGGTCGGCGTCTTCATCGAGGCCGGACTGCTCGACAACGTGGGCGACGTCTACGAGCTACCGGTGCGGATCGCCCGCCTCCGCGACCTCGAGCGCTTCGGTGAGGTGTCGGTGCAGAACCTTGTCGGCGCGATCGAGGGTTCGAAGCAGCGTCCGCTCGGCAACCTGTTGTTCGGACTCAACATCCGCCATGTGGGCGCCACCATGGGCCAGGTCATCGCCCGGGCGTTCCACCACATGGACGGGCTGCTCGAAGCGACCGAGGCGGACATCGCCGCGGTCGACGGTGTCGGCGGTGTGATCGCGGCAAGCGTCGCTGCATGGTTCGCTGTCCCGGCCAACCGCGCGCTCATAGAACGTCTGCGCGCATATGGTCTCAACTTCGAAGGTCCGGCCGCGCCGACGCTGCCGCAAACGCTCGCGGGCATGTCGATCGTCGTCACCGGGACCGTCGACGGGTTCTCACGCGAAGGTGCCGAGGCGGCCATCAAGGAGCGGGGCGGCAAGTCACCGGGCAGCGTGTCCAAGAAGACG
>JANMCE010000397.1:0-6405 GCA_031360915.1 Actinomycetes bacterium | reverse complement strand
ACACGCTGATCCCCGAGTTGAAGGATGCCGGTGCCACCGACATCCTCGAGCTCCCGTTGTCAAAGATCGTGCACTGATGCGGGGCATCGTTGAGGAGTTTGACGACGCGGCGGGCATGGGCTGGATCGTGGACGACGACGGCAACCGTCGCTTCTTCCACTGCACCCAAATCGCTGACGGTACCCGCACTATTGACGTCCATGCGCTCGTCGCCTTTTCCTTACTTCCTTACCTGGGCCGCTATGAAGCAACCGACATCACAAAGCTGCGATAGGCCAAGGACGGGTGATCGGTCGTCGTCAAGCTGTTCGGCCGAGGATTTCCATCAGCATCTGGACGAACTTTCCCTCGTCTGCATCGATGGCGAAGTGCACGTTCGCAGGCCTATTGGTGCGCGTCCGGAAATCACACACTGTTCGCCCTACAGATAGCTCTGCGTTGACCTCGACATCGACCGGAATGAACTCGGTCGTCAGGATCGTCGGATCGATAATGGCGCACACTGCGAGCGCGTCATGGATGGGCGCCACTCCAGATCGATGCACGATCGGTTGGGTAGCTTCGTACCCGGCAATCCGCTGCAGAACGAAACGAGCCGCTGCTTCGCTCGCTGGCGTGCCGAGGTCGCGCAGCCGCCCGGCATCGTCGGCTGAAAGGAGAGCACGGTGGGTGGCATCGAGCGGCACCATCCTGATCGGCCGGCCGCAGTTCACCACGATCCGCGCCGCCTCAGGGTCGAGCGCGAAGTTGAACTCGGCCGAGTGGGTGAGGTTGCCCATGTGATGGGCTCCGCCCATGAGCACGATCTCAGCGATGGAGTCCACGATGCGTGGTTCCTTCTGCATCGCCACCGCGATATTGGTGAGCGGCCCAACCGGGCACAAAACGATGTCGCCATCGGACGCCAGATAGGTGTCGATCAGCCAATCGACGGCGTGCTCGGGCCGCACCGTGGCACCCCGCGAGGCGGGCGGAAGGTCGAGCAGATTCCGGTGGATCGTGGCCGCCATGCCCAGCTCAGGTTGGGCACGAACCATCGGCCGGGACATCCCGCGGTAGACCGGCACATGCGGCATGCCGATCCAATCGAACACCCTGAGCGTGTTCTCCGTCGTGTATTCAACGCCGGTGTTGCCGTTGACAGTCGTAGCACCCACAAGCTCGATGTCGGGCGACAGTGCAGCGACCATCAGAGCAACGGCATCATCGGTGCCCGTGTCAACGTCGAGGATCACCTTCGTGGGCACAGCGATAGTTTGGCACCATCACGCCCCGTTCCGACGCAACCAAAACGCCAGTTGGCAGGGCAGCCCCGCCGTCATCACCAGAGGAATTAATTGTCCCACAAGCTGTGGGACAATTTCCATGGAGTCACAATCAGGTTCTACTGGCCAAGCTCCAAGGCGTGAAGCCCGTCTCGCCTACGCCCAAGCGGCGGTACGGCACGGCTGGTCACGACGCGACGCGCTCTCCACCTGCAAGACTTCCTTTGTGAGTCGTTCCCGTCTGGAAGTTATCGATGGCAAGGCGCGCTACAACGGTCGCTTTCTTTCCGGCTGGGTTGACGATGTGGTTGCGTGGATTTTTGAATGGAGTGATGCAACACAGGTCGTGGTGTTCGGCTCTGTCGAACGAGGTGAGGACGGGCCAGACTCGGACATCGACTTGTTGATCGTTCTGCCCCACGTGGTGAACCGGCATGAGGCAGCGGCTCAGGTGCTACGGCAGCTGCGTGATGTTCCCGTGCCGATCGACATCATCGTCGTCGACGAGGCTTCATTAGCTGAACGGGCGCTGGAGCCCGGCATTGTCCGCGTTGCGATCCGTGAAGGTCGTGTGCTCCATCGTGCAGCGTGATCCTTCCTCGAACTCCGCTCGTTGGCTTCGTTGGGCGCAGGAGGATCTCAAGGCCGCCGGGTGGATCGCCGCGGACTGACGGAATCGAAACCGCATGACCAGCTTGGAAGGTTCCACTGGACTGTTTTCGCTCAACGGAATGGCACCAAGAAAATCCCTGCTAGAGCCGGGCTTTTTTCATCAACCTGCGCAACCACGCCGTCGAAGCGCTGCTGTACGTGACCGACGCCGTCGACCGTCTCCTCGATCGGTCGATCGGTGCCGGGGAGTACATCATTCATGCCGCCGCGGACGCGCAGGCTGCGGCCGATCGACGCATCGACCTGTCACGCATCGACTTCGAGCAACTGGCAACCAAGTTCGCCGGTCGCAAACGCACCGAGACCGAACGGCTTGCGTCGTTGCTCAAACAGCGAGCCGTCGCCTCGGCCCGCAAGAACCCGACCCGCGATGACCTCGTGCGTCGGATCGAGGAACTGATCGCCGAGTACAACGCCGGCTCGATCAACATCGATGAGTACCTCCGTCGATTGATCGAACTGTCTAGTGACTGACCGTCGAGGAACAACGCGCCGTCGTCGAGGACATGACCGAGGAGGAGTTGGCGATCTTCGACCTCCTCACCAACCCGGGCCCGGCTTTGGAGGCTGACGATCTCTTGCGGGTGCGAGCCGTTGCGAAGGGCCTGCTCGCACATATCCATGAGAAGTTGGTCGTCGATTGGCGTACACGAGCTGAGGCCCAAGCCGAGATGCGGCTAACGATCCGTCGCGAGCTCGACAACGGCCTGCCCGCGGACCCCTACCCGCGTGACGTCTTCGACCAGAAGGTGCAGGCGATCTTCGACCACGTGGTCGGCTCGTACGCGTCGGCCGGCGACAGCGTGTATGTCGAGAGCGAGCCGGCTGCGGGGTCGGCATCGGTGGCCACGCTCGACACCGAGGCGGTCATCGCCCAGTTGCGCCACGACGCCGAGTTTGCCCGGCGTGTCGCGCAGGTACTGCGCGAGGACCGGACGTTGCCCGAGTTGCTTGCCGCAGACGAAACCAAAGACGTGGAGTACAAGTCGACGGCGCGCTGGAACGTGCGCGAGGGAAGAAGGACAAGCTCATGGAGGACGCCGTGATCAAAACAGTCGCAGCGTTCCTCAACACCGACGGTGGCACCCTGCTGATCGGCGTGCGAAACGACCGCACGATCCACGGCCTCGCCGACGACTACGCCCAGGTCAAACCTGCAAATGCCGACGGCTTCGTGAACTGGCTCGACACCATGCTGGAAACGGCAATCGGAAAGTCCGCCGCAGCCAGGATCAGCGTGCGCATCCTCGAAACCGAGCTGTCACTCGGCGGCGGCGAGGTCTGTCGAGTCGACGTACCCGCCGCCTCCCGCCCCACGTGGGCCAAGACCAGCAAACAAGACCGAGTCTTCCTCCGCCGCCGCAACAACTCCACCGTCGCCTTCACCGACGACGAGCAAGAAACCCTCGACGAATACATCGCCGACCGCTGGCAGAGATAGCCACATATCGGAAGGCGTCCGCGCGGCCCCAGTGTTTGTGTCCCTGCGTAAGGTGTCGATGTGATGGCCCTCGGAGAGCCAAAAGCCCAGTAAATCGGGCCTTTCTGAGTCAAGTTGCTTCAGTGGTAGGAGCAACAGAAGGAATGTCTGTGAAATTCGGGGTGTAGTTACAGCAATGTAGTCCTAGGATGGCGGCCGACTGCGGCGAAAGGAACAGAGAGTGGCCGACGAGAAAAAGACCTATCCGAGACTGCCAACGAAAAACTGGTGGACCTTGCGTGACAAGTTCCACCAGACAATGCCGTCGAAGGTCGACGCGGACTATCTCCAGTCGGTTCTCGGACTCACGTCTGCAGCATCCGCTGGCAATCTGCTCGGCCCACTACGGACCCTCGGGCTGATCGATGAAACAAACAGTCCGACGGAGCGAGCCTTGGACTGGCGGGAGGATTCGTCGTATCCAGACGTGTGCGCCGCGATGGCATCTGACGTGTACCCGGACGGATTGCGTTCGGCGATTCCCGACCCCACCGCGGACTACGAGAAGGCAGTCAGCTGGTTCATGCGGAACACAGGATCGGGTCGCGGCGCTGCTACTGGAATGGCAGGGCTCTACTCGCTTCTCGCTGCGGGCGACGTGTCCACCCGGGTTTCTACAAGTGCCCAAGCGGTCCCGAAGGCTTCCGGAAAGCCGAACGGTCGCGCCAAAGCGACTGACCCGACGTCCGCGCCGACAGCAGCCCCCGCTGCCAGCAGATCGACGGTCCAGCAGCCCATGCACCTCGCGCAGCGGCCCGCGAAGGAAGCGCCCACCTTGAACGTCAACGTTCAGATCCACATCTCCGCCGACGCGTCGGCTGATCAGATCGAGCAGATCTTCAAGAGCATGGCGACGCACCTCTACGCATCGGCGTGAGGCTGCCATGCGGAACGTACGACACGTTGCTGATTCTGCTCGGCTAATCCAAACTCTCGCTCGTGAACTCGGCTTGGGATTCCCCTTCGCCGACGAAATTGTCGGCGAGGTCGCCGAAGTACATGACGCTCTCGCGGAGTACGACCGCCGGGTAGTGAACTCGAGACTGCGGTCGGCAACAAGAACTCGTTTCCTGAGCGGTCACTACAATGACGCTGTGGAGTCGGGCGTCAAGGCGCTCAATGAGTGTGTGCGCGCCCGCTCGGGGAGCAAGGAGGATGGCGACGGACTGATGACGAGCGTGTTCTCAGAGAAGAAGCCCAAGCTCCGGTTGAATCGGCTGAGAACTGACAGCGACAGGAGTGAACAGCGCGGCCACATGATGATGTGTCAGGGCGTCGTCGCTGGTTGGCGAAACCCTCGCGCCCACAGCACCGGTCACGAGGACTCGCCAGAAAGTGCTTTGGCGATGCTTGAACACATCGAGTACCTAATGCGGGTCACAGAGGCAGCAACGAGAACGCGGCAGTCGCGCCAGCCGACCTCGTAAGGCCGCGGTAAGGCCGCGACGGGCGAATTTCTCGGGATACGCGAAGTGAGACGGGACGAAACCCCAGCTCAGCCTGGGGCTTTTCAGAGAGCGGGTGACGGAATCGAACCTGCATGGCAGCTTGGAAGGCTGGCAACGGCCGCTATTCGGTAGCCGCGGGCTCGGTCGCGATGGTGGACTTGATTTGGACGAAGGCCAGGCGGATCTGATGGAGGGCGTCTTTCAGGATGCCTGAGTTCTCACCCATGCGGTCGCCGAGGCCTTCCACCAGGCAGGCAAGGGCGTCGATCCCGAGGGCGGCCTCGACCAGACGGGGCGGTTGGGCCGACAAATGGATGGCGGCCAGCTCATACAGGCCCATGGCATGGTTGGCTACCACGGTCTCGGCGGGAGCCTCGGCGACCCTTCGCCGTGCGTCTTCCAGGGCTTCGGCCATCTCGGCCGCATCGTCTTCAAAGTTGTCAGCTACTTGTTCGCTACTCACCTGCGCTACGATAGACGCCTACAACCGAGGAAAGCGGGGCCGATGCTGTTACGGACCCCACCTGGCCATCTGAGATGCGCCCAGGTCGATATTCGAGCACAGGGTTTCTCCCCTGTACGCGGGCGTCGGCTTTTGTCGGCGCCTTGTCCGTTTCTGGGAGGAGAAAGCCCTTTTGTGCAGGAGTGAACACCAATAGCAACGCCCGCGAATACCGAACCTCGGTTTAACGACCGCATCCGAGCCCGCGAAGTCCGAGTCATCGGACCCGACGGGGACCAACTCGGCATCAAAACGTTGATCGACGCCCTATCGCTCGCCCGGGAGCTCGAACTCGACCTCGTCGAAGTCGCGCCCTTGGCCACGCCGCCCGTCTGCAGAATCATGGACTACGGCAAGTTCCGATACGAAGAGTCGCAGAAGGCCAAAGAGTCACGGAAGAAGAGCGTCAGTACCTCAATCAAGGAGATGAAGTATCGCCCCAAGATTGGTACCGGAGACTTCGACACCAAGACTCGCAAGGTCGCCGAGTTCCTCACCGAGGGCCACAAGGTAAAGATCACCATCATGTTCCGAGGCCGGGAAATGCAACATCCCGAACTTGGCATGAAGATCCTCACCCATCTCGCTGAAGAAGTCGTTGCGGTCGGAAAGATCGAAGCGGCCCCCAAGGTTGATGGGCGAAACATGATCATGGTGCTCGCACCCGATCGCAAGAAGCAACAACCAAAGCCTCCTTCCGCCAGTTCGGCTCCGACGTCGTCGGCGCCTACTCAATCAGCGCCAAGCGCCACGCCAGCCCTGCTGGCCGACGCGCCTGTAGAACCGAGTGCCACACCCGCCCCAACGGTTGGTGAACCAGCACCCGCAGCTCCGGCCGCCGTGGCCGCCGAGCCCGACCCCACACCGGTCGATCCAACGCCCTCCGCGTAAATCGTCGGCCCAAGGAAAGCCCAACAACATGCCGAAAATGAAGACCAGCAAGACAGCCGCGAAGCGGTTTAAGAAGACAGGTACGGGCAAACTGAGCCGTCTCCAGGCCAACCGTCAGCACCTGTTCGAGAAGAAGTCGTCCACCCG
>JANMCE010000383.1:0-2113 GCA_031360915.1 Actinomycetes bacterium | reverse complement strand
CCGGATCGTTGCCGATGCTGTTCGTGGGTCGACTCATAGACGGCGCATCGGGCGCCAGCGTGAGCGTGGCCCAGGGCGCGGTAGTTGACATCAGCCCGGTTGCACGTCGGGCCAAACTGCTCGGGATGCTGAGCGCAGCGTTTGGCGTGGGCTTCGTGCTTGGACCCGCCATTGGTGGGCTGGCGTCGCTCGGCAATCGGCGCCTACCGTTCTTCGTCGCCGCTGCCATCTCGGGGATGAACGGCGTGGTCGCTCTGTGGCGTTTGCCCGAAACGCGCCGCGTGTCCGTCGAGGGCCATGTTGCAACGATCTCTTCCCACCGAGCTGATCTGGTCCGCTTGGCGGCTATCGGCTTTCTCTCGATCACGGCCTTTGGCGCGTTCGAGGCGATGTTCTCGCGCTTCGGTTCGGCGCGCTTTCGTCTCACCGAAGGTTCGGTGTCGGTGGTCTTCGTCGGCGTCGGGCTTTGGTTAGTAGTGGTGCAGGGAGGCCTCGTCGGAAAGGTCAGTGAGCGCATCGGTTCTCGACGCTCATTGCACGTTGGACTCACGTTACTGATTGCCGGTTTGGTACTGATCGCCGTGACCAAGACATGGGCCACGCTCGTACCCGCGCTTGCTCTTTTAGGATTGGGTCAAGGATTGGCAGGACCCAATCTCTCTGCTCTCGTCGCCGCATCAGCAGGCGACCGTTCGCGCGGTGAAGCACTCGGCTTCCAGCAATCCGCAGGTGCTGCGGCTCGCGTCGTCGGGCCGCTCTGCGCCGGCTGGCTTTTTGATCGTGGCGTCGGCCTGCCGTACCTCGTCGGAGCAGTCCTTGTGGCATTGGGTCTCGGAGCATCCTTCTTCAATCTGTCTTGACTGCGACTGTCCTACAACTGATTCGAATAACCCGGTTGTCTCCTTGGTTACCGTCCAGTAACATATGGCGACTATCTACGACCAAGGTGGCAACCCGTGGCTGACTTTTCGATGGACCTATCCGAAGATGTCCTGCAGATCCAAAAGTGGGTGCACGACTTCTCAGAGAACGTCGTTCGTCCGGTTGCGTCCGAGTGGGATGAGAAGGAAGAGTTCCCTTGGCCGGTCGTGAAGGAGGCCGCCAAGAACGGTCTGTACTCCTTCGACTTTATGGCCAACGCAATGGCTGACCCGAGCGGCCTCACCATGGTGGTAGCCATGGAGGAACTGTTCTGGGGTGATGCTGGCATCGGCCTGTCCATCTTCGGCTCCGGCCTCGCCGCGGCTGGCATCGTCGGCAACGGCACGCCCGAGCAAGTCATGGAATGGGTGCCTCAGTGCTACGGCACGGCCGATGACATCAAGCTCGGCGCCTTCTGCGTAAGTGAACCCGACGCCGGCTCCGACGTGTCATCGCTGCGTACCCGTGCGGTCTACGACGCTGCCAGCGATGAGTGGGTGTTGAACGGCACCAAGGCATGGATCACCAACGGCGGCATCGCCGACGTGCACGTCGTTGTCGCGACCGTCGACCCGACGTTGAAAGCCAAAGGCCAGGCCTCGTTCGTCGTTCCCGCTGGCATCAAGGGTCTCAGCATGGGGCAGAAGTACAAGAAGCACGGCATCCGTGCCTCGCACACCTCTGAGGTCGTGCTCGATGATGTCCGCCTATCCGGCTCGCTGCTGCTTGGTGGAAAAGAGAAGCTCGACGCCAAGCTCGCGAAGGCTCGCGAGCGGTTGCACACTGGTGAGCGTCAGCCCGCCATGGCCACGTTCGAAGCCACCCGTCCCGCTGTCGGTGCGATGGCGGTCGGCGTTGCTCGGGCTGCGTACGAGTACGCGCTCGACTACGCCAAGGAACGCAAGGCGTTCGGTAAGCCGATCATCATGAACCAGGCTATTGCCTTCACGCTGGCCAACATGAAGATGGAAATCGACGCCTCACGCATGCTCGTTCACCGGGCTGCCTGGATGGCCCGCAACGGCAAGCAGTTCACGGCTGGCGAAGGTTCGATGTCGAAGCTGAAGGCCAGCGAGACCGCCGTGTGGGTAACCGAGCAAGCCATCCAGATCCTCGGCGGCTACGGCTACACCCGCGAGTACCCTGTCGAGCGCTGGCACCGCGACGCCAAAATCTTCACCATCTTCGAAGG
>JANMCE010000359.1:0-12149 GCA_031360915.1 Actinomycetes bacterium | reverse complement strand
GACATCAGTGCGCCCTCTCGCTGCTGGTGGGCAGCCCGGCGGCCTGCCGGGCTGCGTTGATGATGCCCTGGTACCCGGTGCAACGGCACAGGTTGCCCGACAGAGCATCCTTCAACTCGTCATCGGTCGGGTTGGGATGATCGGCCAAATAGGCAGTCATTGAGACAACAATGCCCGGAGTGCAGAACCCGCACTGCAAACCATGTTGGTCTTGCATGGCTTGCTGAAAGGCATTCAGCATGCCCTCATTGGGCGTGACACCTTCGATAGTGGTGACCTCCGAGCCGTCCATTTGTACGGCAAAGAGCAGGCACGATCGCATGGCCGCACCATCAACTAACACGGTGCATGCACCGCACGCACCGTGCTCGCAGGCCACATGGGTGCCGGTGAGGTGCAGATTCTCCCGCAACACATCTGACAGCAGTGTGCGGGGCTCGGCTACGACGGTGTGCTCGCCACCGTTGACTCGCACGTTGATCTGGACGGTATCGCTCATGACTGTGCCTCCTGCATGGCTTTGAGAATCGCTCTGCGTACGACGACGGCGGCAACCTGTTTGCGATAGCTACCCGAGGCGTGAATGTCGTCGCTCGGGTGCAACTCATTGGCGGCGACGCGGCCCGCCTCGGCTGCGTCAGCCCCGGCCAACAGCGCAGCCTCGGCCGCACGCGCTCGAACCGGTGTGCCGGCGACACCGAAGAGGGCAATGCCAGAACGAGTGACGGCGCCGTCAGTGACCTGCACGCCAACGGTCGTACCGACAAGGGCGAAGTCTCCGTGACGGCGCGAAATCTCCTCAACCGCCCAGCCGCATCGACCATCCCACACGGGGAACTCGACCGCGCTGACGATTTCGTCATCCGCCAGAGCTGTTTCCCAGGTGGAGACGAAGAAGTCTTCGGCTGCCAGGCGGCGAGTACCAGATGGGCCGGTGGCTTCGATGACTGCGTCAAGAGCCAGGGCCACGGCAGGTAGTTCACTGGCCGGGTCGGCGTGGGCAATTGAGCCGCCAACCGTGCCCCGGTTTCGGATCTGAAAATGGCCGATGTGCGGAAGTGCTCGTGCCACGAGCGGTGAGTGAGTGGCGACATCGGTGCTGTACTCGGCGACTGCTTGGCGGGTCATGGCGCCGATGCGCAGATGACCGTTCGACCGGGCGATATCGGAGACGCCCGACACTTTGTTCAGGTCGATGAGTTGGCCGAAATTGGCAAGCCGCAGCGACAGCATCGGCACGAGGCTCTGACCCCCGGCGAGCACCTTGGCCTCATCGCCGTACTCAGAAAGCAACCCGACGGCCTCGGCCAAAGTGGTTGGTGCATGGTAGTGGAAACGCGTTGGCTTCATTCGTTACCTTCCGTGCCTAGCCCCCAAGGCGGCACAAAATAGGTACCTATTATCGCACACCAGGGTGATCAGCCGGGCACGGTGAGGTATTCGGCGAGGACAACTCGTCGGA
This sequence comes from Actinomycetes bacterium, assembly GCA_031360915.1. Classification (GTDB taxonomy): domain Bacteria; phylum Actinomycetota; class Acidimicrobiia; order Acidimicrobiales; family Ilumatobacteraceae; genus JANMCE01. Next base: position 10,687 of record JANMCE010000359.1, on the reverse strand, counting down.
GCATCTTGCCCGTATCGGTATAGGGAAGTTCCGGCCTGAAAACGATCGTGTCGGGCGTCTTGGAGCCCCGAAGCGAGGCGCGTACGTACGCTCGCAAATCGTGCTCCGACACCGAGGCACCATTCTCCAAAACTACGGCGGCGACGATGCGCTGACCCCATTCATCATCGGGGATGCCAATGACGCAGGCTTCGGCTACCGCTTTGTGGGCGAGCAAGACACCTTCGATTTCGGCCGGCGCGATGTTTTCGCCGCCCCGAATGATGGTGTCATCCGAGCGTCCCTCGATGAAGAGGTAGCCCTCGTCATCGACGAACCCGCGGTCTCGGGTGAAGAACCAGCCGTCGGCATCGAGCACGCTGCCCGTTGCGTATTCACCGGCGATCTGGTCGCCCCGAAGATAGATAAACCCGATATCGCCAGCGGGCACCACCGCCCCATAGTCATCGCGGATCTCGATCTCGATCATCGGTAACACCTGCCCCGCGGAGGACAGACGTCGTTGCACCAACGGGTCGTCAGAACTGAGCGCGTTCCGGTGGTCTTCCGGCCCGAGGACCGCCACGGTGGAGGCCGTTTCCGTGAGCCCGTAGGCGTTGACGAAGCCGGTGGTCGGGAATGCGTGCAGCGCCGTGACCAGTACCCGTTCGGAGACTTTCGCCCCGCCGTACGACATCGAGCGGAGCGTCGGCGTATCGGCCGCAGCCCCATGGAGCACGTCGACAACACGAGCCAACATGGTGGGCACCACCATTGCATGCGTGACGGCTTCCGAGCGCACGGTGTCGAGCCACACCGCCGGGTCAAACGCACGCAGGTAGACGAGCCGACGTCCCGCGAACAGGTTCGACAGCAGATTCGCCACACCTGCGATGTGGTACGGCGGCACCGACACCAACACCGCGTCGGTTTCATCGGCGGAACCGAACTCGACCGAGCCCAACAGATATGCCATCAAGTGGCGGTGGCGCAGCAAAGCTGCCTTGGGTTCGGCGGTCGTGCCGCTGGTGTAGAGCACGATTGCGACGTCGTCGATGTCGTCGGCTGGCGCGATGTCGGACGACTCGGGCAAATCCGCCAGCCATGTGTCGAACACCGTTGCCGGGTGACCCAGCGTCGACAGCCGGGCGACAGTCGAGTCATCCGCCAGCAACAGCGCACCCGGTTGCCGGTTGATAAGCGCTACCAATCGTTCGTCGTCGAGTCGGTAGTTGACCGGCACGAACGGCACACCCGCCCACGCGGCGGCCAGCAGCGCGATCGGTAGCAGCGGATGATTCTCCCCGGCGTAGACCAACGCTGGCGCACCGGTAAGAACCGACGCACCCGCTCGTACCATGCGACCGAGGTCCGTTCCGGTGACGGCGGTGTCGCCGGTGCCCAACAAGACGCGGTCGTCGAAGCCTGACTCGACCATTTCCACCAGTGACGACAAATGCATGACCTAGATCTCCGCAGCTTCACGTTCGAGGAAGTCGGCAAACTTGAGGCGAGCGGCCGCCGTGCGAGTCGGAATATGACCGTTGGGGAAGAGGCCCTCGTGGGGCTTGTACTCCTTGAGCACATCCCTGGCCAGGGCCAGCTTGTGCACTTCGGTCGGGCCGTCGGCGAGGGCAAGTGATTCGGCCGTCACCATCCAACGGGAGAACGGCATTTCATTGGAGATACCGAGCGAGCCGTGCAGATGCATGGAGCGCATCACGACGTCGTAAAGCACTTTCGGCATGGCTGCCTTGATGGCGGCGATGTCCTTACGCACCTTGCGATAGTCGTGATGCTTGTCGATGAGCCAAGCGGTACGCAGCACAAGCAGGCGGAACGACTCGATTTCGATCCATGAGTCGGCGATCTTGTCTTGGGTCAGCTGCATGGTGGCTAAGGTGCCGTTGCGGGTTTGTCGGGCTAAGGCCCGCTCGCACATGGCGTCGAACGCTTGGCGCACGATGGCGATGGTCCTCATCGCATGATGCACACGGCCACCGCCGAGACGTGTCTGGGCGATAGCGAAGGCTTGCCCCTCGCCACCGAGCAGGTTCTCATTCGGGATGCGGACGTTGTTGTAGTGGATGTAGGCGTGCGAACCGTCCTCGATGGCCTCAGTGCCGGTGCCGACATTTCGGATGATCTCGATGCCAGGCGTTTCCGCCGGAACAATCGCCATCGACATGCCCTGATAGGCACTTACATCGGGATTCGAGACCGCCATAACGATGAAGAAACTGGCATAGCGCGCATTGGACGAGAACCACTTGTATCCGTTCAGCACCCACTCGTCACCGTCGCGCTCAAGGCGGGTGGTGAACAACGTTGGGTCGGCCCCGGCGTGGGGTTCGGTCATCGAGTAGCACGAGGAAATCTCGCTGTTGAGCAGGGGCTGGAGGTAGCGGGCCTTCTGTGCCTCGGTGCCGTAGTGAGCGAGGATCTCGGCGTTGCCCGAGTCCGGTGCCTGGCAGCCGAAGACGGTGGGCGCCCAGTACGACCGGCCGAGCAGTTCGTTCAGTAGGGCTAGCTTTACCTGGCCGTAGCCGACGCCACCCAACTCGGGACCAAGGTGGCACGCCCACATCTCGTGGTCTCGCACCTGCTGCTGCAGCGGCTTGATCAGCGCGATGACCCGGGGGTTCGACTTGTCGTACGGATTCCCGAGGACAAGGTCGAGCGGTTCGACTTCGTCGGTCAGAAACTGGTCGACCCAGTCGAGCTTGGCCTGAAACTCCGGATCTGTCTCAAAATCCCAACCCATCGCAATTCCCCCTGGCCATCGGTCAACCCGTATCTGACACTACTGTCAGGTGCGATCGTCCCAGGGTATCGCAGCGCAGGTTTCAGTCACTTGAGGGAAGTGCCTTGGCTTCTTTGAGCTGCAACAACTCGCCGGCAAGGGCGGGCACACCCTTGCCTGCCTTGGTGCACAGCAGTTCGATGGTGCCGGCTTCGTCGACGTACCGCTTGCCCATGGAGGCTCCCCCGTCGAAACCGTCGGCCGCACCTACTGCGCTATCCCGCTCGGCGACGGCAGCGACCGGGGTCGCACCGCCGATGGTGAGCTCTGCATCGCCAGCGGGTGCCTTAATGGCGATCATTTCGGTCGCACACACGGCGCTGAAAAGACGAGAACCAGGCTTGATCTTCATGGACATCCTTCTTTGTAAACGGGCACGGTCGCACAAGATTCTGACGCTACCGTCACCCCCACAATAGACGTGCGTCACACGAAACCTACGACAAGTGACATCCGTGTCAGATACCTGGGCTACTCTAAACTCATGTCAGTTACCGATCGTCCGACTGGCAGCACATCGGCACCGGGGAAGCCGATGATGCTGAACCATGTCGCCTACATCACCCACGACACCACTGCGACCGTGGCCTTCTACACCCACATGTTGGGCATGGAACTGGTCGCTGCCGTGATGGATGACCAGATCCCCTCGACGGGCGATCCGGTCCCCTATTTCCACTCGTTTTTCAAGATGCAGGACGGATCAACGATCGCCTTCTTCGAGGCACCCGAACTGCCACCGCCTGCAGCGAAGACGCACGCCGCGTACGACATCTTCCAGCACATAGCGCTTGAGGTGGAATCCCGCGAGATGGTCGATGCCTGGTACGCCTGGCTGGTTTCGCAGGGCAATTCGGTGGTTGGCCCGGTCGATCACAAAATCATCTACAGCATCTATTTCTATGACCCGAACGGTATTCGGCTTGAACTGACGACGCCGCTCGACCCGACCTGGAATGACCAGGGCGCCGGGGCGCACGAGCGTCTCGCCGAGTGGGAACAAGTCAAGGCAACCGCTCGGGAGACGGGCGAGAACATGTCTGTCGTGCTGGCCGAACTTACCCGACAGCGAAGCCACCGCCGCTCGTAGCGACTTCCGTCAAAGCCGGTACAACCGAGGGCGGATGAACGTAGTGACCCAGTCGCCAACATGGCGCACGTTGTAACGGAGACCCGATGGACATCGAACGCATTCCCAAGATCATCAGCGTTGACGATCATGTCGTCGAGCCCGCTCATCTGTGGCAAACCTGGCTGCCAGCCAAGTTCAAGGAAGCCGGCCCCAAGGTCGTGCGCCGAGGCGTGCGCAAGATCAACTTCGCCGGTGCAGCCTCTTACAAGGAGGAATTCGATGAGGACTCCCCCACCAAGGCCGACACCTGGGTCTACGAGGACCTCGTCTACACCCACAAGCGCATGGTCGCAGCGGTCGGGTATCCCAAAGACGAGATGACCATGACGCCGATCACCTACGACGACATGCGCACCGGCTGCTACGATCCAAAAGCTCGCCTCAACGACATGGACGCCAACTGGGTTGAGGCGTCGGCCTGCTACCCGACATTCCCCCGATTCTGCGGCCAAACCTTCACCGAAGGCAAGGACAAAGACCTCGGCAACGCCTGCGTGATCGCTTACAACGATTGGATGGTCGATGAGTGGTGTGGCGACTCAAAGGGCCGCCTCATCCCGATCTGCCTCATCCAATTGTGGGATCCGCAGTTGGCCGCAGCCGAAGTGCATCGCAACGCGGCCCGAGGTGTGCGAGCGGTCGCCTTCAGCGAGATTCCGGTGCATCTGGGCTTGCCCAGTATCCATTCCGGCCATTGGGACCCGTTCTTCGCAGCGTGCGAGCAGACGGGCACGGTCGTGTGCATGCATATCGGTTCGTCGTCACGCATGCCGGCCACTTCGCCCGACGCACCCCCAGCCGTGACTGCCACACTCGGGTTCGGTAACGCCATGTTTTCCCTCGTCGACTTCCTGTGGTCGGGCGTGCTGGTGCGCTTCCCGAAGCTTCGCTTGGCCTACGCCGAGAGCCAGATGGGCTGGATTCCGTACATCCTTGAGCGCATCGACGACGTGTGGGAAGACAACCAGGGCTGGGCCGGTACCAAGGTGATACCCAACCCGCCGAGCACGTATTTCCACAGCAATGTGTGGGCCTGTTTCTTCAAGGATCAGACCGGCATCGACATGCGCCACAAGATCGGCCTCGACCGCATCGTGTTCGAAACCGATTATCCCCATTCCGACTCCACGTGGCCCGACACCCGAGCCGTAGCCGCCCGCCTGCTCGACGGGCTGTCGGACGCGGAAATTCATCAAATCGTGCGTGGCAATGCCATCACGCTGTTCGATCTGAAGGGCTTCAACTAGTGGATCTTGCGTTCTCGAAGGCGGACACCGAGTTTCGTGACAAAGCCCGAACCTGGCTAGCCGAGAATGCTCCGACCGGTCGCCCCCATCACCTCTGCCCGGAGACACGAACGTTCGACACCGCCTGGCAACGCCGCCAATACGACGGGGGCTGGGCCGGCATCAGCTGGCCGAAGGAATATGGCGGGCTCGACCTTCCTATTTTGCAGCAGCTGATCTGGTACGAGGAGTACGGCCGCACGGGCCTACCAGCCATGGATACCCGGTTCGTCGGGCTGTCCCACGCTGGGCCGACGCTTATAGCGCGTGCCACCGAAGAGCAAAAGGCGTACCATCTACCCAAGATTTTGAGCGGTGAGACGCTGTGGTGCCAAGGCTTCTCCGAGCCGGGCGCCGGGTCCGACCTGGCCAGCCTGCGCACCAAAGCCGTCATCGACGGCGACCAGTTAGTGGTGACGGGCCAGAAGATTTGGACGAGCTATGCCGGCCTGTGCGACTGGCAGGAACTGCTGGTGCGCACCAACCCTGACGTGCCCAAGCACAAGGGCATCTCGTGGGTGATCTGTGACATGCATGCGCCCGGTGTCGAGGTGCGACCTATCAAGACGATCGACGGTGATTACGAGCTGAACGAGGTGTTCTACGACGAGGTACGAATACCGCTCACCAACGTCGTTGGCGAGATCGACCAAGGGTGGAGCGTCACCATGTCCACACTCTCGTTCGAACGCGGCACCGCCTTCACACTGAACCAGGTCACCATGGCGGCCACGGTCGAAGTGCTGATCGAGCTGGCCGGCAGCCGTCGATCCACCAATGGACGCCCGGTTATCGAAGACGACGTGCTCGCGATGCGGCTCGCGAGGGCCCGCGCCGATGCAGCGGGCTTGCGAGCACTTACCTATATGGCGATATCCCGCAATGCCCGGTCAAGCGAACCGGGCCCCGAGGGTTCGATGCTGAAGTTGCAATACAGCGATCTCGCCAAGCGAGTGCAGACCCTGGGTCTCGACATCATTGGGCCACGGTCGCTGGCCCTCGTGCCGGGCGAGGCCGACGGCGACATTGTTGGCAGCTACCTCACGTCGTTCTCCTACGGAATTGGTGGCGGCACCTCCGAGGTGCAGCGCAACATCATCGCCGAGCGTGTGCTCGGCCTACCGCGGTAAAGGGCTCACCTTGGACATGCTCCCCTCCACCGAACAGGACGAGATCATCACGGCTTCGGCCACCTTTTTGCGCAACCGAATGTCGGTCACATCCACCCGTGAACGCTTCGAACTGACGCCGGCGTACGAGCCTGCTGCATGGGCCGAAGCTGCGGAATTGGGCTGGTTCTGCCTCGGGTTACCCGAATCCGATGGCGGCCTTGGCGCGGGGCTGGCCGATGAAGCGCTCTTGTTCCGCGAAATCGGTCGCGGCCTCGCGCCCGGCCCGTTTGTCTCTACCGTGTTGGCAGCCCGCGCTGCCGCTTTTGGTGGGCGTACCGATCTCGCCGAAGCCATCGCCGCGGGTCAGCCGGTCGGCCTGGTAGTGGCCGATTCCGACTCGCCCATCACCGCCGAGGGCCGTGTGCACGGGACGCTGCAGTTGCTCGACGGCGACGACGGGCTGGTGCTTTTGGCGACCGCCACGACCGCAGTCCTAATCGAGGTCGCGGACCTCACCGATGTCACGACTGTGCCCTGCACCGACCCCATTGTGCGTTTACGTCGGGCGACAGCAAACAACGTCACCCCCGTAGTTTCGGTGGATGTTTCGGTGGATCCCATCGAACTGCGTGGTCATGTTTTGGTGGCCGCCATGCTTGCCGGCGTCATCGAAGCTGCACGCGACACCGCGGTCGAATACGCCAAGGTGCGGGTGCAATTCGACAAGCCGATTGGCGTGCACCAGGCCATCAAACACCCGTGTGCGCAGATGGCTATTCAAGCGCAATTAGCCGGAGCGCAATCGCTCTTCGCCGCGCTCGCCATTGACGAGGGTCGGCCGGACGCCGAATTCCAGTCGCTCAGTGCCCATGTGACTGCAGCCGAAGCTGCCGAGTCGGCGGCGAGCGCTGCGCTGCAGATCCATGGCGGCATGGGGTTCACCTATGAGCATGACTGCCAGTTGTTCGTGAAGCGCACCCTGGTGCTTTCGCAGCTTTTCGGTGGCATTCGTCCTCAACTGACCCGTCTATTGGCCCTTCCTGCGGCAAGCTGAGGCATCGTGGAAACTGAACGTAATCTGCTCGGGGCTCGAACCGTCGCCCCTGCCAAAGTCGAGATCTACTCAGGTGTCGCCCGGCTGGCCCGCACCGTTTGGGCCAGCGAGGTGCGCCGGGTAGGCAACCAGCCCAAGGTCGCGCTGATGATCTGCCACCCGACCGCCAACTTCATGGGTCACTACGCGCTGCATGGCTTGGCCGAGCGTGGCATCGGCGGCATCGGGTTTACCACTCGCTATGTCGGTAACGACACATCGCTGATCATGGAGAACTGCCTGCTCGATATGGGCACGATGGTCGATCATCTGTACGAGCGCGGCTACGAAAAGGTCGTGCTCTGCGGAAATTCCGGCGGCGCCTCGATCGTGCCGTACTACCAGGCCCAGGCGCTCCACCCGACAGTGACGTCACCTCCCGGCGGCGGCCCCGATTTGTCGACGGCAGGGCTTCGTCCCGCGGATGCCATAACACTGCTGAACGCCCACCCGTCAAGGGCTCGGCTCACGACCGAATGGCTTGACCCGTCGATCATCGACGAACTCGATCCGTTCCGCCGCGACCCGTCGCTCGATATGTATCACCCCGACAACGCGCCTCCGTACAGCGCAGCGTTCATTGCTCGTTATCGAACGGCTCAGATGGATCGCAACCGCCGCATTTCCGACTGGTGCGAAGCGACGCTGGCGGAGCTCACGTCGCCCGATCATTGGCCGCAGGGTCTCGAAGACCTGGCTTTCGTGGTGAACGGCACGGCCGCCGACCTGCGATTCCTTGACGGAAACATCGACCCGAGCGACCGCCAGATCGGCGTGACGCTGTGGGGCGAGCCTCGTGTGGCCAATTACATGCCGGCTGGAATCACTCGGGTGACGTCGTGTCGCTCGTGGCTGAATCAGTGGTCGGTCGAGCGGACGATGGGTGATTCGTTGCGCTGGCTACCGACGATGACGACCCCGATCCTCATCCAGTTGGGCACTGCCGACCCGACGGTGCTCCCCCACATGGCCCAGCAGATGTACGACGCCTCGACCGCGGCCTCGCAGCGCGATCTGCACTACGTGAAGGGCGCCACCCACTACTTCGAGAACCAGCCCGATCTGCTCACCGAGACCCTTGACACCATGGCCGCCTGGATCTCGGACCAAGTGGGCGGTCTGTGATGGCGCGCCGGGTAGCGATCGCCGGGGTAGCGCTCTCGGAAATCGGGCGGGTGGACACCATGAACCCGTACGAGTTGATCGCCCAGGCGAGTCGCCGGGCCATCGCGAATGCCGGGCTCACCAAGGCCGACATCGACGGTGTCGGCTCCACCGGGTTGGGCGTGTTGGCGCCCGTTGAAGTCTGCGAGTTCCTGGGAATTTCGCCGAGATGGATGGACTCGACGGCAGTTGGTGGTGCCGCGTGGGAAGTGATGGCAGCGCATGCCGCCGATGCCATTTCCGCCGGGCACGCCGACGTAATTTTGCTCACCTACGGCTCCACCGCCCGCGCCGATCTCAAGCGTCGGATGCGCAGCGCGTCGCTCGACTGGGGTTCGCGTGGACCAATGCAATGGGAGACGCCCTACGGCCACACGCTGATCTCGAAGTACGCCATGGCCGCCCGACGCCATATGCACGAATACGGCACGACCATCGAGCAACTGGCACAGGTCGCCGTGTCGGCCCGTGCCAACGCGGCCCGCAATCCCGAGGCGTTCGCGCGCGACCCGATCACGATCGATGACGTGTTGGCCGGACCGATGATTGCCGATCCGTTCACCAAGCTGCAGTGCTGCATCCGTTCTGACGGCGGGGCCGCGGTCGTGCTCGTCGCCGAGGACCGCATCGCGGACTTGGCTAAGCCACCGGTCTGGATTCTTGGTACGGGCGAGCATTCGTCGCACATTTCGATGAGCCAGTGGGCCGACTTCACCGTTGGCCCGGCGGCTGTAGCCGGCAAAATGGCCTTCGAGCGGGCCGGTATTCGACCTGATGAGATCGACGTCGCCAACATCTACGACGCATTCACCTACATGCTGCTGATCACCCTCGAAGATCTCGGTTTCTGTGCCAAGGGCGAAGGTGGATCGTTCGTCGAGGGCGGCCGTCTCGAACTGGGCGGCTCGTTGCCCACCAACCCTGACGGCGGCGGATTATCGGCCTGCCACCCGGGCCAACGGGGCCTGTTCCTGCTCGTCGAAGCCGTGAAACAGCTACGGGGCGAATGCGGTGACCGCCAAGTGCCCGACGCCAAATTGGCGTGTGTGAGCGCAACCGGCGGATGGATGTGCACCAACGGCACGATGATCCTCGGACGCTGAGCCCATGTCCGGCCCATCCGCTGTCACCGGCGATTACGCAACTCTCGGCGAACTGATCCTGGCCGCGGTCGACCAAATCGGCGACCGCGAAGCCTTTGTCGAGGTCGCGACCGGCGAGCGGATGACGTTCCGCGAGCTTGCTGAGCGGTCGGTCGGATTAGCTGCGCATCTTCGTTCGCGTGGCATCGGGCATGGCGACGTGCTGGCCGTCTGCCTGCCACCGTCGATCCACTTCGCCGTCGCCTGTTACGCCGGAGCATTACTAGGGGCCATCGTCACCGGCGTTAACACCCGTCTCGGCCCACGCGAGGTCGCCGCTGTCTTCAACCGCTGCCAAACCGCAGTCGTCGCGCTCGACGAGAGTTTCCACCTTCCCGACGATCATCATCCACTCATCGTCACGAGGGCAGAGTTGCTGCGGCTGGCGACACCGACCCCGGACTTGCTCACGACGTGGGAGCTTCCCGCAGCCCAGCAGGCGAGTGATCCGGCGGTGATCATCTGGACGAGCGGGACGACCGGACCAGCGAAGGGAGCCTGGCTCGATCATGCCAATCTGGCGGCGGCCGTGCAGACCGCTGGCGACATGACCTTGGCGTTCGACCGGCGGATCAGTGGCATCCCGATGGCCCACGCCGGGTTCATGGCCAAACTGTGGGAACAGTGGGCGATGGCCATCACGTTCGTGCTGACGCCGAACCCGTGGTCGGCCCAGGTCATGCTCGATGTGCTCTCCACCGAACGGATCACCGTAGGTGGCGGCGTGCCAACCCAGTGGGCCAAGTTGCTCGAACTTCCCGGTGTCGCCAAGGCCGATTTCTCCGCCCTACGCATCTGTCTGGCCGCAACGGCACCGGCTGCACCCGAGTTGATCGAACGTATGCGACAGACCTTGGGTGCCCCCGTGATCGTCCGTTACGCCATGACCGAGTCGCCTTCCATCGCTGGCACGCGCACCGATGATCCAGCCGAAGTGCAATACCGTTCGGTTGGCCGACCGCAGGACGGGGTGAGG
>JANMCE010000202.1:0-49712 GCA_031360915.1 Actinomycetes bacterium | reverse complement strand
GATGTCACCCTCCTCCAGATCGAACAGCGCATCGGCAGAAAGCATCACGACGGCCTTGCCGGTGTACACACCCTGCGAGGCCGGGAAGCCGGTGAGGTTCATCGAGTTGGCATCACTCTTCAGGCCATCGAAGTAGTGGTGGTGCATGCCGAAGATCTCGATGAGCACCGGGTCTTCGATGGCGCTTTCGGGCATGGTGCCGACCACCTTGGGAACTGTGGTGCGCTTCGACTGGTAGCCGTCGAAATAGTCGCGACGGGCGTTGGCCAACGGCTGCAAGTCCTTCCACGTGGTCGTGCCCCGGCCAAGGTCGACCAGTTCGGGGTAGAAGCAGAACAGCGCGTCGTCTCGCTTGTTGGCGCCGACCGCCTCGCTGAGCGCGATCGCACCCATTCGGAGCGGGATGGAGGCGCGAAGGTCGATGTAGTAGTTGTGGTCTTCGTTCCACCACGCGAAGTTGGCCATGCTGCACAGCCCAAGCACTTCATTGAAGGCGCCGAGCGTTTCGCCGTTCAGCTGGCTGCGAGCGGCCTCGATAGCGGCGTCTCGCTCCTTCTGCGATGTCTGGAGCGCACCGTCGAAGTTGTGGGGCGTATCCATGCCGATGAAGTTGCGAAGCTGGCCAAGCGGTGACTGCTGATCCTCAATCCACGACGGAAGGTTGATGTCGACGATGCCCTCGGTACGATGTCCGTAGACTTGGAGGAAATCGTCGAACTTCTGCAGCCATACGCCGGCATTGCCGCCGGCCTTGGCGAGTGCAGGCCGGATGTTCTTCGGGTCGTTGTCGAAGTGCTCTGTGACGCCGAGGCGCTTTGCCTCGGCAACCAGAGCCCACATAGCCCGGTCGGTTTCCATGATCTTTGAGTCTCGGCCCTGCAGCATCTTGGAGATCTCAGAAGGGTCAATGCCGTTGCCAGCACAGATCCCGTACAGCTGCAGGTAGATGACGAGCAGTGGGTACATGATCTCGAAGTGAATCTCCCAGGCCCGCTGCTGGAACGTGGTGGCGTCAACGACGTAGCCAATGATCTCCTGCATCGACTTACCGGAGAAATCGTAGTTCTCGAAGTAGTTGAGGCCGAGTTCAAGCTCCCACTTCCGCTCTTCCCAGAGCGGTTCGAAGTTCTGCAGGAACTTCGGCATGTTCTTCTCGATGCGAGCAGCGCGGTTGCCGATTTCCCATGGTGAGGTAACAGGCACTTCACCCTGATAAAGGAAGGGGCCACCCATGCGCTGCACCAAACCGCCAGCGGGAGGAAGCGGTAGCTGATGAGCGGCGAGCTGGGTGGAAAGTGCCGCGCCCTGAACGGTGGTCATGCCGAGCGGCACGAACCCCTTGGGCCAGTGGAAGTCAACGAACCAGAACTTGCTTTCGTCCTCTTTCGTGAACGGACCGGCTTTCGCTCGGAGCCACGGCATATCGAGATGCTCGGGCTTCCACCCCGGATACCAACCATCAAGAAACTGGTCAACGGAAACAATTTCAGCCATGAAGACTCCCCCTGAGATTCTGCACCCGCGTCCTGCGAGCCCCTGATCCGAATGCTACAACCAATGTCAGGACGCCTGTGAAGGTAGCGTGCTGGCACATCGTCACTTGGGGGATTTCATGAGTCTTTTGGATACAGCGCTGCTCGCGGCACGTGCGGGTGGGGCGAAATTGCTGGAGGGCTTGGAGCGTCCAAAGGAGGTGCTGCAGAAATCGGCCCGAGCCAACATCGTTACGTGGGCTGATGAGGCCGCACAGGCCGCCATTATTGAGGTGATCTTGTCGACGTACCCCCACCACGCAGTACTGGGCGAAGAAGGCAACGCGGGCAACTCCGACGGACCTTATACATGGATTGTCGACCCACTCGACGGCACCTCCAACTACGCCAGAGGGCTGTCGCCGTGGGGTTCTTCCATCGCCGTGCGGGAGACCAATGGACCGCTTGTTTGCGGCGTCATTTTTGATCCGTCGCGCAACGAGCTGTTCAGCTGCGAAAAGGGTGGTGGCACCCATCTGCGAGTGGCGGATACCACCGATATCTCGAAGGCGGTGATCGCGACCGGTCTACAAAACGATGACCCGGCCATCATTCACGAGTACGTGCTTCGGCTTGAACAGATGCATCTGCATTGCCGCGCGGCGCGCAGCATCGGTTCGCCCGCGTTCGCGATGTCGTACGTGGCGGCGGGCAAGCTCGACGGGTTCGTAGAAAAGCACGCCACCTACGCGTGGGATATCGCGGCCGCCGCAATCCTGGTGGAAGAAGCGGGCGGTATTGTCACCGATTTTGACGGCGGTCCGATCAACTTGGGCGTCGGTTTGTGCAACGTGGTTGCCGCACCAGCGGCGATACACGCTGACTTGTTGGAGATCGTCAATATGAGGAGGGCGTGATGAAGCTCGAAGGCAAGAAAGTGGTGATCACCGGGGGAGCGAAGGGAATCGGTGAAGCGATCGGCTCGATGTTTACCAACGAGGGCGCAATCGTTGCGGTGATCGACTTGGCCGGATCCGGACCGATGTTTTTGGAAGGTGATGTCACCTCGCCCGAATCGATTCGTGCAGCGATAGACGCAGCGCACACTGCCTTGGGCGGCATTGACATCGTGGTGGCGTCCGCCGGCGTTTCGGCACATCCCGATAGCGCCTTTCGGTCGTTGCTTGACCTGGAGCCAGAGCACTACGACTTTGTGCAGAACATCAATACCCGTGGCGTGTTCCTCACCTTTCAACAGGCTGGCCGACACATGGTTGCCGATGGAAACAAGGGCGTGATGCTGTCGTTGGCTTCTATTGCCTCCAAGCGGGCCACGGCTGGTGCGTACGCAGTTTCGAAGGCTGCGGTGTGGATGCTGACGCGATGCTTTGCCGCCGAACTCGCGCCGCACGGCATACGGGTGAATGCCATTGGCCCGGTGTATGTAGCCACCGACATGATCACCGACATCGCCGCCAAATCCGGTGGCGAGGCATGGTTGGCCGATCGCACCGCACAGATACCGCTCGGTCGTTTAGGTACGCCGCTGGATGTGGCCAAGACAGCGTTGTTCTTGTGCTCAGACGATGGCGAGTTCTTTACCGGTTCGATCCTTCATCCCGATGGTGGCTACACCTCGGCATTCGCAGGAGGCTGACATGAGCGTCAATTCACGCAACTACATCACCGCCCTCTTCGGCTTCGATCACATCATGCGAGGCGTGCCATTCAACGCGTGGGACAACCCATCACCGTGTTCGGAGTGGTCGGCCCGTGACGTGGCCGGTCACGCCATGGGGGTCGTGTCCAACGTTGCCGCAAGGGCCGGTGTAGGCACGTCGCTCGACGTCTTCAAGAACGTTGGAGCGATCGCCGGACCCGATCCGTACGCCGCGTGGTTCGACATTCGGAACCGGACGCTTGGTGCGCTTGACCGGCCCGGCGCGCTGCAAACCACATTCAGTTCCTCGTTAGGCAACGTGGTACTCGACGATTACATCCTCCAAATGACCGTGGACCTCGTGGTCCACAGCTGGGACGTTGCTCGGGCCACCGGCGGCGATGAGCGGCTCGACCCGCAACTGGTGGCGGTGTCGTACGCCCGCCTCAAGAATCTGGATCCAACCGTGGCTCGTGCCCCGGGCCGCTACGCCGACATCGTGGCCGTCGACGGCGAGGTCGATCTTCAAACCGAGTTACTGACGTTCTCCGGGCGCAAGCCGTAGGGGTTGTTTCGCCGCTTCGCTCACGGAGTGGGTGAGCCGTAGCCGGTGTAGCTGCCGTCGTCGGCACGTTGCATGAGCCGCGATGACACCACCGAATTTCGCGGGATGGGGCCGTACACGTGGGGGAACGCAATGGCGGTGAGCGGGTCGCTTCCCGGAGGATGTTCCCACTTCACCTCGGCGCTCACTCGATCAAGATCGATCGAGATGGCCACCATTGTGCCGGGCACGTTTGTGTAGAACTGATTGGCTACTCGTAGCAGTGTCTCGTCATCGGCCGTGCAGTGAACGAAACCTTCGGTGGCCAAAGACTCGGGAGCGATCGGGGCATGACGCCCACCGTTCCACACCGTCGACGGGAGCAGGTGCAAGACAACAGTCATGCTCCGAAGCTACCCGGCATTCAGCTGGCAGTTGCCAGCTTCGGTTGGGGAGCCGGGACGGTCCAGTCCTTGGGCATGGCGTTGAAATCGAAGAAGGGCTCGTCGTCACCTGAGTCGATGGCATCTTCGATCTGGTCGTAGAACCCGCGGCCGGCATCTTCGGAGAACGTGATTGCGACGCCGTCGCTCGTTGACGTCTTCGGACGCTCGACGTACTCGGGGAAGCATGCCTCGGCCGGGTGACCGCCGGCGTAGCCCTTGGCGAACATTTGCTTCAGGATGCCGAAGCCATCGTCCCGCACCAACGTGGTGCCACGGGGATGGCCACCGAGCGACTTCAGGTGACGCTGGAAGCTGTCGAGGTTCCCGGTGTCGTAGGCAACGTGCTGCACGGAATGATCACCGTGCTTTTCCACAAACGTGGTGACCTGTGACTTCTTCGTGCGGTCAATCCCTTCGATGAGGGCCACGCCGAAGTTACCGTAGTCGACGCACCAGATCTTCATGCTGCTGTCGGTGTCTTCTGGCCGCACGTCATCGATGCGATTGATCAGCGTGCCGCCCTCAACTTCGATGTGAAACCAAGCCCACTTTTCGATGGTCCCCTTGTCACAGGCATAGGTGATGTGGTCAACCTTGGTGAGTTTCGACATGACCGTAGTTCAACAAATCGCTTAGTGTGTGGCAAGGCACTCATCAAACTGATTACCTGGAACTGAATGAGTCGTCAGAATGATGAAGTTTCAGCAGTGTGAGCAGGGGGGATTGGACAGAATGCCAAACGAGCTCGACGGACTGGATGCCCGCCTGATCGCCGGTCTGCGCCGAGACCCGCAGTCGTCCACGTCTGACCTGGCCCGCAAGCTCGATGTGGCGCGGGGTACCGTGCAGTCTCGTCTCGCCGGCCTGTGGCGGCGTGGAGTCATCACCGGCTATGGCCCCGATGTTGATGCAGCGGCAGCCGGCTACGGAGTAGTTGCATTTGCAACTTTAGAAATCTCGCAAGGCTCGCACACGGTCACTGTCGCCGCGTTAAGCAAGATCCCCGAGGTGTTGGAAATCCACACCGTCACTGGCCCCGGTGATCTCTTGTGCCGCATCGTCGCCCGCAGTAACGACAACCTCCACGACATCCTGCAGTCCATCGTGGCAATCCAAACCGTCGTCCGCAGCCAAACCCACCTCGCGCTCAGCACCCAACTTCAACGCACCGTCGCCGACCTCATCGCCGCCGACGGCCCGTGAAGTTTGGAAGTATCACTCATCGATGTCCGGAGGAATCTCCCCGATGGCGTTTGCGCCCCGCATCGCCAGAATCTCGGCCTTCGTCATCGGTATGACCGCAAGGCGCCGCAGTGCGAGATCGACAGCATCGGTCTTCGTGCGGACGCCGTAACGCTGCATGATGGCCTCGACGTAGGTGTTCTCAATCTCGATGTTGGTTCGAGTCCGACTCATACACCTGTTTTACACGCCTGACGGAGGACCGGTGTACGAGTTAGGACAAGTGGCAGCTGACGGTGCCCATGGGGCCGTAGTCGGCGGTAAAGGTATCGCCGACCCGTGCGGTGACGGCGCGGGTGAAGGAGCCGGACAGGATGATGTTGCCGGGTTCGACGGCCAGGTCATGCGGGGCCAGGCGACGGGCCAGCCAGGCGATACCGGCGGCCGGATGACCGAGCACGCCGGCAGCGATGCCGGTTTCTTCCACCACACCATTGACCGACAGGATGGCGCCAACCCAGCGTAGGTCGAGATCGTCGGGGCGCATGGGGCGTCCACCAAGTATCACTCCGGCGTCGGCCGCGTTATCTGAGATGGTGTCCGTGATGGTGCGAGTCTTCTTGGTCGCCGGGTCGACCCTACGGCTACGAGCGTCGATCAGTTCGAACGCAGGCTGCACATACTCGGTGGCACGCAGTACGTCGATGATGGTGAGGCAATCACCCGACAGGCGTTCTTTCAACACGAATGCGATCTCGACTTCGAGCTTCGGATCGAGGTAGTCGGCTGTTCGCAGATCGATACCGTCGGGCATAATCATGTAGTCGAGCAGCGCGCCGAAATCGGGTTCGTTGATCTGCATCTGCTGTTGCATGGCTCGGCTAGTGAGGCCGATCTTGCGGCCGACGAGCGACGCGCCGTTGGCGATCTGCAGATCGACCCACGCCTGCTGATTGGCGTAGGCATCCTCCAGATTCATGTCGGGATAGGTGAGCGACGGTGCCGCGATCGATGTGACGGTGAGGCGAGCCTGTTCGTGCTGCTGCGCGATCTCGGCAACCTGCGCGTCAGTGAGTGTGCGACTCACGCCCGAGCGGCCTTCCACACCTCGAACTCAGATTTGCGCTCGGCGTTCATCGGGAATGCTTGGGCAATGGTGTCGCCCTTTGACACGAGCCCGAACGAGAACTCGTCTCGCAGCTCTTGCTCGGCTGCCTCGGCTGCGACTTCATCAACAAGTGCAATCGGGATCACCATGGCGCCATCGTCATCACCAACAATGACGTCGCCGGGCATCACCAACACGCCGCCAATGGTGACGGGCCGGTCATAGTCAACCGACAGGTGCGACAGGCTCAACGTGGCTGCGTGGGCGGCCCGGAGATAGACGGGGATTTCCAGTTTGCCGACAGCACCGGAATCTCGCACGCAACCATCGGTAACGATGCCGGTCGCACCACGCTGGAACATGCGCATGGCGTAGATGTCACCGAAGGTTCCGGCGCCAAGATCGCCGCGTGCCTCAATGCACATGACCTCGCCCGGCTCGATCGATTCGATGGCCAAACGCTGCGCGTTCACCTGGCGGGACAACGAGGGCAACAGGTCCTCGCGCATCGGCGCGTACCGCAAGGTCTTCGCGGTGCCGATCATGCGCTGACCGGGCTTGATGGGCTTGATGCCCGTGAAAAACACCTGGTGGATACCGCGGTCCTGCAGCCGTCCCGTGAGGGTTGCGGTGGCGACAGATTCGAGGTTCTTGCGAGTCTCGGCGCTGATGGTCATTTTCGTGTGACTCCTAATCCGTCGGCACCAACCGTGATGCGCTGTTCGTCTGACTTCCGTTCCCGCAGCGGCACGATGTTTCCATCGAGATCCAATATGCGGCTTGCTTCCTCGTACCATCTCGGCACGACCGGGCTGGCCCAGAAGTCACGGCGGCGCTCATCATGCACACTCCACCGGATGGGCTCAAAACCCGGGTCACCGGTGAAGTAGTCGGTGGTGTAGATCTCCACCCGATGCCCGTCGGGATCGCGCAGGTACAGATAGAACGCGTTGGACACACCATGACGACCGGGCCCGCGTTCAATAGCGGCGTACTCATTCGTGGCGCCAAGGACGTCGGCCAAATGCAGAATGTGATGTGACTCGGGCACCGCAAACGCGAGGTGGTGCAGGCGGGGCGATGAGCCTTGGGTGAAGGCGACGTCGTGCACCGTCTGTTTGCGGAACATCCACGCCGCGAACAGCGTTCCGTCGGTGTCCTCGATGGTTTCTGACAGGCCGAAGCCCAAGTCGGAGTACCACTCGAATGCACCCTTCACGTCGTCGGTGACAATGTTGATGTGATCAAGCCGGTTGATACTGGCGCCCTTGCGCAGGTCGTAGCGCTGATGCAACTTCTCGGCGTTGTCCATGTGATGGAAGTACTCCACCACGAAGCCGAACGGGTCTTGCACACGGATGGCATCACCCACGCCGAGCGTGGTGCCCTTCGGAACGTCACACACCTCGCAGCCACGGGCCAGATGCCATGCCTTCGCTCGCTCGACGTCTTCGGGCGTGCGTACCCGCAGTGCGTAGTACGCGCAGGCCGGCTCGGGACCCTTGCGCAAGATCAGCGAGTGGTGCACGAACTCTTCGAACCCCCGCAGATACAACGCGTCCGGTTCTTCGGCGCTGACGTGGAATCCAAGCCGTTCCACCCAGAAATGTCGACTCGCCTCAAGGTCCGTTACGACCAGCGTGGCGTACGCAGAGCGAACAATGTTGGGAGCCTCTGTAGCCATAGCTCCAACGTATCCGGTTTCCTGAGAAGTGCGTTAGAGCACTGGCTGGTAGGTGCAGACCAGAACGCCCGTACTGGCCGTGACGGAGCTGACGAGTTCCATCGGTCGGGCCATACCGTCTTCGGGGAAGATCCGCTTGCCACCGCCGAGCAGGATCGGTTCGATCATGAGGCTCAGCACATCGACGAGGCCTTCCGTCAACATTGCTTTGACCAGGCTGACACTGCCCCACACCACGAGGTCGCCGCCGTCCTTCTGACGGAGGCTGGCTATGTCAGCGATGGCGTTGTCGGCCGAGAGCACCGTGGTGTTGTGCCAGTGCGCATCATGTTGCGCCAGCGTTCGTGAGGCCACGTACTTCTTGATCGCGTTCATCTGATCGGCATACGGGTCGCCCGCGCGGTCGGGCCATGCAGCGGCCATTGCCTGCCAAGTTCGTCGACCGAAGAGGAGCGCCTCGGCCGTTTCCATGCCGCCGCCGATCACCGGTCCCATCACATCAACGTCGAAGTAGGGATGCGACCAGCCGCCGTGAGCGAAGCCACCTTCGGTGTCCTCCTCCGGCCCCCCCGGCGCCTGCACCACACCATCAAGACTCATGAATTCATTGACGACAACGCGCATTGTTGTGCTCCTCGTTTCCGGGGTTGACGTTCCTAACGTCGAGAGTAGCCAAACGCTTCGGCAAGCCGTCAAGTGCGGTCGACAACGGACGCCGCCGCCTACGGGCCAAGCAAGTCCCATCGGTTCCCGGCGATGTCTCGGAATACCGCGACGGTTCCGTACGGTTCGGTCCGTGGTCGTGAGATGAACTCCACGTCCGCTGCCACCATACGCTTGTGTGTCGCTTCGAAGTCGTCGACTCGAAGAAAGAAACCCACACGGCCAGCTACTTGTTGACCAACAACCTTCGTCTGCACCGGACCATCGGCCTGCGCCAACAAGATGCCGGTCTCGGCATTCGGCGGACGTACGACCACCCACCGTTTCGGACGCCCATCGTTCGTAAGCGACGGCACGTCCTCTGCCAGTTCAAAGCCCAGGACATCCACGAAGAATCGAATGGCCGGATCGTAGCTATCCACCACGATTGCGACGAGCGAGACAAACGGCATACGCCCAGTCTTCCAGCCATAGGCGCTCGGTCGAGATATACCACCCGTAGTGCCATATGTGTCCTGGTAGGTGATAGTTTTCTTAACGAATGGACTGTAGCAAACGAACGCGTGTTCTGATACAATCTCTCCTATGGAACGACTCGCTCGACTGCATGGATTGTTGGACGAAATCCATGCCGAAACGGTGTCGTTCACCACGGTTGAAGACGCCGCAACGTATGCCGTTCTGGTCGAGCAAGCTGCCCGCAAGATTGATGCGCTCGCTATCACTGTTTTAGATTCGGTCGATCGTTCGGGTGTGCATAAGGACGACGGGTTCTCCACTGCGCAGTCGTGGAACGCCTTCGTGTGTCGCACCACCCGCGGCGAAACCACCCGCCGTGCCGGGTTAGCGCGCATGTTCCGTGATCTTCCTCAAACGGGTGACGCGTATCGGGCCGGTCAGATCGGCCGCGAGCAACTCGGAGCACTATCGAGGGCGTACAGCATTGAGCGATGCCGGACCCAGCTCGGCGAGTCGCTCGACATGTTGATGGAAGACGAACGACGGCTGACCGCAGCAGAATTCGCGAACGTAATGAAGCACTGGACCCGTCTCGCCGACGCGGACGGCGCGAGGCAGAAGCATCAGACGACGCACGAGTTCCGTAACCTGCGGATCTTCGAAAACTTTGACGGCGGTTGCACCCTCCAAGGAACTTTCGGTTCGTTGCAGGGTGCCACGATCCGAGAACTGTACGAGCGGTTCGTGCAGGCCGAGCGTCTCGCTGATTGGGAAGAGGCCCGCGAACTTCATGGTGACCAGACGAATCAGTCGCACCTGGCCCGGACCGAGGCTCAGCGTCGGGCTGACGCGTTCGAAGCCGCACTGTTACAAGCCTGTGGGACGTTGCCTGATGCGAATCTTCCCGAACCGTCGGTGAATATCACGATGTCCCCCGACGCGTTCGAGCACGGCCTCGCCACCCTCACCGACACCCAGCCGGTCCCGTTGGATCCTCGGAACTATCGCAACATCCGCTGCGAAACATTCGGTGGCACCCAACTCGATCCGGCCGACGCGGTAGCCGCAGCCATCAAAGGCCATATGCGTCGGGTCGTGTACACCACACCAGAAGCGTCGATCTCTCAGAAAGGCCGGTTCTTTACCGGGTCGCTCCGGCAGCTGTTGAACGTGATCGATCCGTCGTGCGCGTGGACCGGATGCAACATACCGGCCCACTATTGTCAAGGGGATCACACGATTCCGTGGCGCCACGGTGGTGAAACCCGGGTGTCGAACGGGAAACCGTTGTGCCAAAAACATAACCGGTTGAAAGAACACGGCTACCGAACCTGGCGCGACCCCAACGGCCAGTGGCACATCCAACGCCCCAACGGCACCCACATCCAACCCGCCGCCTGACACCGCCGAGCGCTCCGACGCGCCCGTACCGTCCTTCGGAGCCCGGGCCGCAACAACGTCAGGGAACCTGTGATTGAATGAGGCAGGGACAACAGGGGGAAATTGCCATGGCAACTGACGCGAAGCTTGACGAACATTTGGCCGAGGTCGTATCGAGGTACGACAACTCGCCGGACCCACGGCTGAAGGAAGTTAGCGTTGCGGTCGTCAAGCACTTGCATGCGCTGGTGCGCGAGCTGAACCTCACTCGTGATGAGTGGTTTACGGCCATCCAGTTCCTGACGGCGACGGGTCAG
The DNA here is from genome assembly GCA_031360915.1 of Actinomycetes bacterium. GTDB lineage: Bacteria > Actinomycetota > Acidimicrobiia > Acidimicrobiales > Ilumatobacteraceae > JANMCE01. The sequence goes on along the minus strand of JANMCE010000202.1, from coordinate 38,797 downwards.
AAGTGTTCCGACATTCGCCAGGAGTTCATCCTTATGTCCGACACGACCGGTGTGTCAACGCTTATCGAGATGTTGGCCTACGACGCCAGCTCCGAGGCGCTCACGGACAACACCGTGCTCGGACCGTTCTTCGTGCCGAACTCTCCCGAGCGAGCCAAGGGCGCTACCATGTTGGTGGACGAAGACGAGGGCGACCGGGTCGTTTTCCGTGGTCGGGTCACCGACGTGGAGGGCAACCCGCTCGAGAACGTCATGCTCGATTGCTGGCAGAACGCCACCAATATGTTCTACGCCGTGCAGCAGCCTGGTGGGCAGCATGAGGAAAACCTGCGTGGCATCTATCGCACCGACGCCAACGGCGAGTACGAGATCCGCAGCATCCGTCCCGTGCCCTACCCGATCCCAAGCGATGGTCCGGTGGGGGACTGGTTGAAGCGCAACGGCCGCAACTGGTGGCGCCCCGGTCATCTGCATATTTGGGTGAAGCACCCAGGCTACAAAGACTTGATCACCCACGTGTTCGATGTGGAGAGCGAGTACCTCGAAGGTGACGCCGTATTCGGTGTGCAACGCAGCTTGATCCGTGAGTTCACCAAGGACGCGCACGGCGAACTCGAGACTCGCTTCGACATCGTGCTCGACCGCTTCTAGCGGCACCAGTGGACGACATCCTCATTGCCGGCGGAGGCATTGGCGGGTTCGCTGCGGCGCTCAGCCTGCACCAGGCCGGGTTCCCGGTGCGCGTCTTTGAGACGGTCGATCAGGTCCAAGCGCTCGGCGTCGGCATCAATCTGCTGCCGCACGCAGTGCGCGAACTCGACGAGCTCGGCCTGCTCGGACAACTCCAGCTGGTCGGTCACGCTCCTGATCATCTGTCGTATTTCACGAAGCGGGGTGAGCTGATCTGGAGTGAAACCCGCGGTCTGCTCGCTGGCTATAAGTGGCCGCAGATCTCGGTCCACCGAGGGTATCTGCAGCGGTTCCTCTACGACGCGGCCGTCGAGCGAATCGGTGCAGATCGGGTACATACCGGTCATCACCTCGACCGGTTTGAACAAGATGACCGCGGAGTCACGGCGCACTTCATCGATCGTCTCTCCGGTCAATCGATCGGCACCCACACGGGCTCGCTGCTCATTGCCGCCGACGGTATCCACTCGGTCATTCGCAAGCAGTTCAACCCGTACGAAGGTGTGCCGAAGTGGAACGGTGCAATCCTGTGGCGCGGGATGGCCGAAGGACCCCCGGTATTTGACGGAAAGACCTTGGTCTGGGCTGGTCACGCGCGGCAAAAGTTTGTTTTCTATCCGATCTCGCCGGTAGTCAACGGCCGTCAGCAACTGAACTTCATCGCCGAGCTGGTGTACGACGAGACCGAGCTCGCCGAGCGTGAAGACTGGAACAAACGGGGCAACCTCGACGACTTCCTGCCGCAGTTCGAGAGCTGGAACTTTGACTGGCTCAACTTGCCGGAGCTCATCCGCTCGGCACCGGCCACCTATCAGTTCCCGATGGTGGACCGGGACCCACTCGACCGCTGGACCTATGGCCGTGTCACGCTGCTGGGAGATGCCGCGCATCCGATGTATCCCGTCGGCTCAAACGGCGGATCTCAGGCAATTCTCGATGCGCGAGCGCTCGCGGGATGCCTGCTTTCGTACCCGTCTGATCCGCTTGTGGCGTTGCAAAAGTACGACGATTTTCGTCGGCCGCCGACCTCCGGCATCGTGCTCGCGAATCGTGGTCACGGCCCGGAACGACCCATGATGCTGGTGGAAGAACGGGCACCCAACGGGTTCGCCGACATCAACGATGTCATCTCGCCCGAAGAGATTTTGCAGTCCACGGAAGGCTATCGAAGAGCCGCCGGTTTCGCCATGGCCGACCTCAACGATCGACCATCACTGGCGGCCGCGCAGTACTAGCAAGAGCCGTTCGACTCACTGCGGAACAGCTCGAACTCTGGCGTCTCTCTGGTTCTGCTCAGTTCGGTCGAGAGTGCCACAAGGGTTGCTCTAAACCCTTCTCTGGGCGGTGAATCTGCTCCACTCTGGTACCCATGAAACGTCTTGGGTACAAGGGTCTGGCCATTGGTGCAATCGTGGCGAGCATGATCGTCGGCGTGGCTGCGTTCTCTGCGACAGACCCAACCGGGCTGACTACTCTGCAGAGCAATGCAGTGGTTTCCGCTAGCTCGACGGGCACACTTGGCAACACACCTGTAGCCCCACCCGCGGCCGCCAGCCCCTCAAACCGGGTGAACGCCGCCGACGTCGTCACCTGGACCGACACATACCAGAACACCGGAACCAAAGTGGCGTCTGGTTCGGTCACGCAGACCTTCAATCCGGCCCGCGCAAAGTATGAGAAGGGCTCGGTCTCGGTGCCTGACGGTTGGAAGGCAACGTTCAAAACCGACAAGAGCGCGATGTTCACAGACATCGAGCCCGCTATAAGCGAGAACGTCACCGATGTTCGTGCATTGGCTCTCTTCGTTCCGGCTGAGGGTCGCAGTGGCGTTGCGACGGCCATCAACGCTCCGACTGTGTCGAGTATCTCGACCAGCATCAGTGGCGGCGGCGACAGCTTCGAGTTGCTGTTCTACAAGCAGAACATCTACTCGGCGCTGCACCACACCACGCTGAAGGTGCTCTGCTTCAACAAGAACGACGGGTCATCGTGCGGATCCTTCGGTCCGTCTCGCACCCTGTTCTCATCCGACGTGGCCGATGCCTGGGTGGACCAGTCGAATGGCAAGGCCTACTTCCCGGCCATCGATCGGGCCAACGGTGGGAACAAGGTCGTGCTCTCCTGCATCGACTTCGACACGCAGTCCGACTGTGGCATTACTGAGCTTGATGGCGACGGCGTGTCATTGAGTGCAGCGCTCGTGTCGCAGCCGTGGATGTACAACGGCGAAGTGATGTTCGTGTACCCGCGCAAAGCCACCAAGGAACTTATGGTCGGTTGCGTCACTGCGGCCACGATGACAGCGTGCGCCGGTCAGCCGTTCTCAGCAGGTCTCGACTACCCGGTTGGCATCTCCACCACTTCTGCGTCCCGCAAGAACAACGTCTACTGGTCAGCAGATGGAACCGCGCCGTACCGCGCTGACGGTCTCGTGTCGTACACGGCTGTTGCCGATGGCACGAGCATCCTCTCGCTCGAGTGCTTCGATTCTGCCAACCACACCCCGTGCGCCGGTCAGACTGCTGCGTCGTGGGACGGTGGTCAGGATCCGGTACTTCGCTCCGACGTCAGCGGCCAGCTGAGTGGCTTCTGCGCCCGTCCGCGTATGACCAGCGCCGTTGCCTGTTTCGACCTTGCGGGCCAGCCGCAGTCGGTACCGGCGTCGTTCGAAGCTTGGGTTCCCAAGACCCGGGTGTCGTGGAACGGTGTGCTCGGCGGCTACGGACTGGTAAGTGATGCTCGCAGCTACATCCCACTGTCGGCCACCAACCCCGAGTCAGTGCCCTGCTACGACTGGAAGACGGGAACCTCATGCGACGGTTTCCCGTTCCTTTCCTCCACCTCCCGCAAGGCGTACAGCTTGCGGCGCGATCCGTTTGCGCCAACGTGCATGTGGAAGATGAGCGACGACGGCTTCCTTGAGAGCTTTCACGCCAATGGCGGCCCCCCCGGATGCACCTCGGGAACGGTTTCGGCCAAGCCCGTCTACTGCGCTTCTAATGCGTCCGTGCGTGTGACCGGATGGGACGCCGTTCGGGTGAACGACCTACCGGCCGGAGCCCACAACGGCTTTGCGCTCACTCTGAAGGACTCAACCGGTGCGGTCGTTCCCGGCTGGTCGGCTCGCAAGTTCGGCGCCACAACGACCGTGGTGGACATCAGTTCCGTCTTGTTCGGTGGCACCCGCAAGGCGCTCACCGCCGAGGTTGCGTTCAGCGGCCTGAAGGCATCGGCATTCGTATCGGGCACCCCGACCATGGAGATCTCCTGGAAGGGTGATCCGCTCGAAGTGTGTACCCGCACGGCTGTTGTGTCGTACTGCCCGCCTACCTATGTGCCGATCGTTCTGAATGCCGTTGCGGTGTCAAGCACTGGGGAGACCGGTGGCGCCGCGTCGGTCACCAACAAACGCTCGTTCGACTACATCACGCCTGCTACTTGTGCCTCACCGGTCCTCGCCATCGAGACGAGGATCAACGGACTGCGGTCTACCGATCCGAACGCGCCGGTTGACATTCCTAGCGACCAGGGTCTGCAGGTTAGCTACAAAGTGACGAACGGCGGCACGACGGATTTGCAGGATCCGAAGCTTTTCGAAGATGCCGATACCCCCGGCCCGTTCGATGACCAGTTCATCGCCAAGCCCGCGGGTGCAGGCAACATCCTGCACAGCGGTGAGACCTGGTTCTTCACGGGTACGCCCAAGCAAGCAACGCTGGGCCTCAACAAGTTGCACCCAGTCCTGACCGGAACACCCATTGACGGAAATGGTGTACCCGTCGGCATCCTTCCGCTCACGGAAGATCGGGCGTTCTACTTCTTGTCCGAGCCCGGCCTCGAACTGCTCGTCGGCATCGTAGAGGGTCATAACAGCGGCGCCGGTTGCAAGCTCTTTACCGACAAGGACAAGAATCTTTACGCACCCCCAGCAGCCGATATCACCTACTGCTACAGGGTCACGAACATCGGCAACGTCGATCTGCTGAAGATCACGATTGACGACCCGACGTTGAAGATCAATCAGAAGAACCTCACACCGCTCACAGGCCAAGCCGACTCGTTGGAACGCCTGCCGGCAGGCAAATCGATCACGTTGTATTTCGAGACCAAGAACACCGGCGATCTCGAAACGAACGTGAAAGCAATGGGCACGTCCCCCACTGGTGTAAAGGTGAGCGACACGGCCAAGAGCACGCTTGGACCGCGGCAGCTGCCCGCAACATAAGGCACAGGAACGGCCGGCGGCATCCATGGCGGGTGTCACCGGCTTTTCTGTTTTGTGCGTCGGTAAACTGTGGCTATCACTCCTAAGGAAACTCCGGCATCGCGACGCGTGTACGCGAATCGCACCCTCAACCTCCGGTCGATTAAGGCCATTGGCTATGACATGGACTACACGCTTGTTCACTATCGCGTTGAGCGGTGGGAGAACGAGGCGTTCGAGCACGGGCGCGAACTGCTCGCCGGTCGAGGCTGGCCGGTTGTCGACCTGGTGTTCGATCCGCGCACGTTCATCCTCGGGTTGGCGTTCGACCTCGACCTTGGCAACCTGGTGAAAGCCACTCGATTCGGTTACGTCATCCGAGCCCAACACGGCACCAGGCCGTTGGAGTACGACGAGCTGCGCGAGACCTATTCCGGAGACTTCGTCGAACTGGGCGAGCCCCGCTGGGAGTTCATGAATACGTTGTTCTCGCTGTCGGAAGCGAGCCTGTTCAGCCAGCTGGTTGATCTGCTCGACGCGGGCAAGCTTCCCGGCGTGATCGGGTACCGAGAGTTGCATCGCATCGTGCGAAACGCGCTCGACACGGCGCACGCACAGGGCGCGCTGAAGGCGAAGATCGTGGCCACTCCCGAGCAGTTCGTCGAGTTGGATTCCGAGCTGGCGTTGACGTTGCTCGACCAGCATCATGCTGGCCGCACGCTGCTGCTCATAACCAACTCGGATTGGGCCTACACGCGGTCGATGATGGCGTACGCAGTTGATCCGTATCTTCCTGACCCAATGACCTGGCGTGACCTGTTTGATGTGGTCATCGTCGATGCTCGCAAACCACAGTTCTTCAACGGCAGCCAACCCGCTTACCGCGTGGAGGATGAAGACGCTGGCCTCCTCAAGCCCTATCGGGGACTGTTAGAGCGGGGTCACGTGTATGCCGGTGGTGATGCCCATCTGGTGGAAACCAGTCTCGGTCTGGCCGGCGCCGACCTTCTGTACGTCGGTGACCACCTGTTCGGTGATGTGCATGCCAGCAAGGCCATGCTGCGATGGCGAACCGGGCTCGTGGTGCGTGAGCTTGAGTACGAGATTGATGCCCTGGTCGGCTTCCGTCCGACGGAGGAAAAGCTGGTCGAGATGATGGCGGCTAAGACCGACCTGGACCACTCGCTAGCGCACCTACGGCTGACCCGGCTGCGACAGCGTCACGGCTACGGCGAAGCTGCCGATGGCACGCAGCTTGACCGACAGATCAACAGCACCATCCGATCAATCGCAGAACTCGACGCCCAGGTCGCACCGTTGGCACAAGCCGCGGGAGAGCTCGGGAACGAGATATGGGGTCCGCTGCTTCGGGCCGGTAATGACAAGAGTCTGTTCGCTCGACAAATTGAGCGACACGCGGACCTCTATATGTCTCGGGTATCCAACCTGCTTTCCGAAACACCGTACGGATATCTTCGGGCCGACCGAGGTCGGCTTCCGCACGATCCCACCTGAGCTGCGAGGTAACGTCGGGTATGGCTACCTATTTTGTTGTGAATGCGTCCATCACCGATCCCGATTTGCTGGTGGAATACGGCAAGGCGACTCGTGCGTCCATCCAAAAGTACGGCGCGAAGGTGCTGGCTGCCACGAACGAGGCCGAGACGTTGGAAGGTACGCCCATTGGCCCGCGTGTTGTCATCTTGGAATTCGCCGATCGGGGAGCGTTTGACACCTGGTACAACTCGCCCGAGTACCAGGGCGTGATCGGTATGCGCTTTGCCGCCACGTCCGGTACGGGGCTTGTGGTGGAAGGACGTTAGCCATGTTGACCGAAGCCGGCATAGCCGCCTGCACTGATCGCCGTGTGGAGATCGCCGGCCGGCACCTTTCCGCTAAGGCGCAACGCCCCGCGTCATCGGCACGCGGCGTGCATCATCTGGCGCTGCTGTCCGCCGACGTCGAAAGGACGGTCGAGTTCTATCAAGGTCTGCTCGGTTTTCCGCTGACCGACATGTTCGAAAACCGTGACTACCGAGGCTCCACCCACTTCTTCTTCGACATAGGCAATGGCAACGCGCTGGCCTTCTTTGACCTGCCCGGCCTCGACCTCGGGCCGTACGCCGAGGTGCTCGGCGGCTTACACCATCTCGCTATCTCGATGGTGCCGGAGCAGTGGACGGCGGCGAAGGCACGGCTCGACGCGGCTGGTATCGACTACGCCCATATCGACGGGTCATCGATCTATTTCACAGACCCCGACGGTGCCCGGCTTGAACTCATCAGTGACCCGCTGGGGGAGATGTACGGCAACATCGTGCTATAGCCGATCTTGATCAACTCCTGCGTACTTGCCGGTCGCAGGCGATCACGCCGAAAGAATCGAAGCCGATAGAGGAGTGTGACCAGGACGACGACGCCAACGGATGAGGCGACATTCGCGGTCGACGAGGCGAGAGCGGTTGAGATTGAGTGCATTCGTCAGGTTGTCCTCTGTCCATGAGCCCGTACTTCCTTGCGGCAATGGGGTTCACCGTGCCGATCAATGCCATCGAGGTTGCGTACTTCGTTCATGACGGCCGACGTTGGGGATGGCAAGCCGCCGGTGCAAGATGCTGTCGCAGTGGTGGAACGCATTCGTTCAGTGGTCGGGGCGATCGACCTCGGGGTCGGTGGCCTGACGTTGTCGGCCGGCCTCGTCGTCGGGGAGTCGGGCGCCGCCCCAGCCAGCACGCTGGGACGTGCCGATGCCGCGCTGTACACGGCCAAGCACGCCGGGCGGAACCAATTGGTGTGCTGTTGAACTGCGAGAGTGCGGAGCTCTTCGTGTGGTGCGAAACGGTCTGGTCTGCTGCCTGCGGCCCCTTATGCAGTTCTTGACTGAACGGGGCCAAGGAGTCCTTGAGACAGGGGCTCGGGCCGCCGATATATCAGGAGTGGAAACGAATCGGGCGGCGAGGTCGCATGCTGATCGAGGTGATGTCGATCCTGCCCTGATCGAGGCGGAGTGCATCGCTGAAGCGTGGCCACCGGACAACGTTGACTTTCTGGTCGGGTCGCTGGGCGCGGTCGCGTTGATCGCCGCCCTCGCACGCGAGATCGCTTTTCTTCCGGGCGGGGTGTGGCTCTGTTCGGTCGTCTTGGCTCGCTGGTTCACGTGCTTACTCGCCAAGAATCTGGCCCGACATCGGTCGGGCCCGCGCCTCGGCATTCAACGTCGTCTCATCATGGTCGCCATGGTCGAGGGTGCCGTGTGGGGTTCAGCGCCAATGGTGTTACACGTACGTGATCCCCGCTACGAGGTCTTCGCGTTCGGCACTATTCTGGCAGTTAGCATCATTTCGGCCTTGGCCAACTCGGCATACATCGCGGCAGCGGTTGCACTCACCGCACCACTCAACCTCATGCTCGCCGTCTGGTTGTTGAGATCTGGTGGGCACTGGGGCTTCGTCGGTTTTGGCGGGGTTGTGCTCGCGTACGGCATGACGTTGCATTACATGAAGATGTCGCACGATGTTCTCCGGCGATCCGTTCGCGCTCGCCTCCAGGTGAGCCGCCTCGCCGACGAACTCGAACTGGCTCGCGCCGAGGCCGAAGTGGCCAATGAGGAGCTGCAGGCGCGGAACACCCAGCTGAGCGAGCTCGCTCGGCGGGACGCGCTGACCGGGCTGTTCAATCGTCGGCACTTCCTTGAATGGCTCGATCGAGTTCGCCTTCGGGAGGAACGTATCCGACCGTGGTTCCTCGTCATTCTCGATGTCGACTTCTTCAAACGGATCAACGACAACTATGGGCACCAGGCCGGCGATCATGCGCTCGTGGCCATCTCAGCCGCCGCGAACGCCGAACTCCGGTGGACTGACTGTTTGGCGCGTATCGGTGGCGAAGAGTTCGGCCTGATTCTTCAGGACCTGCAGCTCAACGATGCCGTCGCCGTCGTTGAGCGAGTCCGGGCTTCGGTTGCAGCCATCGACTTCGGCTTCGGACCCGTCACGCTGTCAGCCGGGCTCGTGGTCGGCGAGCAGAACATGGGCGCGTCGATTGCGTTGGCCCGCGCTGATCGAGCGCTCTACCTGGCCAAGCACTCCGGCCGGGATAGGTTGGTGTGCGACCCGCCCTTCGAGGTCGTGACGGCTACGAAGACCGTTTCGATGTCAACCACAAAACCGACAGAGGTGGAAGCGTCAGAACGCCGGAAGCCGGCTGGCGCTGACACGGCTGCGACTCTGATGTGACCTCGCCCACGCCGCCGTAGCCGCTGCCACCGAAGTAGGTGGCGTTGGTGTCGAGCAAGACCCGCCACGTGCCGCCCCAGGGCAGCCCGGTACGGTAACCATTGCGGGGTACGGGAGTGAAGTTCGCGATGCACACGACGGCCTCTTCACCGTCGGGTGAATAGCGTATGAACGAGTAGATCGAGTTCGTGGCATCGTCGGCTTCGAGCCAGCGGAAGGCCTTACCGTCGTGATCGCCAGTACTCAGTGCCGGACTGTCGGCGAGCGCCTGGTTGGCGGCGCGAACCAAGTCACGTACACCCTGATGCGCAGGGTAGGTAAGTCCGGCCCAGTCGACGCCCGTCTCCTCGTTCCACTCGGGACGTTGCCCGAACTCGCTGCCCATGAAGATCAACTTGCCGCCGGGGTAGGCCCACATCCATCCGTAGAGCGCGCGCAGACCGGCGAACTGCTGCCACTCGTCGCCGGCGATCTTGTGGAGCAGCGACCCCTTACCGTGCACCACTTCGTCGTGGCTGAGCGGGAGGACGAACTGCTCGCTAAAAGCGTAGAGCAAGCCGAAGGTGAGTTCGTTGTGGTGGTGGCTGCGATGCACATGATGCCGCGACATGTAGCTGAGCGTGTCGTGCATCCAACCCATGTTCCACTTGTGCGTAAAGCCAAGGCCACCTTCGTGCACCGGGCGCGACACCTTCGGGTATGACGTGGATTCCTCGGCGATGGTGAGCACCCCTGGGTGTTCACCGTGGACGACGGCATTGAACTCCTGCAGGAACGAGATGGCCTCGAGGTTCTCCTTGCCGCCGTAGCGGTTCGGAATCCACTGACCGGCTTCGCGCGAGTAGTCGAGGTAAAGCATGGACGCGACGGCATCAACGCGCAGCCCGTCGATATGGAACTCATCAACCCAATAGAGGGCGTTGGCGACGAGGAAATTGCGTACCTCATTGCGTCCGTAGTTGAAGACGTAGGTTCCCCAGTCGGGATGCTCGCCAAGTCGGGGGTCGAGGTGCTCATAGAGCGCGGTGCCGTCGAAGCGGCCGAGGGCCCAGTCGTCTTTCGGGAAATGGGCAGGTACCCAGTCGAGGATGACGCCGACGCCGCGCTGATGAAGATAATCGATGAAATAGCGGAAGTCGTCGGGCGTGCCGAGCCGAGCGGTGGGGGCGTAAAAGCCGGTGACCTGATAGCCCCAGCTCGGGCCGTAAGGATGCTCGGCGATGGGGAGCAGTTCCACGTGAGTGAAACCAAGATCGACCACGTAATCGGCAAGCTGGTGGGCCAGTTCGCGCCAGCCGAGACCCGGCCGCCAACTTTGGGCATGCATCTCGTAGATCCGCAGCGACTGTTCGTGTGCGGGAGTCTGCGTACGCTTCGTGATGAAGGCGGCGTCACTCCACACGTGCTCGGTAGGTCCGTCGATGATGCTGGCCGTTCCGGGTGGCAGCTCGGCCCGCCGCGCCATGGGGTCGGCCTTCCAGTGCACCACGCAATCGGGCGTTTCGATCACCAGTTTGTAGTGCTGCCCAGCCAGCGCTCCCGGTGCGAAACCGGCGAAAATTCCCGACGTTCCCTGCGGCTCGAGATGAGTGGCACTCGGGTCCCAGCCGTTCCACTCACCAACCACATTCACGTAACGGGCGTTCGGCGCCCACACCGCAAACCGCACGCCCTGAACGCCATTGCGGCTCTCGACGTTGGCGCCCAGCGCGTCCCAGAGGCGACGATGGTTCCCTTCGCCAAACAGATGAAGATCAATCTCGCCGAGCAGTGGGGTAGGCATGGTCTCGCCAGCGTAGCTTTAGGCCGACCGGCTGTTTGTCGCCAGCGGCGAGTTCAGTCAATGAGCAGCGCCGCAAGCGCCGGATACAGGGCCGGAGGCCCGGCAATCACCACGTTGCCGGCGGTCAGACCGTCACCAGCAAGGAAGTCATTGATGTGCCCGCCCGCCTCGGAAATGATGAGTAGGGCGGCCAGACAGTCCCACGAGTTGATGTGCTGCTCGACATAACCAATCAACCGGCCGCAGGCGACGAAGCACAGACTGAGCGCACCCGACCCGTTGCGTTGGTACATACCACCGGCATGAAGCAGTCGGGACATCGTGCGAAGAACCGCGTCGGGGTTCGTGCGCAGGGAGTAGCCAACGCTCACAATGCCGTCACCGAAACTGTTTGCCGACGCAACATGGATGGGTCGGTCGTTCAGGGTGGCACCGTGGCCGCGGCGACCGGAGAACAGCTCGTCGGCCATCGGGTCGTACACCAGTCCGATCTCCATCGTGTGTCCCACGATGAACGCGATCGAGACACACCAACTGGACATGCCGCTGAGGAATGGCTGCGTACCGTCGATTGGGTCGACCACCCAAATGCCGACCGCACCGTCGATGTCGGCCGGGCCAGTTTCCTCGCCCAAAAAGGCATCGACAGGGAAGGCCTCTTTCAGGCTATCTTTAATGAGTACTTCGGTGTTGTGATCGGCTTCACTCACCAAATCCTGCGGGCCCTTGTTCTTCACGGTGAGGGAGGCAATATCGGCAAAGTACCCGGCTGCCAGCGCGCCGGCCTCGCGCACCAGCTTGGTAGCGAACGCGAAACGATCCGCAAGTTGTTGGTCGGTGAGGGTGGGGGAAGTCATGAAATCTCCGTCGCGAAGGGTGCCGTCATCGTTGCCGGTCAAGCCAGGTGTTGCCAAAGCCAAGCCGCCCCGTGAACCGCTCGAATCACCGTGGACGGCTCTGGCCATCGGTGGGTGGACGACGTCGGGAAGACCGAGCGGGTCGGCGGTAACCGCAGCACATGGGTGCGCCAAGATGGACTGTTGTGAGACCTAACATCACTCCATGAGGACGACCAGTTGTAGAGCGCTTGCGGTTGGACTGAGTCTGGCGGCAGCGGGTTGCGGGAGCAGCAAGGCAACCACCTCTGCCACGTCGGCGGCCGCCGACGTGGCAACGACTGCGGCGCCGGCCGCGACCACGGCGGCTGCAGCTGCCACGACTGCGGCGCCGGCCGCGACGACGACCGCGGCGGCAACCGCCGCGGTCACCACTGTAAAAGCTGCGGCGGTGGCCGGAAACAAGAACATCACGATTGCCGTCATCACCAATGGCGACGGCGGCGCATTCTGGGCGCAGGTCCAGCGGGGTGCTGAGCAGGCGGGGAAAGACCTTGGCATCACCGTCACCTATGAAGGCGCGAACAACAGCTCGGACGGTCAGGTCAAGATGATCGACAAGGCGGTCATCAATAAAGTGTCAGGCCTTGCCATCGCGGTCGCTGACCCCAAGGCCCTTACCGACGCGGCCGCCCAGGTGAGGAACGCTCAGATCCCCCTGGTCACCCTCAATTCAGGCGTTGAGCAGTACAAAGAACTTGGGGCGATCACCCACGTCGGACAGAGCGAGCGTGACGCCGGTCGCGGCGCGGGAGACCGCCTGAAAGCGGCTGGCGGCAAGGTGATGCTGTGTGTGCGGCCTGACAGCAGCGTCGGGCAGGTGACACGCTGCCAGGGTGCGGCCGAGGCGTTCGCTCCGGGCAAGGTTGTCGAGCTCGTCACACCGGGCGATGCCGAACCCGACGCGTCCCAGGCAGAGGTCAAGACCAAACTCTCCGCGGAGGCGTCCATCGACGCCATATTCGCAACGAGTGCCGCCGGTGCCGTGTCGGCCCAGACGGCCGCCGTCGAACTGAACAAGAAGATTGCCATCGGAGCGGTCGACCTTTCCGAACCCCTGCTCGATGCCATCGAGAAGGGTGACGTTGCCTTCACGATCGATCAGCAGCAGTACACGCAGGGCTACCTGTCGGTTGTCATGCTGTACCTGAACCTCACCAACCAGAACGCGGCGGCGGGCGGCCAGCCGATTTCAGTCGGGCCGAGCTTTGTCGACAAGACAAATGTCGTGGCGGTCAAAGAACTCCTCACCAAAGACCGCCGCTAGCCTTGGACCTGCGTTCCTTAGGAGACTGCTGAGCAGGTCGTTCTTTCTGATGGGGTGAGGTCGAGCAGTGGCAGGTTACTGGGCGAATGTTTTTGCTTTCGTCCATACGGGACCAGTCACCGTTCACATCCGCCGGGATGGCTGGTGAGTTCAGACTGTACGTTCACCCTGATGGACCCAAACAGAAATGGCGGCTGCCTCGGTCGATGCGAGCGAAGCCGTAACACAGCGACCGGAAACCAAAGCGATTGCTCAGCAGCCTCTTAGCGGGCATCGAGTACGGCCTTGGTGAGAACGGCGGCGAGGATGATGGCGCCGCCGATGAGGGCGGTGGCCTTGGGGATGTCGGAGAACCACACAAAGATCCACACGGGCACGAACACGTTCTCCACTTGCGACAAGACGGCCATGCCAACCGCGGGAACGGACTTGGACGCGATGTTGAACAGCAGGGTGCCAATGACGATGAAGACACCACCGTGGAGCATGGCCATCAGGATGTCGAACAATGGAGGCAGCAGGGTCTTTCCGTTGATGAGCGTGACGGTGCCGCACAGCGCGATCATCGCAACCGCGTAGCCGGGCAGCACGGGTGACCAATTGCGAGCAGCCGAAGATCGGATGCAAATCATGTATATACCGAAGCCGAACGACGACATCATGGCCGCCGCGTTGCCCACCATGTTGCCGGCGTTGAGATCGGACAGCACCATCAGAAGCAGGCCACCGAGGGCCAGCGTGATACAGCCAATGGTGACCCGGCTGAGGCGTTCCTTCAACAGCACTCGGCCGAGGACGGCCGCCACCAACGGAGTGAGCGACGAAAGGAATGCGGCGTTCGCGGCCGTGGTGTTCTTCAACGCATACACATACGAGAGCGAGGCCAGCAGCAGGCCAAAGGTGGCCATCTGCATCATGCGACCGGTGCGGTACGCCTGCGGCATGAGGGGCTTCTGGCGCTTGGCTAACGCCATGACTTCCATCACGATGAGCACCCCGATGGATCGCCACACGAGGTACTGCCACGCGTCGGTGTGCTTCGCGAGTCGGGCGGTCACGGCGCCGAGGCTCCACACGAGTCCGGCTGCGGCAACAAGCAGCGAAGCGACAATAGGGACCCGGGTCTTCGTCGGGGGAGCAGTGATGACCGACATGGAACAATGATCCCATAGAGCAGCGGATTTCACGTGTGTTGACTTCGCGGCCGCGGTGGCTAAGGTGGTCGCACAACCCAAACGGGGAGCTCGGGAAAGCCGGGCTGAGAGGGTGGCCACAACGCCGCCGACCCGCGAACCTGATCCGGATAATGCCGGCGGAGGAAACAGATGCACATGAAACGACCTGTCCTTGTCACCCTGTCTGTGGCGGTGATGCTGAGCGCGTCAGCCTGCAGCTCATCGAGCAGTTCGACCAAGGAAGTCGTGGAGGGATCCACGATCACGCTTGTTACCCACGACAGCTTCGCCGTGAGTGACGGCATCCTCGACGCGTTCACGAAGGCGTCCGGAATCAAGGTCACCGTTGCCAAGGGCAAGGACGCAGGCGTGATGGTGAATGAGGCGGTGCTCACGAAGGGCAAACCCGTCGGCGATGTCTTGTGGGGCACCGACAACACGCTGTTGTCGCGAGCGGTGAAGGAGAAGATCTTCCGCCCGTACAAGTCCCCTGAACTGGGGAAACTCGACAAGGCGGCCGTCGACCTCGTGCCTGGTGGTGAGGCCACTCCGGTCGATCGTGGCGACGTGTGCATCAACACCGACACCGCCTATTTCGCGGCCAAGAACCTGCCTGCACCGACCACGCTCGATGACCTGGCGGACCCCAGGTACAAGGATCTGTTCGTCGCTCCGAGCGCAGCCACGTCGTCGCCGGGACTGGCGTTCTTGCTGGCCACCGTGGCCAAGTACGGACCGGACAAATACGTCGACTACTGGAAGAAGTTACGGGCGAACGGCGTGAAGATCGTTGATGGCTGGACCACCGCCTATACGGTCGACTTCTCCGGCTCGTCGGGCAAGGGCACCCGACCGATTGTGGTGAGTTACGGCTCGTCACCGCCCAGTGAAGTGACCGATCCGGCGGCCACCACCGCGCCGACCGCTGTCATGGAATCGAGCTGTTTTCGACAGGTGGAATTCGCCGGAATCCTCGCTGGCACAAGGCATCCGCTGGCTGCGCAAAAGCTCATCGACTTCCTGCTCACCGACACGTTCCAAGCCGACATGCCCGGCCAGATGTATGTGTTCCCTGCCCGCTCTGATGTGAAGGTACCCGACGCCTGGGCCAAGTTCGCGGTGCTGCCCAAGACGCCGCTGGTGGTGTCGCCATCAGACATCGCAACCAACCGTGACAAGTGGATCAAGCAGTGGAACGACGCCGTTCTCGGCTGACGCTTCTTGGCGTCGCGCCGGCGTTGTTTGTTCTGCTGTTCTTCGCCTGGCCGGTTGCCGCCATCGTGGCGCGCGGTCTGTCGGGTGGCGGGCTCAGCGACGTTCTGCGCGACGCAACCTTGCGCCGTGTCGCCTGGTTCACCGTCTGGCAAGCCGGATTGTCCACTCTGTGCGCAGTAGCGCTCGGCCTGCCACTGGCGTTTGTATTGGCTTGCTACCGGTTCCGCGGACGAGCACTGGTGGAAAGCCTGCTGATCGTCCCGTTCGTCTTGCCCACGGTTGTCGTTGGCGCTGCCTTTCTCGCGTTGCTGCACGGTGAACAATCGGTGCGCGGCGTGCTGCTGGCGCACGTCTTCTTCAACGTCCCCGTTGTCGTACGTACCGTCACACCGCTCTGGCGCAAGCTCGACCCTCGCTTCGCCGACGCGGCTCGAACCCTTGGCGCGGGCCGGGTGCAGGTGTGGCGCAATGTAACGCTCCCGTTGCTGCGCCAGTCGGTGCTGGCCGCGGCAGGCATCGTGTTCCTCTTCACCTTTACGTCGTTTGGCGTGGTGCTGTTGCTCGGTGGTCCGCGCCGCCGCACGCTGGAGGTGGAGATCTACCAGCGCACCGCGCAACAGCTCGATCTGCGCAGCGCAGCCGCCTTGGCGTTGATGCAGCTCGTCGTGCTCGGTGGGCTGCTGCTGTGGTCGTCCCGCAGCCAGGCTCATGCCGCCGTTCGTCAACGGCTGGCCGACCACAGTCAACCGGCCCGGCCAGTCGTGCTGGTGCCCGTGCTGCTCACGGCGCTTGCACTGTTCGGCCTGCCCATGGTGGCTCTCGTTCAGCGGGCGGGCCGATGGTCGTCGGCAGTGGGCACCATTGGACGGGCCGCGCTCGTCATGTCGCTGCGCACGGCGCTGATAGCGGCGTTGGTCGCAACGGTGCTCGGTGCCATGGCCGGAGTTGTGATCGCCCGTCATGGTCGAGTCAGCCGCTGGCTCGATGCCGGCCTCATGCTGCCGCTCGGCACCAGCGCGGTCACCGTGGGCTTTGGGCTGCTCATCACGTTCAACCGGGCGCCGGTCGACCTGCGGGGGTCGGCCGTCATCGTGCCGATCGCTCATGCGTTGATCGGGCTGCCGTTCGTGGTGAGGTCGGTGGTGCCCGTGCTGCGGTCCATCGACCCCCATCAGCGTGATGCCGCGGCCATGCTGGGAGCGACACCGGCGCAGACGTGGTGGTCGATCGATGCGCCGCTGCTGCGTCGAGCGCTGCTGACCGGCCTGGCGTTCGCGTTTGCGATCTCGCTCGGCGAGTTCGGGGCAACGTCGTTCTTGATCCGGCGTGGGAGCCCGACGTTGCCGACACTGATCGGGGAACTTCTCGGAAAGCCAGGGGTCGCCAACAACCAGCAGGCCTACGCGCTGGCCGTCATACTTGCGGTCGTGACGGCCATCGTGATGGTGCTGGTGGACGCGCTCAACCAGCGCGCCTTGTGATGAACGAGCCGCGGTGCCGAGAAAGTCGTGTTGTGTATCACCCGCTGACCCGGATACCGACTTGTTCGCTGAGGTGGGGCGTTGATGCTTGAAGTCGACCGAGTTCGCGTACGGTTCGGCGAGCGAGTCGTGCTTGACGATGTGTCGCTCAGCGTGAACGACAGCGAGATCGTCGGCGTGCTCGGCCCGAGCGGGTGCGGCAAGAGCACGCTGCTGCGCGTGATCGCTGGGCTGCAGCCGATCGAAAACGGCATGGTGCGGTGGGACAGCGGGGATCTGGCCAACGTGCCCGCCCATGCCCGTCGCTTCGGCTTCGTGTTCCAGGATCAGCAGCTGTTTCCCCATATGGACGTTGCCGCCAACGTCGGCTTCGGGCTCAAGATGGCTCACGCTTCCAAACCCGCAATTGCGAAGCGCGTGGCCGAGCTGCTGGAACTCGTCGGGCTTCCCGGCTACGAAGGCCGATCGATTGCAACGCTGTCGGGTGGGGAGAGCCAACGGGTCGCGCTCGCTCGGGCGCTGGCACCTGAGCCGCGTTTGCTGCTGCTCGATGAGCCGTTCTCGGCGCTCGACCGTGCGTTGCACGACCGGCTCGCGGGTGAAGTGCGCGGTTTGCTGAAGCAGCTAGGAATGACGGCGATCCACGTCACTCATGACCCCGACGAGGCCGCGGTGGTGTGCGACCGGGTGATCCGTCTCGCCGACTATTCGTCCACCTGAGTAACGTCGGGCAATGGCTCGTGTTGATCTCGCGTTACTTGTACTGCGTCTTGCACTCGGATTGACCATGGCGTTGCATGGGGCGAACAAGATCCGCGGTGGTATCAAGAACACTGCCGGATGGTTTGGCTCGATCGGCATGAGGCCGCCGCTGGTGCAGGCGTGGACCGCCGCTCTTACCGAGATCGGTGGCGGGCTGATGTTCGCCGCCGGGCTGCTCATGCCGCTGAGCGCGGCCGCAATGATCGGCCTGATGGTGGTGGCTTACGTGGTAGCTCACCGGCAGAACGGCTTCTTCATCTTCAACAAGAATCAGGGATGGGAGTACGTCTTCATCCTCGGCATCGTGGCCTTCGCCGTCGGAACGATAGGTGCCGGCAAGTACTCGCTTGATCACGTGCTGAAGATCAACTGGCAGGGTTGGACGCCGATGTGGTTGACCCTGGGTGTCGGCATCATTCCTGCAGTGCTGATGTTGGCTGCCTGCTATCGGCCGCCGGCCAAGGCGTAGTTAAGAAAGCACCCTACGAGACACCCCACGATGTTGGGGTGGGTGCGAGTCAGTTCACAGGAAACTCTTACGTGTCGGCCGATGCCACATCCCAAGCGAGTGAACGTTGCTTGCCTACCTACTGGTCGGTAGGCTGTTTTCTCATGAACAACGACGCATTCCTGGTCGAACTCGAGCCGGTGGCCGAGAAGCTGCTCAATCGCCATCTCGCGACCACCAAGGAATGGTTTCCCCACGAGTTGATCCCATATCACCGTGCCCGCGACTTCGAGGCCGGCGAGCTATGGAGCGAGGATCAGACCGACGTTGGCGGTGCCATCCTCACGCCTGCGGTGCGCAGTGCCCTGCTGCTCAATCTGCTCACTGAGGACAACCTCCCGTACTACTTCCGTGACATCGAGCGCATGTTCGGTACCGAGAACGCATTCGGTGTGTGGGCCCGTCGCTGGACCGCCGAAGAGGGTCGCCACGCCATCGTGATCCGTGACTACCTCACCGTCAGCCGCGCCATTGACCCGACCTTCCTTGAACGTTCTCGGATGGCCCAGGTCAGTGGGGGCGAGGTGCCGCAGCCCGAGTCACCCATCGAAGGCATGGTGTACGTCACCCTGCAGGAATTGGCTACGCGCATCTCCCACCGCAACACCGGCAAGCTCATCGGCGACCCGATCGGTTACGAAGTGATGGCCCGCGTTGGCGCGGATGAGAACATGCACTTCCTCTTCTACCGGGACCTTACGACGGCGGCTATCGAACTCAACCCGTCCCGGCTGGTGATCGCTATCGATGAGGTCGTACGCAACTTCGCCATGCCGGGTACCGGCATCGCCGACTTCAACAAGCACGCCGCCCGCATTGCGGAGGCTGGCATCTACGACCTGAGTCTGTTCTGCGAGCAGATCCTGCAACCGGTCATCATTCGTCACTGGGGTCTCGAGAAGCTTGAGGGTCTGACACCTGAGGCCGATGAGGCTCGCACGCGGGTGCTGGCGCACATGGAGCGGCTGAGCAAACTCGGCCAGCGCCTGGTCGCCCGTCGGGCCAAGCACGCATCGCCGGCCCTCGCGGGCTGATTGAACGGCGCGATCATGTCGTGGCGGCCAAACTGAGCGGATGACAGAACATCTCGGCACACTGAACGCGCTGACGCCCGGTATTGCGATCGTGTTCGGAGGCAATCGGGTCACCCGCGTCAGCAATGAATTGGCCGCGGCGTTCGGTCCTGGTGATCGGCTGGTCGTGGTGCAGACCACGGGTGACCTCTTGCACGTGCCAGCTGCCGATCAGGCTTTGGTCGATGCGGCCGTTTCGTCTGCGCACGAGGCGTTCCTGCAGCTCAACGATGCCGGCGACGACCAGATCACGGCGTTCTACGACCAATTCGCCGCCCGTCTCGAGGATGACGATTCGTTCGCGTCGATCCTCGCGGCCAACGCGGCTGATGTCGACGTTGCCCGCCAGGCCGGACGTAGCACCACACGGCTTGAGGTCAGTCCGTCGATGCGCGCGGGAATGGTTGCCGGCCTTAGGGGCTGGCGTGACACCGCTCCGCTGCGTGGTCAGATGGTAGAAACGGTCGAGCATGATGGTTGGCGTATCGAGCAATGCAAGGCCGGACTCGGTGTGATCGGGTTCGTGTTCGAAGGGCGGCCCAACGTGTTCGCCGATGCAGCGGGCGTGTTGCGTAGTGGCAACGTCGTGGTCTTCCGCATCGGTCGTGACGCGCTGGGCACGGCTCGAGCCATGGTGGAGTATGCCCTACGGCCAGCGCTCGTGGCAGCTGGCCTGCCGGTCGGTTGCGTACAGCTGCTCGACACACCGTCTCGTGCCGGTGGCTGGGCTTTGTTCTCCAACCCCCTCGTCGCCCTGGCGGTCGCACGTGGGTCGGGTCAGGCCGTAGAACAGTTGGGCGCGGTGGCCCGGCAGGCGGGCATCCCGGTGAGCCTCCACGGCACGGGCGGCGGATGGATGGTCACGGGCGTTGCCGTCGATGCGAACGTGTTCGCCGCTGCCGTCCGACACTCGCTCGATCGCAAGGTGTGCAATACCCTGAATGTCTGTTGCATACTCCGTTCCCGTGCTCACGATCTTGTGCCACGGTTCCTTGCTGCCATCGAGCAGGCGGGCCAACTCCGTAACTCTGCCACGAAGTTGCATGTGCAACTATCAGCTCGATCGTTTGTGCCGGACGCCTGGTTTGAGCGCAAGGTCACCATCGAGCGAGCCGAAGGCGGTGTGATGGAGAACCAGGCCGAGCTGCTGGCAGACGACATGTTGGGTCATGAGTGGGAGTGGGAAGGCAGCCCCGAACTCACCCTCGTCGTTGTTGAAAGCGTGGACGAAGCGGTGGCGCTGTTCAACGCTCACAGCCCACGGCTTGTCGCCAGTCTTATCTCCGACGACCCGGCCGAACAGCAGACATTCTACGACCGGATCGACGCGCCCTTCGTCGGCAACGGCTTCACCCGCTGGGTCGACGGCCAGTTCGCCCTGCTGCGCCCCGAACTCGGTCTGTCGAACTGGGCCAACGGCCGACTGTTCGCTCGCAGCGGCGTGTTGTCGGGTGACTCGGTCTTCACCGTGCGTACCCGCATGTTCCAGACAAGCCCAGAACTGCATCGCTAACAGCCGCGCTTGTGGCTACCGATCAGGCTTTTTCGGAACGCAAGCTCAGCCAACCGGCGAGGGTGACCAGCATCGCTGAGGCGGCCAGCCAGAACTCGTATCGACCGGCGATCGGGTGGCGGTGACCGAAATCGATGGCTGCGCCGATGGCCAACACGAGGGTACTGAGGGCACTGAGGGCAACCACGTTCGGCCGTTTCCGAACGGCAGCGAACACCGTCAGAACGGGGCCAACCCAAAAGAGCGGCAGGAAGCGTCCCTGGATGGTGGGGTGATCCACGATCTGGGCGGCGGCCGTCGTCAGGCCGAGGCCGGTCAACACACCAAGCCAGCCCACCACCACAAGGATGATGCTCGCCCTGGGCGGTTTGGGGGCCACTGTCGTTATCTCATCGACCGGGCCGGCCTCCGGTACGGGATCGGCCGTAAGTGGCGGTGGGACGTCCATGGCGAGTGAACACTACTGTGCGGGTCGGCGACTTCTTTGGCACTCGCCCCCACATTTCGGAGGCGCTCCGATACCCTTACGGAATGGACCCGGTTGCGCCGTCCGAGCCCCCCTTCAAGTTGCTCACCGTTTTCTACCCCATGTGGAACGAGGAGGAGTACCTTCACCGCGCCCTCGGGGCTGGCCGCGAAGCATGCGACATCTTGCTTGCGCAGGGCGAAATCGGTGACTATGAACTGCTCATCGTGAACGACGCGTCTACCGATGCCACCGGGCGTATCGCCGATGAATTGGCCGCCACCGACCGACGCGTGCGTGTCGTCCACCACCCGGTCAATCGCAAGTTGGGTGGCTCCCTCAAGACCGGCTTTGCCGAGAGCCGTGGCGATCTCATTCTGTACTCGGATGCCGATCTACCCTTCGACATGGACGAACTGCAAAAGGCTTGCCGGGTCATGCGTCACTACGAAGCCGATATCGTGTCCACCTACCGTTTTGACCGCACCGGCGAAGGCTACGTGCGGGTCGTCTACTCGTTCTTCTACAACACGCTGGTCAAGGTGCTCTTCGGTGTGAAGATGCGCGACGTCAACTTCGCGTTCAAGCTCGTGCGCAAGCGCATCTTCGACCATGTGAAGCTTGAGAGCGAAGGCAGCTTTATCGATGCCGAGCTGGTCATCCGTGCCCAGCGTTACGGCTATCGGGTCGTGCAGTTCGGGGTCGACTACTTTCCTCGCACCCGCGGGGTCTCCACCCTGTCGTCGCCTTCCGTCATCGTGAAGCTTCTGCGCGAAATGTTCCAACTGCGACGTCAACTCCGTGACATCCAACCGGTTAAGGCATAACACGCTGGTGTCCATCCAATATTCATTTCGCGCGTCGCGTTCGGTATCCTCTACCTCGTAATGCGGCCCCGACCTCGCTCCCTCTCGAATGCAGCGCGCTTTGGCGCGTGTATCGCGTTGCTCGTATTGGCGGCCTGTTCACCCAATACATCTACCGCCTCGCCGGCCGCGGCTTCATCTGATCTGCCGCCAGCCGCCGGAGTCGAGGTCGTTACCGACCCGTCGGCGGTGGAGACAGCTCCAATTACCGTCGTCGAGACCAGCACCACGCTGCCCAAGACCAGTATTTCGCGCACACTGGAAAAAGGTCTGGCTGCGGCCGAAGACGTGAAGGTGGTGCAGCAGCGACTGAACGATCTGCATTTCGACGTCGGTGCGGTCGATGGCATCTACGGCGCGAACACCGAGATGGCGGTGTGGGCGTACCAGTCGCTCATTATGAATCTCAGCGGCAAAAACGTTACCGGCAAGGTCACGCCCGAGCTGTGGACCCGTATGCAGGACCCGCTCGGCCTGCCCAGTTTCCGGCCCGACGCATCACCCACCCATGCCGAAGTCTTCCTGGCCACACAGACCATGGCGCTCTATGTCGATCGGGAGCTGCGGCTCATCACCCACATTTCAAGCGGCGACGGCCAACCATGGTGCGCCGAATACAAGAACGTTGCCGCATGGCCCGGTGCCACCACCACCACCGTGCCGCCCGGCGAGAAGAACCCGCGGTTTTGTGGCACATCGTCAACACCAGGTGGCATCTTCAAGGTGTATCTCAAGCGCTCGAACTGGGTCGACATTCCTCTCGGCCGGGTGTTCAACCCGATCTCGTTCAACGCTGGGATTGCCATCCACGGCTATCCCGATGTTCCGAAGAATCCCGCGTCCCACGGCTGTGTTCGGGTGCCGATGCACATAGCGCAGTATCTGCCCGACCTGTTGCACACTGGTGATCAGGTGTTTGTGTTCGACGGCCGCAAGCAACCCGAGATTTATGGCGATCAGAAGCCGCCAGCCGACGAGCGAGACCCCACCGATACCACCGTCGTCACCACCACGACCACCACGATCACGCCGACGACCAACGTGGCGGGCACCACCACGACGAAGCCCGCCACGCCCACTATCACGTTGCCGACGGCCACCACCGTGAAGCCGGTTGCTGTTCCGACGACGGCTGTGCCGGTCACGGTGTCGCCGACCACGGGACCTCCGCCCAAGCCGGCATCAACCACGACGCCGCCAACGTCGACCAAGGCGGCAACGGCTACCACGGCCGCCGCGGCGCAGGCAGCAGCCAGTCCGTAAGCCTTCCATCACAGTCTGTTCATAATTCGGTGGGTTTACTACTCACATGGACGAACGAGCACGCATAGCCCGACTCCACCGACGCTTCGGTTTCGGCCTGCAAGCCGGTGAACTGAACGCAGCCATCGGCCGCGGCCTCGACGCCGAAATACAGCGACTCATGAGCACTTCGGCGGCTCCCTCGCCGGACCCGTTCGAGGGCAAGGATATTGCGTTCGAAGTGGGCGAAAACAAGAACCGGCAGCGCGCCGTCATCGATGTCTGGCTCGACCGGATGGTGGCCGGCGGTTCAATGGGGGAGCGTATTGCCTGGTTCTGGCACGGCGTGCTCGTGTCGGGTATCGCCAAGGTCAAAGACGGTGAGTCGATGGCCACTCAGATCAAGCTGCTGTGGACGCTCGGCCTCGGCTCGCTGGCCGAGCTTTACAAGGCCATCACCGTCGACAATGCCATGCTGTATTACCTCGACGGACGTGACTCGGTGAAGGGGAAGCCGAACGAAAACTACGGACGGGAGCTGATGGAACTCTTCGCGCTCGGCGTCGGAAATTTCACGGAGGCCGACGTGAAAGCGGCCGCCACCGCGCTCACCGGATGGGCCAGCAAGCGCTACGGAGAGCCGGCAAAACTCGCAATCCCCAAGCACGACGACTCCCCACAAACGCTGCTCGGCGTGCCCGGTGTGCACGATGTCGATACCGTGATTGCGGCCGTCATGCAGCAACCGGCATGCGCTCTGTTCATTGCGGGCAAGCTCAGTCGAGCCTCCCTCGGTCCCGGCCTCGATGTTGGCGTCATCACCAAGCTGGCCGACGGGTTTCGTGCGAGTGGGTTCAATACTCGAGCGCTTGTGCTCGCGCTCATCGACCTGCACCGAGCCGACGTGGATGGCGGCCCCATTGTGCTTGGGCCCACCCCCTGGCTGGTGATGGCACAGCGGGCCACCGGCGCGCAGCTGAAGCCCGATATGCGGCTCAACGGTTTACGGGCTGCCGGCCAGGTGCCGTTCGATCCGCCCAACGTTGCCGGCTGGCCCGGTGGGCAGGCTTGGTACTCGTCGGGCACCATGATCGGCCGTCTGAATCTGGCCACGGTCATTGCCTCGGCCACACCGCCCACGTCACCGGCTTTGGCTGCAGCCAAAGCCGGTGACTGGCCCACCCTTTCGCGGGCGCTCGGTCTGCCGACCGACTTCTCGGCGCAGAGCATCACCGGCCTTGCTGTTGCCAAGGACGCCTTTGTCCGACTTGCCCTTGCCCTCGTTACCCCCGAATTTGTGGAGGCCTGAACATGACCATGTCCCGTCGGAACTTCCTCGCCTGGTCGGCATCGGCTGCCGTCGGCGCTGGGCTCACCGCCTGCAAGGGTCGCACGGAGGCTGCCGGACCTTCGTCCTCGTCGGCCGGGTCCACCACGGCTGCAGCCACATCGGCTGCGTCAACCACGGCGGCCCCGACGACCGCGACGAACTCTACGCTCGAACCGGTCCAGACTGTGGCCACCGCTGCGCCGAAAGCTACGGATCGGGTGTTGGTGGTGGTGCAGCTCAGCGGTGGCAATGACGGCATCAACACCCTCATTCCGGTCACCGGTCGCTACCACGACCTGCGTCCCACACTGGGCATCCCGGACGACAAACTGGTGAAGTTCCCCGGCGTGTCCGACTACGGCCTCCATCCTTCGTTCGCGCCGTTGCAAGGCCTACTGGATGCTGGACATGTTGCGGCACTGGCTTCGGTCGGGTACCCCGCGCCGAGTCGTAGCCACTTCCTCTCGCTCGACAACTGGTGGTCGGCCACCCCCGGCAAGGTTTCCCAGACCGGTTGGCTCGGCCGCTACCTCGATGTCACCGGAGGCACCGCCAACGATCCGCTCCGAGCCGTTGCGCTCGGTTCGGGCGTGCCAGCATTGCGCGGCGTCGACAGCCGCGCCACGGTCGTGATCTCGCCCGACACATTCAAGATCAAGGCGACATCGGGTTCGGGTCTGATCGATGGTTGGAAGCTCATCGGCGGTCCGAACGCCAGCGCCGCAGTTGATGCAGTCGGTGTGTTCCAGAAGCTGAAGGTGGAAGCCGCTGCCAACCAGGACGCGGCGGCCGAGGAAGGCAACATCGCCAAGTCACTCGCGCTTGCGGCAGAGATGATTATCGCCAAGACGTCGGCGCGCGTGATCCACATCAACACGGGCGGCTTCGACACCCACGCCAATCAGCTGGAGACCCAGGCCAGACTCCTGGGTGACCTGGCCACCGGATTGCAGCACTTCAACGACCGGCTGACGGCTGCCGGCATGGCCGATCACGCGCTCGTGATGACCACGTCGGAGTTCGGGCGACGGGCCGCGGAGAACGGAAGCGGCACCGATCACGGCAAGGCCAGTGTGGAATTCCTGGTCGGCCCGATGGTGAAGGGTGGCGTGATCGGCCAGACCGATCTGGTCAACCTCGACGACGGCGACCTCAGGGCCGACATCGACTTCCGCTCGATCTACTCCTCGGCCCTCAACTGGTTGGGTGGCCCGAGCCAGGAGATCCTGCTCGGCTCATTCGAGCCGATCGGGCTCCGTTGAAGCTGTACAAGAAGTAATCCCAATAAAGTTGATCAAGTTAGTCGGGATTTGATAGAACGGAAGGCGTGCTCCTCGCCCAAGCGTTCTTCCACATTGATGGCGGTCTCGTCGTAGGTGGGCTTTTGGGCGGTTTCCTGGTCGGATTGACCGGTATGGGCGGTGGCGCCCTGCTCACGCCCATGCTGGTTCTGATCTTCCATGTGTCCCCGTTGGCGGCAATTTCGAGCGACCTGGTGGTGTCGTTGGCCATCAAGCCCGTCGGCGCCGCCGTACACTCCAAGCAGCGCACCGTGCGTCGGGACATCGTGAAATGGCTGGCGCTCGGCTCGGTGCCCACCGCGTTCGCTGGCGCCGTTCTACTGGACGTGATCGGCGCCAAGCGCGCCCATCGCCCCCTCGAGATAGCGCTTGGCGTCACGTTGGTTACGGCTGCAGCAGCCATGACGCTGCGCATGTGGATGGTCTACCGTCGGCGTCACGGCATCGCCTCGACGCTGCCGACGTTGATTCGCCCGTGGCCGACGCTGGCGATCGGCTTGGCCGGTGGACTTATCGTCGGGCTCACGTCGGTCGGCTCCGGCTCGCTGATGCTCGTGCTGATGATGTGGGTCTACCCGCGCCTCACGACGGCCGAACTGGTCGGCACCGATCTGGCCCAGGCCATTCCGCTCGTCGCCTCGGCTGCACTCGGCCACGTGCTGTTCGGCCAAGTGCAGCTCGCCGTTGTTGGCGCCCTGCTCATCGGTGCCTTCCCGGGCGTCTGGCTGGGTAGCCAGGTGTCGTCCCGGGCCCCCGATCACGTCGTTCGTCCCGCCCTGGCCACGGTGCTGGTCGCCACCGGCCTCAAGCTGCTGCGCTTTCTGTAAGGAGAACCATGCCACCCGACCTCGCGGAACTCGCCCGCGTCAACGCCTCACTTGAATCAGCCCACCCGCGCGAAATCGTGCAATGGGCGTTCGATACCTTCGGTGACGGCCTGGTGTTCACCGCCAGCTTTGAAGATGCCGTGCTTGTCGATGTCGTTGCTCGTGTCGCGCCACAGGCTGACATCGTGCTGCTCGACACGCAGTACCTGTTCGCCGAAACGAAGTGGTTCGCCGACGAACTCATCCGTCGCTACAAACTCAACATTCGTGTCGTGCATCCTCAGCCCGAGGTGGTGCCCGACAATCTTTGGCAGACCGATGTGGAGGGCTGCTGCCAGATTCGCAAGGTCGAGCCACTGCAGCGTGCGCTCGCCGGCAAGGCTGCCTGGATCACCGGTGTGCGTCGGGTCGATGCACCCACTCGTGCCAACGCGCCGATCGTCAGCTACGACCTTGGCCGGCAGCTGGTCAAGATCAACCCTCTCGCGACCATGACCGACGAGCAGATGGCGCTCTATGAGCAGTTGGAGGATCTGCCGCGCAATCCGCTGGTCGAACGCGGGTACTTCTCTATCGGGTGCTGGCCCTGCACGCGGCCGGTGTCACCGGGTGAGGATCGTCGGGCGGGCCGCTGGTCCGGTCAAGCCAAGGTTGAATGCGGGTTGCACGTATGAGCGTCGCCAGTCTCGTTCGTGGTCTTGAAGACGAGGCCATCACCATCATCCGCGAGGTCACCGCCGAGTGCGCCACACCGGTGCTGCTGTTCTCCGGTGGCAAGGACTCTGCTGTCCTATTGCACACCGCCGTCAAGGCCTTTGCTCCGGCTCGGCTTCCGTTTCCGGTTATGCATGTCGACACCGGTCACAACTTCCCCGAGGTGATTGACTATCGTGATCGAGAGGTTGCACGACTCGGTGTCGAACTGCTCGTGGCCAGCGTGCAACAGTCGATCGACACCGGCCGAGCAGTTGAAGAAGCTGGCCCTCGGGCGAGTCGTAACCGGCTGCAGTCGGTGACGCTGCTCGATGCCATTGCCGAGCACCGTTTCGACGCAGCCTTCGGTGGGGGTCGTCGAGACGAGGACAAGGCGCGAGCGAAGGAACGCATCTTGTCGTTTCGTGATCACCACGGCCAGTGGGACCCGCGCAATCAGCGGCCCGAACCGTGGAACATGCTCAACGCCCGCATCCGCAAGGGTGAACACCTGCGCGCGTTCCCGCTCAGCAACTGGACCGAGCTCGACATCTGGCGTTATCTCGCGGCCGAGGGCATCACACTGCCGTCGATCTACTTCTCCCACCAACGCTCGGTCGTGAAACGTGACGGCATGTTGCTTGGCATTGGCGGTCCGGTCGCGGCTGAGCCGCACGAAATGACCCGCGTGGAAACGGTTCGGTATCGCACGGTTGGCGACATGAGCTGCACCGGCGCGGTGCTCTCGGACGCCACCAGCATCGACGACATCATCGCGGACGTTGCTGCCTCTCGAATCACCGAGCGCGGCGCCACCCGGGCCGACGACACCGTCAGTGATTCCGCCATGGAGGACCGAAAGAAAGAGGGCTACTTCTGATGACTGAGATCGCACAACTTCGAATCGCTACGGCCGGTTCGGTTGACGACGGCAAGTCGACGCTGATCGGTCGGCTTTTGCACGACACCAAGTCGGTCTTTGAAGACCAGCTGTCGGCCGTCACCAAGGCCAGCCGTCGTTATGGCGATGGCAGCGTCAACCTCGCGCTGCTTACCGACGGCCTACGGGCCGAGCGCGAGCAGGGAATTACCATCGATGTGGCCTACCGCTATTTCGCCACACCGGCCCGCAGCTTCGTGGTGGCCGACACACCCGGGCATGCGCAATACACCCGCAATATGGTGACCGGCGCGTCGGTGGCCGACGTGGCGATAGTGCTGCTCGATGCCCGCCACGGCATGGTGGAGCAGACCCGCCGTCACACGTTCATCGCGGCGCTGCTGGGCGTGTCGAGCATTATCGTGGCCGTCAACAAGATGGACCTCATCGACTGGGACGAAGCCGAGTTCAAGGCCGTGTCCAAAGAGTTCCTCGGGTTCGTGGAAGCTCTGCCGCAACCGGTTCCGGTCACTCTCATACCGGTCTCCGCTTTGCATGGCGACAACGTGGTGGAACGTTCTACCCAGTCACCGTGGTACGACGGACCAACCTTGCTTGAACTGCTCGAAACTTTTCCGGTCGGCGAGCGCGACGTCGTTGGTTCGCGCCTTGAGGTGCAGTGGGTAATCCGCCCGAACTCTCGTGAACACCCTGACTATCGCGGGTACGCCGGTCGACTGTCCGGCGGCACGCTGCGCGTGGGTGATGAGGTCACGGTGCTACCGGCCGGTCACACCACCACCGTGTCGGGCCTTGACCGCGGTGGCGTGCCCATTCACGAAGCGCATGCCGGTGAGGCGATCTCGGTGCAGTTGGCGACCACGCTCGACATCAGCCGCGGTGACGTCATCGTCGTGAGCGACGCAGCGTTGCAACCGTCCGCGGTCACCGATGTGGTGGTCGATCTGTGCTGGATGATTGACCGGCCGCTCGAGCTCGGCAGCCGTTGGTTCCTTAAGCAGGGCGGGCGTCAGGTGCGGGCCACCGTGGCCGGCGTCGTGCATCAATTCGATGTCACCACGCTTGATGAAGTTGCCACAAATGGGCTCGGCCTCAATGACATCGGACGAGTGCGTCTCACGCTCACCGAGCCCATCGTGGTTGACCGCTACGTGGATCATCGCGATGGCGGCCGCGCCATCCTAATCGATGAAGTCACCAACACCACCGCAGCTGCCGCAGTGTTGGTGGCCTTCGAACGAACCGGCGTTTAGCTCAGGGCAGGTGGCTTGCGGGCCACGGGTGCGAGAACCGGTGGCTGGCAACGGGCCGAGCACCACACTGACGCGCACGTGGGTGAATTGGTGGGAGCGACATAGGCCACGCCACCAATCGAGCCGGTGACGTCGTCATAGGCAATGACGGCAGCTCAGGGTCTGGGCTGGGATCTTTTTGTTTTGGGTCATCAGGGTTAATGACAAGTCACAGTTCACATTCGCCCGGATTGGCTGGTGAGCTCAGACTGTACGTTCACCCTGATGGACTCAAATAGAATTGGTGGCTGCCCTGCTCTCTAGCAGTGGGCATACATCGATACTGACAGCGGGCTGTGACAGAGTTCCCCGCTATCGACCGAACCCAAAGCGACTGCCCAGCAACCGACTAGGGGCAGGAGTTGGTGGGTGGTGCACCGGACCATCGGGCCGTGGCGAAGGCTAGGAGGTCGGTGAGTGCGGCCGGGATGACATCGACGTGACCCTTTCCTGGGTACACCTTGCGCTGGGAAATGACGCCGAGCCTGCAGTACTTGGTCTGCATCGCCGCGCTGACTTCGACCGGAACGGTCGTGTCGGCGTCTCCTTGGTAGAGAAACAGCGGAATGGATGTGGCCACCTGCGCCGGGTTGTTCTCGGCGATGCGGTTGGCCCACCCGGGTGCGGTGGCCGAGCCTGCGGTGACCAGGTCAGCCCCGCTGACGCCAGCCACGACCGGAGCCGCATTGCACGTGGCAACCACTTTGGCCAACAGTTCCTGGCCCTTGGCGTTGAGTACGTCGTCGACGTTGAGTTCGGGGTACGCCGCCTTGAGCCCAGCAATTGCCGCCAGTGCGTATCCAATCTGTGAGCCGTCGGTTGCCTTCGACAGATTGCCAAACGTCAGCTCGCCAGCCGGAGCGCCGACCATGGCGCCAACGATCTTGAGTTCGGGGGCATACTTCGGCGCCAGTTCGGCAGCCCATGCCGCCGCGCCGCCACCCTGCGAATGACCCCACAACAGAATCGGCGACGCTGACGTCGCCCCCACGTTGAGTTGCTGCACCGCCCGCGCCGCATCGAGCACACCCTGGCCCTCGCTTCGACCAACGAGGTAAGCGGGGTCACCGGCGGTTCCTAGGCCCTCGTAGTCGGTAGCGACGAACACGGCGTTGGTTTGGGTGACGAGTGGCGCGAACGCCAGCTCGGGCGCGGTGCCAACGGCGAATGCTTTCGAGGGTGCGCACTGGTCACCCATGCCGGCCGTGCCGTGGGCCCAGGCGATGACGTTTGGTGCCGCGGCCGTGCCGTTGGCTGGCGCGAGGACGACACCCGAGACAGGAATCGGTCGTCCGGTGGCTGACAGCGACCAATACAGGATGGTGCGTCCAACCGTGCCGCTCGGCGCGGTGAACTCGCGCCACCAGATCAGCGTTCCGGGCTTCCTCGTATCCCCGGCGGGTGGCGTATAGAACGCGTCGCCAGCGGGCCCGACCGGAAAGGCAGCTGCGATCCCGGATGCTGTGAGCGTCGTTACGCTGGTCGCTGGCGCTGCCGTAGTGGTGGCGGCTGTCGTGGTGCCGGCAACCGTCGTCGCTGGAGGTGCCGCTGCCTTCGAGTTGCTGCATCCGGCGACACCGATAACCGCGACGAGAACGATGGCCGCGCGACGGCGACTGACCACCCTGAGATGTTCCACGACATTCCTCCGACAACGCGACCCGTGTAGGTCGGACCCCGTCCACCGTAGGACCAACCCCCGACAAGTTGCATGGCAGGGGCCGAGGTTTTCGGTTCAATCAGCCGAAAGGATGACCGCTGTCCCCAACACATCTGCCAAGAGAGCGCTTCGTTCGTCGGCAGCATACAACTCAAGGCTGAGATCCGTGGCCGGCGGCGCCTCCGGCACGATCTTCAGACCGTCTGCCGTTCGCTCGACTCGCACACCGGTAACCCGCCCGTCGTGGCGGCGATCAAGGCCGATGGCTATTCGCAAGATACCGGCCAGGGTGCGAACGGTGTCCTTCAGATCGTCGCGCAGGCGGGCGAATTCGGCATGGTCGTTCTTGGGGAATCCTTTGCGGTGATAGCGGGCGACGAGGGCGATGATGTCGATCTCGGCATCGGTGAGCCCGGCCAGCGCGTCGGAGTTCCGGATCATGTAGTAACTGTGTAGATGATGCTTCGAGTGTGAGATGAAAAGCCCGACGTTGGCCAGCAGCGCGCCGGCTTCGAGGTACTCACGGCAATCGACGGGCAGCCCGTGGAGGACTTGGGTGGCATCAAACAGGGCCGTGGCCAGGCGGGCAACCTGTTGGGCGTGCGCGGGTTCATCGTCGCACTCCTCCAACAGTCGGCGCACGCCACGTCGCGAAATATCGCGCAGGTGGTGGAGTTCATCGCCGTCGATGCGTGACACGGTGTCGAGCAGAATGCCTTCTCGAAGCGCGAAGTCCGAGATGACCAGCTTGCGAATGCCGAAGGCGTTCACCACCTCGTCGAGGATGAGGGCGCCCGCCAGGGAAATGTCGGCGCGCTTGGGGTCCATGCCCTCAAGACCGGCGCGATCTTCCGGCCGGGTGTCCGCCAGGAGAGAGCACACATCGTGGATCTCGTCAGCGGTAATTTCGAATCCGTTGTAGGTCCGCAACGGTTTCTGGCCGCGCAGACCCTGCGAGAGTCGCGCCACGGTCTCGGCCGACCCCGACGAGGCGATCGCCACTTCGAAACCGGCTCGCTCGACCGGCTGCTGGAACGGGGCGATGGCCGACCGCACCCACGCACGACACGCCTTCTTTTCGCCACCACGGATACGGCCATCGGCGAAGAAGCGATCGGTTAGGCGGACGGCGCCGATCTTGAAACTGCGGGCGTCGATCACCTCACCCTTGTGGCCGAGCAACAGTTCGGTGGAACCGCCGCCGATGTCGCACAGCAGGAGCTTTCGATCAAAGACGGGGAGGGCCTGCAACACGCCGAGGTGAATGAGTCTGGCTTCCTCCACGCCCGACACGACCTCAACGTCGACACCCGCTTCGTCTCTGGCACGCGAAACGAACGTGCTGGCGTTGGTGGCTTCCCGCACTGCGCTGGTGGCGACGGCGCGCACCGGCGCACCGGCTCCGTCGGCCAGGAGCTTCATGCGGCGAAGGGCGCCAATGCCGCGGTCCATGGCGTCATCATCGAGCTCTTTCATCTCGCCGGCACCCTTGCCGAGCCGCACCATTTCGCGTTCGCGGGTGATGACTTCGATACGGCCCGACGACGCAACGCGCGCAATGACCAGGTGGAACGAGTTGGTCCCCACATCGATTGCTGCAAGAAGTTGAGGTTTCGGGCCGCCCGTCATGGGCCTAGACCGTAGCGCTCAGGCCGCTGGCGTCCATCGCATCGCCGCAGCGTAGGTGTTGGCGCTACCGTCTGTGCGTGCAAATCGTGCTGCTTCGTCATGGTCAACCGGAGTGGGTAAAGGACGATCTCTGCGTCGTTGACCCCACGTTGAACGACAACGGGTTCACCCAAGCCGAATTGCTCGGCAAGGCAATGGGTGATGAGCACATCGACGAGTTCTACGTGTCGCCCCTGCTGCGGGCCCGGCAGACGGCCGCTCCGTTGGCCAAGATCATCGGGCGTGAACCGGTGATCGTCGATTGGCTGGAGGAATGCCGTGAGCCCGACTGGCACGGCGAGCCCGCCAATGTCGCAGCCGATGCCTACGGAGCTGAGCGGCTCGTGCTTCCCCACGAGCGCTGGAATGGTGTGGCCGGCGGTGAGACGATGCGCGAGTTCACCGTTCGCATCCATGAGGGACTCACCGGTTGGTTGGCGTCGCACGGCATTCGCCGGGTCGCCAGCGAGTTTCCCCTGTGGGATATCGATGCACCGGGCCGCACCCTCGTCTGGGTGGCCCATGGTGGCACCAACACGGTTGCCATCTCGCACCTGCTCGGGCTCACGCCGGTACCCTGGGAGTGGGATCGCTTCCGCCTCGGCCACGCGTCGATCTGCCGGGTGGAGGCACTGCCGGTGCACGACCATTTCATCTTCAGCCTTACTCGCCTTTCCGGTGTGGAACATTTGCCCGACAACCTGCGGACGAACTGATGGCTGATCCGCTCGAACGCCTTACGAATCTGCTGGCGGTGCTGTTGGAGACCAAGGTGCCGTTGTCTCTCGACCGGATCTTCCATCACATGCCGGGGCAGTACCCCACTGAAATGGCGGCCCGTCGCGGCGCGTTCGAGCGGGACAAGGTCGTGCTGCGCAGCCAGGGCATTCCGTTGCAGCAAACCATGCTCTCCAACGGCGCCACCGGCTATTGGATCGACCGCAACGCCTACGAGCTGGGTGATCTTGGGCTAACCGAGGACGAGAAACGCGCCCTGCAACTCGCGGTCGCAGCCGTTCGCCTCGGCGTCGACTGGGGGGACGATGCGCTGCTCAAGATCGGCGGCCCTGACGGTTCGTTTGAGGCCACCGATGTCACCGCGGCCCTCCCGTCGCTTCCGGCGTTGGCGCCGCTATTCGACGCTCATCTTTCGCGGGCCACCACCACGTTTTGGTATCGCGGCAAACAGCGACAGCTCGATCCGTGGGGGCTTTTGTCCCGCGAGGGCTTCTGGTATGTCGTCGGGTTGGAGCACGCCTCGGGTGAACGTCGCACGTTTCGCGTCGACCGCATCGAAAGCGACGTGGAAGTTGGGGACGGCGCCAGCTTCACCGTGCCTGACGGATTCGACCCCGCAACTGCGGTGATGGACGACCCGAAAGCAATCGGGGAAGCGACCGGTACCAGCGCCATGGTGCTGGTGGGTTCGTTGCGTGCTCAACGGGTTGAGAACGAGGTCGGCGCTGGCAATGTTGATGAACGTCGGACCGACGGATCGATCGTGGTGCGCGTGCCATGCGCCAACGTGAGCGCATTCCGCAGCTGGCTGTTCGGACTGGGCGATCACGCCGAAGTCTTGAGCCCACCGGAGGTACGCGCCGAAATTGTGGCGTGGCTCCAACATATGGCCGGTGCGGCGTGAGTGGGCCACAGGCTACGGCTGACCGTCTGCGTCGGCTACTGGTGATGCTGCCCTGGTTGATGGAACGCGGCGAGGCATCGGTGGCCGAAACCGCGAGCCGGTTCGGCGTGGGTGAGAAGCAACTCATCGCCGACCTCGAGAAGGCGTCGCTGTGCGGTCTGCCGCCCTATGTCGACGAGATGATCGACCTGTTCATCGAAGACGGCGTCATCCACATGGGGGTCCCCCGCTTATTCACCCGCCCGCTGCGACTCTCATCAGCGGAGGGGTTCTCTCTGCTTGCGGCCGGGCGGGCGGCTATGGCGATGCCTGGCGCCGAGCCGGGCGGACCGCTCGATCGTGCGTTGGGCAAGCTGGAAAAGACGTTGGGCGCGGCACCCAATGTCGCCATCGATCTGGAGCGTCCACCTTTCCTTGACACAGTGCGTGCCGCCACGGAACAGCGGGAGTATCTGGCCGTCACGTACTACACGGCTCGGCGGGACGAAAGGACCGAGCGGGTGTTGGCGCCGCACGCGGTCTTTGCCAGTCAGGGTGACTGGTATGTGATTGCCGATGATTCGCTGTCGGGGGAGGAGCGTCGCTTCCGTATCGACCGCATCGAGGCGTGCCTGCCGCAGGGTCGCCATTTCGAGCATCGTGATGTGTCGCAACCCGACGCCCTGTGGTTCGCCTCGTCGGTGGGAATGACGCCGGTGACGTTACTGGTGCAACCGGCGGGGCTGTGGATCGCGTCGCGGTATCCGGTGCAGGCCGAACGTCGGCAGCCCGACGGATCGGCCGAGGTCGACCTGTTGGTGTCGGGTGAACCGTGGCTCGAGCGGTTATTGCTTCGCCTGGCCGATAACGCAACGGTTCTCACGCCAACAAAGTGGGCTGACCTTGGCCAACGAGCAGCGGCACGCGTCCTGGCCCGCTACCGCTGACGTTTGAACCGGCGCCACCAACGCTTCTTTCGGCGGGGACGCCCGGGGTTGGTCGTTGAACGATAGGCCCGGTGCGAAACGAGCGTGGTGCTGTCGAGCTGGGCGCTGCGAAGCAGATGGTGAAGTACCTCTGCCGTGGCGCGGGCGTCGGCCAGCGCGTCGTGCGCGTTGTCGAGGGGTACGTCGAGGCGACTACAGATGTCGGCCAACTTGTGGCGCATCAACCGATCAGGATCGAGCGATCGAGACAGGTCGAGTGTGCAGAGCCGCGGCGTGGGGGCCAAGGACACCCGTGACCGTTTCAGGGACCGGCGAACAAACGCCCAGTCGAAGTCGATGTTGTGCCCGACCACGACGGCACCCTCAAGTTGTCGGGCCAGCTCTGGTGCAACGACCCGGAACGCTGGTGCCGACCGGAGGGACGCCGCGGTAAGGCCGTGGACATGGGTTGGTCCGACGCGACCGAAGCGGGGCCGCACGAAGCTCGACCATTCCTTGACCACGGCACCGGTCGAGTCGAGTTCGACGGCAGCTACTTGCAGAATGCGATCACGGCGCGCGGACAGGCCACTGGTCTCGACATCGATCACCACGAAACGCGGCATCGTCAAGGGGAAAGTGGCGCCCATACCCCTCCACCCTACGCAAGGGGTGCGCGAGGGTTGCTACGACTATGCCGAGAGAGATCGGGCGCGGATGCCGATAGGCGCGGTGAGGGTGTAGCCCGCGAGGTGGCGTTCCTCTTCCGACTCCGCTCCCCAGAACCCGTACTCATGATGCGACCGGGCGTGGGTGCGACAACAACCCGGTTGAAATGTAAAGCAAACAACCAGCAACGTCCAGAAATTACAGGCGGCCGGCCTCGATTATGGACTTGAGGAAGGCTCGCGTACGATCCTGACGAGGGTCACCGAAGATCTGCGCGGGCGGACCCTCCTCATGCACGACGCCCTCGAAGAGGAAGCACACCTTTGACGCGACTTCCTTGGCGAAACCCATCTCGTGGGTGGCCAACAGCATAGTCATGCCTTCAGCCGCAAGGTCACGAACGATGTTCAGCACCTCGGAGACAAGCTCGGGGTCAAGAGCAGAGGTGATCTCGTCGAGCAGCATCACGCGGGGTTGCATAGCGAGGGCTCGGGCAATGGCGACCCGCTGCTGTTGCCCGCCCGAGAGACGATCGGGATACTCCGTTGCCTTGTGATCAAGCCCGATGCGCTTGAGCAGCACCATGGCCCGATCCTCGGCGGCTGCCTTGTCCATCCCGAGCACCTTGATGGGTGCAAGCGTCACGTTCTGCATGACGGTTTTATGCGGAAACAGGTTGAAGCTCTGAAACACGATGCCCACATCGGCGCGCAGTGCATTGACATCGATGCCAGGGCCGGAAACCCGATCGCCGTCGATACGGATCTCCCCTGCGTTGATCGCCTCGAGCGCGTTGATGCACCGCAAGAGAGTGGACTTGCCACAGCCCGACGGCCCGATCAGGCACACAACCTGATGTTGGTCGACGTTGAGGTTGACACCTCGAAGTACTTGGTTGGCACCGAACTGCTTCTGAACGTCGATCATCTCGATGAAGTTCGACATATCAGCTCCCTCCCCGCGTCTTGGCCTGATCCCGCGCAATGAGCCGATCAACGAGACGAGCCTGCGGCACGGTGATGATGTAGAAGATCGCTGCCACCAGGGTGACGGCCGAGAGGTTGAAGGTGTCGGAGTTGATGATGCGGGCCTGGCTGAAGGCTTCGACTACGCCGATGAAGCCCACGAGCGCCGTGTCCTTCTGAAGACCGATGAAGTCGTTGAGCAGCGGAGGGATGATTCGTCGCACGGCCTGCGGAACAACAACCTCGCGCATCGTCCCCGCATAGGAGAGTCCGAGTGATCGGGCGGCGGCAACCTGGCTCCAATGGATGGACTCAATGCCCGAGCGGTAGACCTCGGCGACATACGCGCCGTAGGTGAGGGTAAGCGCAATGACGGCATACCAGAAGTCGTCGAGTTTGGAGAGGAACGGGATGCCTGACTTCTTCAGACCGAAGTTCAATATGGTCAAGGTGATCACGGCGGGGATTCCGCGGAACAAATCGATGTAGAAGATTGCTAGCCAAC
Source organism: Actinomycetes bacterium (assembly GCA_031360915.1). Lineage (GTDB taxonomy): Bacteria > Actinomycetota > Acidimicrobiia > Acidimicrobiales > Ilumatobacteraceae > JANMCE01. The sequence continues at coordinate 1,063 of JANMCE010000202.1, read as the reverse complement.
GAACAGGGGCACCGGCTTTTCCGGGGGCGAGGCGAGCGACCGCCACCATGAGGCCCCATATCAGTACGAAGATTTCGGTGATGACGAAGATCTTCACGTTGATAGTGAAGTGCCGCATGACTTCGCCGAATTTGGCCGTCATCAACGAAAAGCGGAAGAACGGGGTACGCACCTGACCATTGGCAAGAGAAAGGAACAGGGCGAGGAGCGCCGCCACTCCGACCGCCGAACCGATACCGAAGACGTAGCTTGCCCACTGGCGAGCCTGATCACCCTGGATCCGTGCATTGACGAGGTCGCCCTGGGCCATCGTGGCCTGAGCTCGCCGGGAGGCCAACACCGATCGGATTCCGGGGTACAGAAGGCCGAACGATGCCAACGCGGCAAGCAGGCATGCGAGGCCCGCTAGTCGTTCGCTGGTTGTAACGGGGGCTTGAAACGTCTTCTCTATGAGGCCCTTCGAGCCATCGGCATCGGGGCGAATCTTCCAGCACCCGGAAGGCACGGACACCCGAGTGGCCCCGGCGCGCTCGCCAGTGTCCGGATTGTCTTTCTCGCCCGTTCGTCCGAATCGGTAGCGCGCCGATTCGTCGCACCGGACGACTTCGAACGATGTCTTCTTCGGCTGCTCCGTGACATCAAAGCTGCTGAGGGAAAGTGAGCGTTGAAAACTGAAGAGGGCGAAACACGCAAGCGCGACGAGACCGGCCGCGAGGACGAGTGAGGCAAGCGATCGTCGGACGTAGAGCTGGGCCTGCGGAACTGCCCGACGCACGGGAGCGTCGGGCAGTTCATTGGGCTGGGTTGGCGGAAGTGCCACAGGCCTGAGGGGACTCAGACGGTAAAGAAGGGAACGGCTGACGGGTCACCGGACAGCCACTTGGTGGCCAACGTGTTGAATACCTTCTCGCTGATCATCGCGGTGATGGCTTTGTCGATCTCGGTCTTGTTCGCCGAACCCTTCGGGTACAGCGCGCCATAGGACTCGCCGGTCTTGTACTGGCCGACGACCTTCTCGGAGCCTGCCGACTTCTTTTCCTGCTCCTGCACGATCGACGTGTCG
>JANMCE010000201.1:0-3509 GCA_031360915.1 Actinomycetes bacterium | reverse complement strand
GGCAAGGTCGTGAAGCCGACGGTGTACATCGCCTGCGGCATCTCGGGCGCCACCCAGCACATGGTGGGCATGAAGGGCTCAAAGAACATCATCGCCATCAACAAGGACAAAGAAGCCCCCATCTTCGGCATCGCCGATCTCGGCATCGTCGGCGACGTCCACAAGGTGCTCCCGAAGCTCATCGAAGCCCTAGAAGCCCGCTGAAGCATCACCGCCGTCTACTAAGACCCTGGCGCTTCTGTCCTCATAGGAGCAAGGAGCGCTGCGAGGTCAAATCCCGGCTCGATGTGCTCCGCGAGCGAAACGAAGCCAATCTCGGCATACATGAAGCCGACTACCTTCAGGCTCTTGTCCACGACCTTCGTGCGGTCCCGACGTATGGAACCCAACCTGTCAGCCTCATATGCTGGAGTCGCTGCTGCCGCGACTTCAGGATTGGTGTAGTTCGTTGTCCGCATCAGATCGTCCCTATTGATTATCCAGCGATACCAGAGCCGTCACGCTCCCGCACCGAAACATATTCGGGTATTTTCTCTACGTCCGTGCTGCCGTCGGCGCGAATGGCGTCGCGTGACATGCCACCGAGGCGGGTCATGGTTCTCCATTCAACCTGCGTCGTAATTTACTCCTGTCACGTCCGCCCAAGCGGAGCCATGTCATTCCTGCGCTCGTCATTTGCTGAAGTTGAGTCGACACGCGTCCACGAGTTCGGTCTCGGTTGAGGTCGTCCCCCGGAGTGGGTCAGCCACCGCGACCAAGGGGATGGCTGCGGCGGCATCGCCCGAGGGCTGATAGGCCACCACCTCGAAGCCACGGGTATCGGCGGCCCCCAGGTCGCGCTGGCCGCTCAGTATGAACAGGCCAACCTGCTCAATGCGGCCGGTGAGCGATGTGCCCGCCTTCGGAAAGTCGTTCGGCAAGTTGCGATCGACCGGCGTGATTGAATTCCCAACCGCAGGGTTGACGATCGCAACGCCGACCGTGATCGTGTCGCCGACAGCGGGCCACGGCTTGGTCTGTGGGCGCATAGTGACGATCTCGGTCACGCGAACTTGCGACGTCTCGAATACCCACAATGATTCTTCTGACCGTTCGCCCGGCTCAGCAGGTGTCAGCTGGACCTGCTTGATCGAAGGCTCGGTAAGGAGCGTGCCTCGGACAACGATGTTGGCTCGGGTGGCGAGGTCGTCGATCGTTTTAGGCACCGAGTACGTGGCCGACGCGACGTGCGCATTGGGTGGCTTGGGCCCGCAACCAGCCATGAGCGCAACACCGCAGGTCATCCAAATGAGTTGGTGTCTGACGCGCATTCGGTGGTGCCCTTCGTTTGCTGACCAGCCGCCGAGCCATCTTTGAATCCTCGGGTGCCCTCCCAGCAAGCGGCAGGTCGGCGTGGTCTCGGTTCAAGCCTTTGACATGGATATGTCCGGATACTGGCCGACCTTTCGGTATCTCGCGGCTCGTCTTGCGTTTGAGGTGTGCACGGTGCGCTGCCTCGTCGACCCCTACGCCGACATGCTGACAACGAACTTGGCGCGCTCCGCAACTCGGCCGACTACTGCGTGGCGACATCGTGCAACAAGATCGCCGTGTCTTCACCGTCCGCTTCGGCTCCCAGTCATGCTTCGCCCCGATACCCGCTGCCGACACCGGCGTCACCGGCGGCGACCTCGCCGGTCATCACGCGAGCCAACGCCGAACCGTACAAGGCGTCGGCTAATCGCGGCCACTAACCCGACCCGACCCTCGTCGAGTTCGGCAAGCTGCGGGGGACCCTAACGCAACCGGATCGTCGCCTCCAGGTTGATATGCGGTCGCCGCCAATTGACTCCTATCGATGTTAACGTGTGGTGCCTTATTTCTTATACGAGTTATCTCGGTGTTTGCCCGACTCGATCCGACCGCATATTGGACTGTGGGGAATCCAATAAGTAGCAGGCCTGTTACAACTATGACACCTAGCCGTGAGCGCTTCGAATCCTTCACTAGTTCTCTCTTTCTGAAGCATTTGATTCCACTCAGATTGCCAAGTTCCCGCCGAAGCCGGGTTTGCCGACTATGCCAGCGTAAGGGATGACCCGCCGCTTAAGCTCGATTCTGGAACATCAATGGAGAGGGTTTCAAGGTTGTCAGCACTCGGCTCTTGCTGTGGGTCCGGGCTTGCCCACCAAAATATCCTTGTTCCACCGGTTTGCATGTTTACAGATGATTCTCTACTGCCTAGGTCGACGGGGCCGCTGCCAAGCCTCGGGTGGGAGATTGCCGGGCAAGAGGGGATCGGCTGGTCTAGTGCTTGGGGATTGGTACGAGGATGATGCGGTGGCCGGGTTCGTCGATGGCGAGGCTGGCGCAGGGCCGTTCGGGTGTGGCGGCGGTTGGGGTCTCGACGGTCCAGTCGTTGAGATGCTGGGCGGCTAGTTCGCGTTGTGCGAGCACGCTCGCTTGATCGAGCGGCAGGCATGTGGCCTGGAACCGCGCGCTGAGCGCGTCACGTACGAGGGCGAGCGCCGCGGTCTGGTCGCTCGTGGTGGGTGGGGCGGCGGGGCTGAGCCCGAGCCGTTCACAGATGGTTTCGGTCGGAATCTTGCCTGGGAACACGCCATAGGTGCCGCCGGGCAGCACGCACGCGATCAACGTTGCTGGCGTGATGGGCCCGACCTTTCCGGCACGCCAGGCGTCTCGACACACATCGACCGGGTTGCGTCCATCTGACGCGACAACGGACGCGTCGGTGAGGTCGGCCCGCTCGTAGCAGACGACGGTAAGCACCTTGTCGGGATGGCGCATCGTGACCGCCCACGCAACCCCGCCCCCGATACCGCTCGCGGCCACGAGCGCACCGACATACAGCCGCCACGATCGTCTCGGCGTGCGGACCGGCGGTGGTGTGTAGGAACTACCGGTTATCTGCTCGAACAGAGCGCGCGCCGCTGTCGACCGGGCGGGGTCGAGCAACCGGTCATCGTCGATCGGGTTGGCGGCCCGGAGCAGGTCAAGGGGATCGGTCACGGCAGGCTCGGCTTCTCGGTAGGCGAAAGGTTCGTCACAGAAAGGTTCTGTCCGGTCGGACCACAAGCTTTCGCTAGTTCCTCGGTGAGGCGTTGCCGGGCCCGATGCAACCGGATCCCTACGGCGTTGACCGAGCAATCCAACACGACGGCCACCTGCTGGTGGGACAGCTGTTCCCACGCGATCAGTTGGAGAATCTCGGCATCCTCCGGGCGGAGCAGCCCGACCGCAGCAATGATGGCCTGGTGTTCATCACTGGCGATGACACTCACTTCAACCTCACCCGCAAAGATTTCGGGTGGGACACGTCGGCGTAGCCGCTCGACGAGCCGATCTCGGCGGGCGTCGCCCCTCCGCGTGTTCGCCATCACCCTACGGGCCGCGCCAAACAACCAGGCGATCGCGTCATCATCAACCTCGGGAACATCACCGATCCGGCGCCAGGCGATCAGAAACACCTCCGCCACAACATCCTCCGCGGCAGCAAGGGTCGGGGTGCG
>JANMCE010000100.1:0-3516 GCA_031360915.1 Actinomycetes bacterium | reverse complement strand
GTTGAAAATACCTACGGTGCCGCTTTCGCGCCCTTCGGCCAGGACCCACGTGGCACCGGCATCAAGATCGGCCTGCGCTAGGTGTGCCCACTGGTCGGGAGTGAGGACGGACTTCGGATCTTTCGCCCCGACTTCGGCGATAACGATGGCATGGCGGCTGGCCAAAGCGATGAGTTCGGCCTTGTCGGCCGTATCGAGCCGACCCAGCCCGTCGGATACTTCGATGCACGGAAAGCCTACCTCTGCCATCCAGGCGAGGCACTCGGCGGTTCGACCCTGCAGCGTCGCGACCTCAAGCAATGTTCCGCCCGGGCAGGCCATGACGGCGTGCTCCACGAGCAGATCAAGCTTGGCGGCCAGCTGTACGTCGAGATACGAGCTGCCCCAACCCATCTTCCAGACGTCTATCGACGCGGCACCGCAGGACAGAATCGATGCTACTTCATCGACAGGAATGCCGCCGTCGATTACCAGGGTCAGGCCAGAGAGTCGTGGCTTGGGTGGACGCGCCGGAAGGTCGAGGAAAGTCGGCTGCCACATAAGTCGTATGGTAAACGGTCGTCAACTATCGTGCAATGCATGCGCACCTACGCTGGGACGTTACCTGACCTCGTGCAACGGCTTCGTACCTCGTCGGGCTGGACGTCGAAGTCAGAGATTTCGCTGGTGCGAGACGTTTTCGGGCCGGGTGACTGGCGGGCCGGCCCGGGTGACGACGGCGCAGTCGTACTCATCGGCAGCGAGTCGGCCGTGGTGTGTGGCGAAGCGCTGTTGCCAGCCTTTGTCGAACACGATCCGTACGGTGCCGGAATCGCTGCGGTGCTGTGCAATGTGAACGACGTGGCGGCCATGGGGGGCATCCCGGTTGCGATTGTGGACACGCTGGTGGGGGACCGGGACACCTGTCGTCAGGCGCTGGAAGGCATGCGCTACGCCTCGACGCTTTACGACGTGCCAATCGTCGGTGGTCATCTCACCGTCAATCCCAACGCCAAGTCCCTTTCGGCGTTCGCCCTTGGCCACTGTCCAGGCCCCGCTCTGTCAGCCGACGCCGTGCGGCCCGGCCAACAACTCGGGCTTCTGGTGTTTCTGGAAGGGGAGATGCGCACGGATTTCCCTTTCTTCCGTTCGTTCAAGGAACGCGGCACCGAGTTAGCGGGCGACGTTCGGCTGCTGGCAGCGCTGGCCAGTGACGGCTCGGTCGTGGCGGCCAAAGACGTGTCAATGGCTGGCCTGCTCGGTTCGCTGGCCATGCTGCTCGAACCGACCCGCACCGGCGTCACGGTTGACCTTGCTGACATCCCCCTACCCGAGGGTGTCGACTTCGAGCGCTGGTTGATCTGCTTTCCGTGCTTTGCCTTTCTCGTCTGCTCTCCGACTGACCGAGTAAAAGAGGTGATTGCTTCCGCAACGAAACGAGGCCTCTCGTACGCGCCGCTTGGTCTGCTGAACGACAGCGGTCGACTCAACGTGCTTGACGGCAGTCAGACCGTCACGGTGGTTGATCTCCAGATCGAGGAAGTCATCGGCCTTCGTCCGAACTGAGGTCGATGCACATCGGCTGGTGGGGCACGCCGACATAGGTCTCGATCGCGCCGTCTGATCGCCAGCCGAGGTGCTCGAAGAACGGCACGTTGGCTGGCTGGATGTGGGCGCTCATGACGCTTCCGCCCCGTTGACCCGCCGTTGCGACGGCGAAGCGAACCAGCGGTACGCCGAGCGTGAAGCGTCGAAACGGCGCGAGCACGGCCAAGCGATCGCCCTGCCACCGCTCACCGTGCGTGTCGAGCGGAAAGAGCCGAACCGTTCCGGCCGGATTGTGATCACGAAACGCCACGACCTTAAAGGTGGTGGCCACTTCGTCGAATGCGTCGCAGTCATCGTCGACGAACAGTTCCTGCTCGGTGACGAACACCTCGGTACGGATGCGGTGGTGAACGGCGATGTCGGCCGTCGAAGTGACGATGCGGCAGATGGTGCGAGCGTCAGGCATTCGCCGACAGGCTCATCGGTTTGCGACCGATCTGGATGGTCTTTTCAACAGCGGCCATCGGGGAGCATGCTTGACAACGGGAGCAACCCGCCAACGCCGTGGTGGCGGCCAAACCGCGCTCGTGCAGGTAGGGCGTGACTCGGCGAACGATGCGCTCGACATCTTCGTGTGGTGGCGTCACCCAATCCTCCATCAGGCTTCCGGCCACGGGGCGCAACGGAACAATGAACGGGTACACGCCGTAGTCAATGGCCTTCTTGCAGCCTTCGATGGTGAGTTCTGCGTCCTCGCCCATGCCCAAGATCACATAGGTGGTGACCTGACCTGGCCCGAACTGCTCGACTGCCCGTTCCCACGCTTCGAAGTAACGCGGAATACCGGTACGGGCTTTCCCAGGGGCGATGCGAGCGAGCACCGTGGGGTCGAAGGTCTCGACGTGGATTCCAACGGTGTCTGCGCCCATGGCGCGGACCTGGTTGATGACATCGAGATCCTCGGGCGGTTCGAACTGCACCTCGACCGGAAGTCCGCTGGCTTCCTTTACCGCCTGAGCACAGGAACCGACGTACAGCGCCCCGCGATCGGGCGCCTTGGTGGAACCGGTGGTGAGCGTGACGTCAACGGCGCCGTCGAGATCACGAGCGGCCACGGCAACCTCGGCCAGTTGTTCGGGTCGCTTCTTGGCGATGGTGCGACCAGCGGCAAGAGAGACACCAATGCCGCAGAACGCGCACTGGTCATCGTTGCCCCAGTAGTTACAGGTCTGGAGCACGGTAGAGGCAAGCGAGTCGAGATGAAGCAGCGCGATCTTCCAGTACGGGATACCTTCAGACGTAACCATCTCGTAAAAGCGCGGGGGCGGGGCCGTGCGCGCCGCAGCCACACGCACACCGTGTTCGTAGATGGCCAATCCCTCATCGTCGTCGCGAAGTTCGAAGGGCGATGACATGACCTTGGCTGGAGCAGTGTCGAGCGTGAGTGCCATGTCCTCCACCCACAACATGCTTACATCCGTGGGGCCGGCCCCACCCGATCTGCCGCTGACGGCAGTGCTCGTGCGTAGTCCCTCGGCCTGGAGGCGCAACACGAGTTCGCCCAGGTTTGGCAACGCCTCAGATGCGGTGGTGGTCATGCGAAGCCCCCGAGGAATGTCGAATGCTGATCAGGAACGTTCACTATAGGTGACGGCAGTGTTAATGGAAACGCAGGAGACCGAGTTGTATTTCGGCAGCATGAATATCCCATTCGGCGCGGTCCGATGCGTACCGGGCATCACCCAATTCGCCCCCGATTTCGACAATGCCCCCGACGGCCACGTTCACCCGCACCGGCATTATCAGCAGATGCGGATCGCCGGTGATTGGATCGGGCTCTAGAGACGTATGAATGCCAAGACCGGTGGCCAGATGTACCCGGAACTCCGGCACCGTGCTCAGCAGCCCAAAGCGCCGCTCATACGCCACTTCGGCCCACTCGAGTCCGGCGGACTCAGCCCCCGAAAGGGCTGCAACCTGGCGATCTCG
>JANMCE010000307.1:0-1883 GCA_031360915.1 Actinomycetes bacterium | reverse complement strand
GCTTCCCCTGCGGGCGGGTGCTTCTTGCCAATTGACGCAGGTAGGTCATACGGCTAGGTCCTTCGATGAAAGGTGGTCACAAAGACACATATGTTGAAACTAACGCTGACAGACGGCGTCTAAACACTTACTGTGCAGTCGGCACCCTCAATGAGGCGGGTGCGAAGGCATGGTACGGGTACCAGTATTCCTTTTGGTGCCCTCTCGGAGCGGACGAGAGGCAGATAACGAGTGCAACGGGCCAGCTTGGTGCGTTTTTGGGCGAGGAAAACGAGGTCTGAGCGGGGAGGTCGTGCTGCGGCGCGCTCGTCTCACGCGACCGCGGTGGCGTTCGGCCGTGAGGGCCTTTGCGATGCGCTCCGTCATCAGCTCGGCATCGCGCCGCGCTGTGGTGTGATCTTGCTGCACTGTGTCGGGGTGGCCGAGATCTCCGAAGCGCTGGGCTCTCCAGGCCGGGCGCTGCTGTTGTCGGGTATCGGTTTGACGCTTCGCAAAGCGGTTGGCGAGTCTGATCTTGTGGTGGGCTTCGGTGACGGGCAATTCGGCATCCTCATGCCGGGTACCAGCGACGTATCGGCCATGGCCGAGTTCGCGATGCGCCTCGTCGAGGTCACCAGCCAGCCTCGCAATATTTTCGATCGCGAGATCGTCATACACGCAGTGGCCGGCGTGGCGCAGGCCGACTATGACGATGTCGACGCCGGTATCGATCACGCGGCGTTGGCCTGTCGCGAAGCGCGACGGTTCGGCCTGGGCCAAGTGGCGATCTACACCGCGCAGCTGGCGCTTGAGGCAGGACAGCGTTTGCAGATGACCAGTGGTGTTGGCTTGGCAGCCGCCCGCCAGGAACTTCGCGTTGTCTACCAAACGATCAACGATCTGATTACCGGTGAGGTTGTTGGTGAGGAAGCCCTCGTGCGCTGGCACCATGGTGAACTTGGGCTGGTTGCGCCGAAAGACTTCATTCCTATTGCGGAGGAAAGTCGGGCCATTCTCAGCATCGGGCGATGGGTGCTTGAACAGGCCTGCGACCGCATGGTTACGTTGGTCAATGAGTCCGAGAACCCTCCAAAAATGCATGTCAACGTGTCGGCTCGCCAGCTTGAAGATCTCTCCTTCCCGGCCACCGTGCGCAGCATCCTGGCGCAGCGGGAACTCGACGCTGGCATGCTGACGCTTGAACTCACGGAAAGCGTGATAATTGATGACACCGATCGCACGAAAGAGGCGCTTGACGCACTGAAGGCGATCGGCGTGCGGTTGGCCATCGATGACTTCGGCGTCGGCTACTCGTCGCTTTCGTATCTGAGTCGTCTCCCGTTTGATGCGGTGAAGATTGACCGGGCGTTCATTGCGGGGTTGGGCACCGATTCGGCGGACGGTGAGGTCATACGCATGATCGCCGGTGTTGCGAGTCGCATGCGTGTCGACGTGGTCGCCGAAGGCATCGAGACTGAGGAGCAACGTAACGAAGTAGTGCGACTCGGATGCGTGCTCGGCCAGGGGTTCCTCTTCGGGGTGCCCGGACCGATGGGCGGGAACGCCGGGGAGTCCGTCGAGTTGGCTCGGTGAGCCTTGACCTCCGACTGAACGAAATTACCGTTAGGTGTTCTACCCTTACGAGCGCCATGTCCGCAGCACCCCCTTCACTTGCCGCAATTGGCGCCCAGGTCGAACTGTGTCTCGCTGAACTTCTCTCGGCCGAGGAGGCGCGTTGGGTACGCATTGAACCCGAACTGAGCGCTCCCTTGCAGTCGCTCGCCCAGCTGATCCAGGCCGGGGGAAAGCGCCTGCGTCCGGCATTTTGCTACTGGGGTTTCATCGGCGCCGGTGGCGATCCCGATAATCGTGGGGTTGTTGCCGCCGGTGCAGCATTCGAACTC
>JANMCE010000297.1:0-19828 GCA_031360915.1 Actinomycetes bacterium | reverse complement strand
TGTCTTCGACGGACTGGAACCGGCCCCAATCGCCATGGGGGCCAACTGCGGCGTCGGTGCATCCGACATCTTGGTGTCGCTGTTGGAGATGACCGCGAACGACCGTCAGACGCCCTACATCTCGAAGGGCAACTGTGGTGTTCCGTTCTTCAAGGGCACCGAGGTTGTCTACTCCGGTACGCCCGAACTGATGGCGTCGTACGTCGACCTGGCCGTCCACGCTGGCGCGCGCATTGTAGGTGGCTGCTGCGGCACCTCGCCCGAGCATTTGCAGGCCATGCGCGTCGCCGTCGACAGGCGCTCGGCTGACGCCCGCCCCACCATCGAGACCATCGTCGAGCGCATCGGGCCACTCGCCAACCGAGCTCCCACCGTGACCAAGCGCACCCGCGAGCGCCGCCGTGGGCCGAAATAGCCGCTTCGCTTCTCGCTACCTAATTGGCTTCGCTTGGTCGCTACCGCTCCTTTTCGCTCAGCGTCGCTCGCGGCGCTCATTCTCGCTCCGCTCGGCAATCGCGCGAGTTGTTCACCGGGCTCGCTACCGCTCTTTGTCCTTAGCGTGCATTGAATTCGGAGGTGGCGGCGATGGATAATCTGGCGTACCTACCCCGAAGGAGATTGCCATGTTGCTTCCTGATGCAGCCCCCGTTGGCGCGCCGATTTGGTGCGATTTGATGACGTCTGATCCCGAGCGTTCACGTGCATTTTACGGCGGACTTTTCGGATGGGGTCATATCGATCCCGGCCCCGATTTCGGTGGCTACTTCAACTTCACCAGCAACGACAAGATGGTCGGCGGCGGCATGATCAACCAGCCCGAATCGGGCATGCCCGATATGTGGTCGGTGTACCTCAAGAGCAACGACATCAAGGCCACCGAGGCCGCCACAACGGCCCACGGTGGCACGGTCCTGTTTCCGGCCATGGACGTGATGGACCTCGGTAAGATGCTCGTCACAATGGATCCGTCCGGCGCAGGTATCGGCGCCTGGCAGCAGGGCACGCACCGGGGCTTCCAAGCACTCACCGAGCCAGGCGCGCCGTGCTGGTTCGAGCTCGCGACGCGGGAGTACGACAAGGCCATCCAGTTCTACAAAGACGTCCACCACTGGCAGACCGAGATGGTGATGGACACGCCCGAAATGCGCTACACGACGGTCAAGGACGGCACGGGCAATGACTGGTGTGCAGGAGTCGGGGACGCGACGTGGTTACCCGAAGGTGTGCCGAACCATTGGGTCGTCTACTTCGGCTCCGACGACGTGGATGCCAGCCTGGAGAAGGTCGTGAAGCTCGGCGGCACGGTCACGCAGGCAGCCGAGGACACTCCGTACGGCCGTATGGCCGCCGCACTCGACAGCACGGGCGCCGCGTTCAAGATCATGAAGGGCAACGCCTGAGCCTTACTTTGCGACAAAACCCTTCGCCACACGACCGGTTTTGTCGCAAAGTGCTTCAAGGCTCAAAGCCGAAATTGGCCACCAGCTCATCAAGTCGCGACGCAGGGTAGGCCAGCGTGACGCGCGCGCCTTCGGCCGCAGCCTCGGCAGCGAGATCATCGCCACACGGGCGGTCGGTACGGCACCAGTGCTTCACCGACTCGTGGTAGGTGAACAATTCGGCCGCGACGATGGCCTTGTCGATCGCCTCCTGAAAGCGGCCCGGCAAGATGACCTTCTCACGGACGCGGCCTGACTGGGCGTTCACTTGAGCGGGGATGTCGCGCCAGTAGATGGTGACGAGCTTGGCCATTAGCCGACCCGTAGCGGGATGAGGCGACGAACCTCAGCGGTGAACGGTTCCATGCCGACGTGACGATGCTCGAAGGCCAATCCAATCTGTAACGCGGCCGCCTGCCCGAGGGCGAGGAGTTCGGCGGAATCCGTCTGCGACAGTAAGACCAGCCGGGTGTAGTTGCCGAAGTACGTGTCGCGCAAGTGTGGATAGCGGTCGAGTCCCAGGCCGACGAACACCAACTGCTCGAAGTGACGAGCCAGGTAGTCGGTCAGGTAGAACGTGCCCGGTTCGGCATCATGGAGCGACGCAAACAAAGCAGATCCGGCAAAGAACTCGTAGCAGTGAGCGCCCGGCAGGCGCTGCACGCCGTGGCGGTCGAGCACGGCATCAAGGTGACCACCGGTGCCGCAGTCGGCGTACGCAATGGCCACATGGTCGAAGTCCGCCGACCGGGCCGTCAACAGCGCATCAACGGTCGGTGCGATCTGCTCGGGCCGATTGTGAAAGTGCGACGGCAGATATTCCACCTCTACGGCCGAACCGAATGGCGCCAGCACCACTCGAAGCTCACGGGCGAGCGCGCCGCACGCAATGATCAGCGTTCGTTCCATCGGCGCATTCATGGCACCGAACAGTCTACGCGGCCTAGTCGTCACCCTGCGGTGTGGGCTCGACACCGCCCGCTTCTATTAATGCGACCAACCGTTCCGGTGGGTACGCGGCTTCGAGACGAGCGGCCTCTGCCGCGGTCTCGGCTTCTAGATCGTCGCCGCACGGTCGATCTGTTCGGCGCCAGTGCTTCACAAAATCGTGGGCATTCTTCTGCCGTGACACCACCGCAGCGCGCTGCGTTGCCTTCTGGAATCGAGCCGACAGCAGCAGCTGATGTTTGGTCCGGCCGTGTTGGGCGTTGACCTGTGCCGGAATGTCGCGCCAATAAATGGTGACGAGCTTGGCCACTACGTGTGCCGGGGAACGCCGAGGCGATCGGAGGTAGCCACCACAGTCTCCGGGTAGTGGCAGCGGCCATAGTCGACCCGCTGCTTAATGACGATCTCCAACAGCTCCATGTGTTGATCGGTGACCTTCCACGGCAGCGCGATGTAGAGCGGCAGATCGAACACGCGCAGGCGATCAAGGCCGGAGTAGACGTGCTTCTGGAAGTGGTAGCGCGACGCCCATTCCCAGGCCAGCGGCGCGAAACCGGTGCCGGGGTCGAGGATCATGTTCTTGCGGATACCGAAGGCATCGGCCTCCCGCAGTTTGATGTCGAACCACTCGATCATCGCTTCCAACGGATCGCCGTCGACATGCTTGAGCGAGCGCGGATCGGGCCCGTTGAGATAGGGCAGCACCACCGGGCAACCAAACTCGGCGGCCACCTCCATCATGCCTTCGGCCTGGAGGCCGTCGGCCGCATTCAACACCGTGGCCCCGGCGGCGAGCGCCTGGCGAGCCACCCACGGCTTCCAGGTGTCGATGGACAACGGCTTGCCGAGCGCAGCAAGGGCAGGGATGATCTCATGAGCCCGACCCCATTCCTTTTCCGGAGGCACGATGGACGCGATGTCGGTGGACCCTTGCGCGCCCATGTCGAAACCGTGGCAGCCGTTGTTCAACAGCAACTCGGCGCGCGCCAACGCCATCGGCACATCAGTGGCGATGGAGTCTGAGTTGAGCGAGTCGGGAGACACATTGATGACGCCGTACAAAAACACGCCGCTATCCAATCACCATGGACCCCGCCAGGTGGAGTCGGGCTGGCTCAGATGGGGCGACCCAGGTGGCAGAGGAACTGGGTCTGCTCGCTGGCGTCATCAGGGCAAGGGGTGGCAGCACCGAACACGCCCGGGCGACGGATGGCATCGCCCATTGGCTTGAGACCGCTGTAGGCCATGCTGACGGCCTGCGGGTCGAGCGTCTCGTCGCCACCGGTGGCTCGGGCTAGGTCGAAGGTGTGCACGAGAATGTCGGTGGAGATGAACCGGCCGAGCATCTGCGCCATCGTCATCGGCCCCATGGGCCCCGGCACCTCGACGGAAAGGTCACCAGTCATGCGCTGCTCAAGACGGGCCTTGGCCTGCTTCCACGACTCGACGATGTTCCCATCGGCCACAACAGACTCGTCGTGACCGGCCATGCGATTGAAGTTGTTGGACATGTGTGCAACGACATCTCGAGCGGTCCACTCCTCGCACGGAGACTGGTTGCCCCACGCATCGGCGGGAGTGGCCTGGACGCGTGCGTCAAAGGCGTTGGCAAGGTGGGTGACCTGATCGACGATTGCTTGCATGTCGGCACCGTAGCAAAGGCTCGGGTTACCCTGATCCTCCATGACGACAGAACAGATTCGGCTCACCCGCTACAGCCACGGCGCTGGTTGAGGCTGCAAGCTCGGTCCCAGTGACCTAGCGCAGGTGCTGCGCCCCTTCGAACCAATGGGCCACCCCGACCTTCTGGTCGGCCTGGCCAACGGAGACGATGCCGCCGTGTGGCGTCGTGCGAACGGGCGCGCCCTGATTGCCACCGTCGATTTCTTCACCCCGGTCGTGGACGACGCTCGCACCTGGGGCCGCATTGCCGCGGCGAATTCGGCCAGCGACGTGTACGCGATGGGTGGCTCGCCGCTGTTTGCGCTGAACGTGGTGGCCTGGCCGAAGGAAGAACTGCCGATGTCGCTGCTGGCCGAAGTGATGGAAGGCGCGGCCGACATCGCTCGCCTCGGAGGATGGCCGGTGGTCGGTGGCCACTCGATTGACGGAGCCGAGCCACTGTTCGGTCAGGTGTTCCTGGGCGAGGTCGAAGAAGAACACCTGATGACCAACGTCGGGGCCAAGGTCGGCGACACGCTGGTACTCACCAAGGCGCTCGGCACCGGCCTGATCGCAACGGCGGTCAAGCGACTCGACCCCGCCCAGATCGCACCGGGCGGACCGTTCTCTGCGTCGTACGAAGCCGCCGTCGCCAGCATGAGCACCTTGAATAAAGCCGCGTCAGATGCGGCGCGAGCGGCGGGCGTTCGCTGTGCCACCGACGTCACCGGTTTCGGGCTGGTCGGTCATCTCCACAAGCTGTTGAAGGGGAGCGGCGTCGCGGCCACCATTGATTTCCAGGCACTGCCGGTGCTGCCGGACGTCCACGAGCTGATTGCGTCGCACATGGCACCCGGCGGCACTGGCCGCAATCTAGACTTCGTCGGCACTGCGCTGCAGGGCGCAAGCGCGGCCCAACAAGCCCTGCTCGGCGACCCGCAAACGTCAGGCGGATTGCTGCTATGTGTTCCCGCCGGCGTTGCCATCGATCTGCCAGGTGCCGTGGTTATCGGCCACGTTGTCGCTGGCGACCCCGGCCGCATCACCATCCGCTGAATCCACCGGAGCGGTTCGCCCGAGCAAGGAGCGACTGGCGAGGTAGCAGCGCAGTCATCGCGCGTTTGCTTCGTCGCATTCGCGCATAAGCACCAGTTGAGGGTTAGAACACGGTCACTTTTGTCCTAAATGCGCGAATGGAATTGGCGTTGTGTGCGAAGTCGGAAGGAGCGATGGAGCGGTAGCGACCGAGTGAGGCCAACCGAACGGCGACCAGCGACGTAGCAGTAGGGCCGAACCTTGTGCGAAACTCCGGTGTATGAAGGCCGCTGTGATCTACGAGAGCATGACCGGAAACACCCGAGCCCTGGCTGGCAAGATCGGTGAGGAGCTGCGCAGCCGAGGAATCGAAACGTCGGTCAGTTCGATCACGAACATCGACTTGCAAGCTGTTTCCGGGGCCGACCTCGTGTTCGTCGGCAGCTGGACCGACGGGCTGTTTCTGGTCGGGCAAAAGCCGGGACGCTCGGGTCGCCTGAAAGTCATGCCGACACTGGCCGGAAAGAAGACAATTGCGTTCTGCACCTTCGCGCTCCACCCCGGTCACGCGGTTGACAAGTTGAGCCGCATCCTTGAGCACCGCGGCGCCGAAGTCATCGGGGGCATGGCGGTCCGACGAGACGATCTGACCCAGGGCGCGATCGACATTGTCGAGGGCGCTCTCGCCGCCGTTCTGGTGTGAGCCGCCGGGCGTTTGTTGTCCTACTGCTGCTAGCGGGTTGCTCGTCATCAGCGTCCTCCGCTCCACCTGACACGACGCCAGCAGGCACAGCCACCGTTGCGGTCGCCACCACCACCACCACGCCGGCGTGGTCGGCGGTCACTGCGGTCGCCACGATTGCTGCGACTGTCGCGCCGACGTCCACTCAGGCGTCCACTACCTCTTCCACCGTGCTGGTTGGTGAGGACCCCGCGGCCACCTTGGGCGACGCCTACTACCGCGAGCTGGGGAACGCTGGCGTCGACGTCACCCACGTGGATCTTGCACTCGCCTGGCAGCCGACCGACGGGGTGCTCACGGGCACCGCCACGCTCGACATCACCGCAGTCGAGCCACTGGCCTCGTTTCATCTCGACTTCACCGGCTTCTCGATCGACACGCTCAACGTCAACGGACAGCCGGCAACGTTCAGCCGCGAGCTCGACGACCTAGCGATCGTGCCCGCATCGGTGATCGCACCTGGACCGTTCAGGGTGACGATCAGCTACGGCGGAAAGCCCGAGCAGGGCAAGGACACGGTGGGTCGTCCGCTCGGCTGGTTGCGCACCAACGGCGGCGCCTACACATTGGCCGAACCGGGTGGCGCGCACTACTGGTTCCCGTCCAACGACCACCCCAGTGACAAGGCGACGTACGACTTTCACATTGACGTACCAACGCCACTCACGGCCGTAGCCAACGGCAAACTCACTGGCACCACCGAGGGCGATGGCCGGCGAACGTTCTCGTATAAGGCTAACGAGCCAATGGCCACCTATCTGGCGCTCGTTGCGATCGGGCAGTTCCGCATCGTGGAGAAGACCTCGGCATCGGGCCTGCCGCTCCGATCGGTCGAACCGACATTTTGGCAGAACGAGGGGGAGTACCTGCCGGTCACCGAGGCCATGATCGACTTCTTCAGTGAGCGCTTCGGCCCGTATCCGTTCGAAAGCTACGGGCTGTTGTTCACTGACTCGGTCCGCAACCTCGCCATGGAAACGCAGACCATCTCGATGTTCTCCGCAGCAGACATGCACGGTGTGCGCGGTGACGATCAGGCCTTCCTGGCCCACGAGCTTGCCCACCAGTGGTTCGGTGACGCCGTATCACCCATCCGATGGAACGATGTGTGGCTTAACGAGAGCTTCGCCACCTACGCCGACTGGCTGTGGTCCTTCCGGGACAATCCGGCCGGACTCGAGCAATTGGCCGAGGAGAACCGGCGATCGGCGACAGAGGATCGTCGCGTGCGTGGTTCCACCGGTAATCCGAAACCCGAGTATCTCTTCGGTCGGCAGGTCTACAACGGCGGCGCCATCGTGCTGCACGCACTGCGACGCGAAGTAGGCGACGACCAGTTCTTCAACATCCTGCAAACATGGTTCACCCGCTACCGCTACAAGTCCGCAGGCACTGCGGATTTCGTTGCAGTTGCAACAGAAGTCGCCAACCGCGACATGGGCCCGTTCCTAGCCTTGTGGCTCGACGGAAGCGACCTTCCGAAGTTCCCGTAACGCTGCCCTTCATGCCTCGTTCGGTCGCTACCGCTCCGTCTCTCTCGGTCTCGCTTCGCTGGTCAATGCTGCGAGTTTCACACATGGCTTCTAGCCGACAAGTTTGTGGAGGAGACGTTTGGCGAGGCGGGCGGGGTTGCCTGCGGATTCCTTACGATCGATATAGCCGGGGAGACGTGCCGCTGCGTTGATGCCGAGCCATCGGAACGGTTCAGGCTCCCATTGGGGTGAGGCGTGGTTGACCCACGGAAAGCGGGTCAGATCGCTGTCGGTGTGGGTGATGAGATCGGCCAGCGTTCGCCCGGCGAGGTTGGTAGTGCCAACGCCATCGCCCACGTAGCCGCCGGCCCAGGCCATACCCGTTGCTCGGTCAAGACCAACCGATGCGTACCAGTCGCGTGGGATGCCGAGCGCGCCGCCCCACTCGTGGGTAATCGCAGCGTTGCCGAGAGCCGGAAAGAGGTCGAGGAGGATCTGGTGCAACCCGTCGTGGGTCGGGCGGTGTTGCTCGAATGTTGGCCGGATCGACGACGCCCAGTGGTACGGCGCGCCCCGTCCACCAAACGCGAGTCGGCCATCCGCGGTGCGCTGACCGTAGATGACCAGATGGCGAGCGTCGTTGAACGTTGGTCGACCGGCCAAGCCGATCTCAGCCCACACCTCGTCGGCCAACGGCTCGGTAGCCAGCATGAGCGAATACACGGGCGCAATGGCCCGGCGATACCCGGGGAGGCGGGCCGTGTAGCCCTCGGTAGCACGAACCACCACATCGGCCCGTACATCGCCCGAGGCCGTGCACACATGGCCAGGCAGGATCTCAAGCGCGGCGGTGTTTTCGTAGATGGCCACACCGCTGGCTTCCACCACATCCGCGAGCCCTCGCACGAGCTTGCCGGGGTGAATGGCTGCGCAGTGGGGCGTGTAGATCGCGCCGAACACGTCGGTGGCTCCACACATCTCGAAGGCCTCGGCGCGTGAAAGTTCGCGGTGATCATCGTCGTCGAATCCGAACGAATGGAACTCGGCCAGGTCAGCGCGAATTCGGTCGAGCTGGCGACCATTGCGGGCCAACTCGATCCATCCGCCCTTGGCGATGTGGGCGTCAATGCCGTGCGTCAACGCGACGTTTGCGACCTCGTCAACGGTGGCAAACATTTCGCGCTGCAACGCCACTGCGCCAGCGCGCCCGTGGGTCTGAGCCATGCGTTGCAAACTCATGGGAAGCAGCGCCGAGCACCAACCACCGTTCCGGCCCGACGCGCCGAAGCCCGCAACCTCTTTTTCCACAATGGCAATACGGCAGGAAGGATTGCGTTGTTTCAGGTAGTACGCCGTCCACAGACCCGTAAAGCCAGCTCCTACAATGGCCACATCAACCGAACGATCCGTGCTCAGCCCGGGGCGCGCCGGCTTGCACTCGGTGGACTGCCAAAGGGCCTCGGTTAGCGCCATCCTCCAACCCTAGAAGCGGCACAACCCGACCACCGGATCAGCGCTGGGTGGATCCCTGGGCACTCGCCCATCACCCCAGTTCGTGGCTGACGCGAAGGCGCCGGTGGTTCGCTTGCGTACACTGACGACGCATGGCCCGCTACTTGATCGTCCCGGTCCAAGATCAGCTCAGCGAGACGGTAGGGCACGACGCGTGCCGAACGTCCGAGAGCGACCGGGCGTCCGCCCCGTTCGAAGAGGGATTGGATGATCGGGTTCGACTGAATGTCTTTCACTACACCACCTGACAGGCGAGCGCCGGCGTTGAGCCAGCCGCCATTTTCATCAACGTGCACGACGACTCGGTAGCGGTCGGATCGTGTTGCCGACGTGATGGTGCCGAGTGACCGGAGGCAGATCTTTTCCAACGCGTCAGCCCATGTCACGTCTTTCCGCCCGGACTGGAACAGCGCATTACGTGCTTCTTCGAGTGCCTTGTCAACGATGGCACCGCGTTCGGTGGCGAGATCATCATGGATTTTGTAGCGGGCGTCATCATCAAAGAAGGCGTGCACCGTGTCTTCGGGCTCGGGGTCCTTTTCGGCTTTGTCGGGCTCCACGTCGGGTGCCGCAGGTTTCACGCCTTTCCAATACGACGCCAACGATCGAGACAGTTGCGTAACGGTGGCATGCTTCGCGAGTTCCGCCAACTGGCCGTCATTGTGCTCGGGAGCAAACCTGGACACGACGGCGCCTGATCGATCGCAAGCTCCCCACCAGCAAACATTGAATGCGTCACGGGTAACTCTGAGGTGCGTGACGCGATCTGCACGATCTGCTTCGCTCTTGCCGGGGAGAGGCCGGTTTTCCATGCCACCCAATGTTGCGCGCACCGCACCCGGGGAACGTCCCACGCACCTGCTCACAGCACATTACTGAGCACAATCCGTCGTCCTCGTAGGCTACAGAGAAGGATGCCCGCTTGAGGGTCGAGACGTAACCCGACCCCGGATTAAGGAGTGCCAACTTAGGCGGTCATGTCGCGGGGATACGACACGACGCAGAGCAGGGTGGCGGGCTCGCCTTGTTTGTAGGTGTTGGCGGAAAGGGGAGCGAAGTAGCGGATGCTCCAGGTGGAGGCTTCGGGGTGCGAGCGAATGGCCGTTGGCACGGATTCATCGCAGCTTTTGGCCGCCGCGGCCTTCAACACGTCCTCACCCGGGAAGGGACTGTCGGTGTTGAATGCTTTGCTGGCGAACACTTCGGCATTATGCGGCGCATTGCACGGCACCCGACTGAACCGCGTAAGCCGCTTGCCCGGCAAGTCCGTTGCGGTCGGAAGCTCAAGGCAGTCCTTTGGATGCACGGCCGCGATCGGAACGCCGGTCTTGTGGATGGCGTAGTACGCCGACGCCACGGCCGTTGCGAGGAACAGTACGAGTAGCATCTTCGGAAGCGGGTTGCGGCGGCGACGCTTCGGGAAGATGAACCCTTCCAGCGGATCGAGTTGGGCGTTCACCGGCGTGACAGGGGCCTCGGTTGCTAACAGTTCGGTCAGAGACGGAGCGTCCCAGCCCGGTTGTGTGGGTGCTTTCTGATCCAAGATGGGCCAACCCTCGCTATCGACCTGCTGCGCATCACCAAACACACAGGTGACGCTATGAGCGTACCTCTCCGGGTCGTCCTCACCGGTCACTTTGGCTAGCGATTATGGCCAAAGCTGGCGTAGATCACCCTCCGGGTCGTGCTGCACTTCACACGCGACATCGAACATCATGGTGGAGCGGCGATCGGTGCCGTAGGAAGCCCAGCCCGGGTCCCCGTTGTGAGCGAACGCCAGCCACGACTGCTGCATGGCCTTGGACACCGCGTGACGATCCTCGCCCTCGCCGGTCAAAATCACCGCGCCTGGATGACTCAGGGTACCGAACACGAACGGAATCTCCATCGCGTGGCTACTGCCGAAGATGCCGCCGAAGGCCGGCGACTGCCACGTGAACCGGTACATCCACGTGGGATATCCGTGGGACGCCCGAGCCGCCGCAACGCGGATGGCGGGCTGGTGGAACGTGTGCTCGGTGGCGAGCGTACTGGCGATCTGGCCCCACGTTGCGCCGGGTCGAGCCGCCCGATAGCCGTCGGTCAAACTGCGGGCAGCGTTTTGATCGATCTCGACCGCGGCTCGGGCGAGGACGGCAGCTTCGTCGACGGTGGCGTTGGCCGGGTCGAAAGCGGTGAACAATCGCATCTCGTCAAGGTTGGTGCCGATCATGAGCGCAACCTTCGGCGCGGCCGATCCGCCGTGGATGGCTTCGATCACACCCGTCGGAAGCACCACGTCATCGTGGGTCGGCGCAAAGGCATCGATGCCATGCGGCCACGCCTCGACGGCGACCTGGGCCGCAAGGACTTCTTCGGTCGAACGGTCGAGTAGATCCTCGGCTCGGTCGTGGGCAATACCGAGTTCATCGAGCAGGTGGCGCGCCGCAGTGTCGGCGCGTTCGCGGCTGCGGAACTGGCCGATGCTGGCGCTCTGAGCGATGGCTTTGTGGAACAGCCCAGACGCGGCCGGCGTGGCAAGGAGCGCCAACACAGCACCGCCCCCTGCCGATTCGCCGAACACGGTGACGTTGCCCGCGTCGCCCCCGAAATTGGCAATGTTGTCCTGCACCCACTGCAACACGGCGGTCTGATCGAGCAGCCCCAGATTGCCCGACCCGGCGAACCGCTCACCACCCATGTCGGCCAGGTGACAGAACCCGAACGCGCCGATGCGGTAGTTGGCGGTCACGATGACCACGTCACCCTCAGATGCCAGCGAGTCGCCGGCGTACCAGGGGTTGCTGCCCGAACCGGTTACGTAGGAGCCGCCATGGATCCACACCATCACCGGCCTAGCCCGGGCGTCACACCCCGGCGTCCACACGTTGAGAAACAGACAGTCCTCCGACTGGGGCGGCATGTCCGCGCCGAGCAGCATGGCCTCCATAGAGCCGTTCTGCGGGCCGACATTCCCAACGGTCAGGGCGTCGCGAACACCTTCCCAACCCGGGTGCGGCTGCGGCGGTCGGAAACGGTGCGGGCCTACTGGCGCGGCTGCGTACGGCACGCCTTTGAACACCGTCACACCCCGATCGTCGCGCTCACCACGAATCTGCCCACTGAGGGTCGTTGCCACCACATTCGCCATGTGAGAAGGCTATCGGCGCAACCGCTTCGAGGGGGCCGCGGCCAACTAGGTTTGTTGGTTGTGCTGCATCGTGATGACGTGCCCAAATCCTGGTCCTGGCGACTGCGGGTGGCATATAAGCGGGCGATGGCTGAAGTTGTGCAACGTGGGTGGGATCAGGTCGTCGAACTTGGCGCGATCGGTCCGCACAGCAAGAAGGGCAAGGCGTTCGGGAAGTTCGGGGACCGCAGCGTCATCTGTTTCCCGCAGTCAACGATCTACAACGAGCACTCGATCTGGATCGGTTCGCACACCATGATCGGGCCTCACGTGTCGCTCTCGGCCGGCATGATGCCGGGCCAGACTATGGTGACCGACCCCGTCGTGAAGATAGGTGACCGTTGTCTGATCGGACGGGGGAGCGGCATAGTCGGCCATCTCGCCATCGAGATCGGCAACGATGTGTGGACTGGTCATTATGTGTACATCACCGATCAGAACCATGGATACGAACGCGTCGACATTCCCATTTCGTTGCAAACACAACCAGAAAGGCCAGTCACGATTGGCGACGGCTCCTGGCTCGGCCACGGCACCATCGTGCTGCCCGGTTCCAACATCGGAAAACACGTTGTGGTCGCGGCTGGTTCGGTGGTGACCGGCGACCTCCCCGACTACTGCGTGGCGGCGGGCGCACCGGCCAAAGTCATCCGGCGGTACGATGGCGAATGTAACTGGACCCGCGCCTCGTTCTAACGGCTGTCGTCCGGCAATTCATTCTCCGTTTACCTCGGTCCTTCCGTGTTGTCCATGTGGTGGGCTAGCTTTCGATTGGTCCGCACGACCCAGGACCACATCAAAGACGAAGGGGAGACAACGATGTCCATCACCAAACACCGTCGCACCATGGCGCTGGCCGGAGTCGGCGCACTTATGCTCGCTGGCTGCGGCAGCAGTAAATCGTCAACGACCGCCGCATCGGTCACCACGGCAGCTGGCGCCGTCACCACGGCAGCTGGCGCCGTCACCACCGCCGTTGCCGCCACAACCGCAGCGGCACCGGTGACCACTGCCGCCGCCGCCACCACGGCCGCGGCCCCCGCCGCCGGGGGCATGGAGAAGTTGGTTGCCGACTGCAAGAAGGAAGGCAAGGTCAACCTGATCGCCCTCCCGGACGAGTGGGCCAACTACAAGGGCATTCTCGAGGCGTTCCGCACCAAGTATCCCGGTGTGCAGAACCCGGTCGCTAGCCCCGACATCTCGTCGCAGGAAGAGCTCGACGCCATTAAGAACCTCAAGGGCCAGCCCGACATGCCCGACAACATCGATGTCAGCCCGGCCAAGGCCCTCACGGCCACCACCGACGGCCTGTGGGAGCCGTTCAAGCCGAGCACCTACGACCAGATCCCAACATCGTTGAAGGATCCCGCCGGGAACTGGGTCGGGGCCTATTACGGCATCATCTCGTTCGGTTCGAACCTGGGTCTGGTGAAGAACCCGCCCAAGACATTCGCCGATCTGAAGAAGCCCGAGTACAAGGGCCAGGTCTCCATCAGTAACGACCCGCGCAAGTCGGGCGAGGCGTTCTCGGCCGTCATGGCCGCCTCGCTCGCCAGCGGTGGCAGCCTCGATGACATCATGCCCGGCATCAAGTTCTTCTCCGAACTGAAGAAGTCCGGCAACTTCAGCGGCACGAACTTCACCAAGCCCACAACGCTGTCGGGTGAAACTCCGATCAACATCACCTGGAGCTACAACGTGCCGGGCGTGCAGCCCGACCTGGACAAGGCCGGCATCAAGTACGCCGTCACTTACCCGTCCGACGGCGTGTATGCGGGCTACTACGCCCAGGGCGTCGTGAAGGGCTCGCCCCACCAGGCCTGCTCGAAGCTGTGGATCGAGCACATCTTGGGTGACGAAGGTGCGCTTGGTTATCTGAAGGGCGGAGCTATTCCCGCTCGTTATGCCGAACTTGTGAAGGCGAACAAGGTCGATGACGCCGCGAAGAAGAACCTTCCCCCGGCTGACGCGCTGGCCAACGTCAAGTTCATGACCGACGCCCAATCGGCCAAAGCCTCGAAGGGTCTGGAAGCCAACTGGGGTCCCATGGTGGCCGACGCGTAAGTAGTTGTGTCCACCATTGACATGATTGAACTGATCGGGGAGGACCGCACCGCCACCGGTGCGGTCCCCCCGGCTCGTCGCAGCTGGGCATGGCTCGGCCTCGTGCCGTTTTTCTTGTTCCTGTTGCTGTTTCTCGTCCTGCCGGCACTGGGTGTGATCAACCGGGGCCTGCATACCGCGTCGGGCTCGTATTCGTTGGAACCGCTCGGTCAGGCGTTCTCGAAGGAGCGCAAAGCGTTCCTCAACTCCATTCGCATCTCGCTTTTAACCGCAGCACTCGGTGCGGTGCTCGGCACCTTGCTGGCTTACGCAGCTGCTACGGCAAGGCGACCGAAATGGTTGCGTTCATTGGTGACCTCGTTCAGCGGGGTGGCCGCGAACCTGGGCGGCGTGGTGTTGGCCTTTGCATTTGTCAGTCTGCTCGGCGCGCAGGGTCTTGGTACCCGCATCCTCAAAGAGGCTGGATGGGACCTGTATGGGCACGGCTTCAAGCTCAACGAGTTCAAAGGCTTCTCACCCGGTGTATCGACGGCATACCTTTACTTTCAGATTCCGCTCATGGTGTTGGTAACCCTGCCGGCGATCGATGGCCTAAAACAGTCGTGGCGGGAAGCCGCGTCCAACCTGGGGGGCTCGACCTTCACCTACTGGAGAAGGGTCGGCCTTCCGGTGCTGGCACCCTCGATGCTCGGTGGGTTCCTGCTGCTGTTCGCGAACTCGTTCAGCGCGTTCGCGACCGCGTATGCCTTGAGTAACCAGGCCAACCTGGTGCCCGTAAAGATCAGCTTCTACCTGCAGGGTGACAACAGTTCGGGCAAGAGCCCCATGCCATACGCATTAGCGACGTGGATGATTTTGATCATGATGGTCTCCATGGTCGGCTACCTGGTGTTGAGAAAGCGGGCCGAACGATGGCTCAGGTAGGTCTCGCCCGACAACGGTTGGGCCGTGTGGTTCCCACGCTGGTGCTTGTCGTGGCCGCCGTCTTCTTCATTGCCCCGCTGATCAGCATGGCCCGTTTCGCGTTGCAGAACGTGCAGGTGTTCCAGCTCGGCACGTCGAATCTCTTCAAGAAATGGTCGTTCTCGGAAGTCACCAGGGCGTTTCATGAGCCGGCGTTCGGATCAACGCTGCTGCTGAGTCTCCGGCTCGCGCTCGGTACCGTGCTGCTCACCCTCGGTCTGCTGATACCCACTGCGCTGCTGGTGCACGTGAAATTGCCCAAAGCGCGCGCCGCTGTTGAGTTCTTCACCCTGCTGCCCTACATGGTGCCGCCCATCGCGCTCGTTGCCGGGGTCATCGGTTTCATCCGACCGAACGCCCGTTGGTTCGTTTCGTCGAATTACTCACTCATCCCGTTCTACGTGGTGCTGGCGCTGCCATTCACCTACCGATCGATCGACGCAGGCATTCGCGCGATCGACGTACGCACGCTGATCGATGCGTCCCGCAGCCTCGGGGCTGGTTGGGGAACCACGTTGTGGCGAGCGTTGCTGCCGAATCTGCGCAGCGCCATCATTTCGTCTTCATTTCTCACCGCCACCGTGGTGTTGGGCGAGTTCACGATGGCGCAGGTGCTCTTGAAGCGCACCTTTCCGCAGTTCCTGGCCGAGTTCGGCCGAAAGGAAGCCCGCGGGGGTATCGCACTGGCTCTGCTCACCCTTGTGGCCACCACTGCACTCCTCGGGTTGCTGACCCTCCTGACCCGCCGCAAGGGTGCAGCGGGCCAACGAGGTGGTCTGGCGGAAGCCCTCACCGCCGGACCGATCACTGTCGGCGCCGGGCGCACGTGACCAGCGCACTCTTCCTTACCAACTGCTCGGAGCCTTCATGACTGCCCTCTCGTTTCATGGTGTTCGAAAGACGTTCGGACCGACCGTTGCGCTGTACGGACTCGACCTCGACATCAAAGATGGCGAGATGATCACGTTGCTCGGACCATCGGGCTGCGGCAAGACGACAGCGTTACGCATCGCGGCCGGGTTCGAATTCGCCGACTCCGGCATCGTCGAAGTGGGCGGTGCCGACATCAGCGGTACCCCTGCGCACAAGCGCAACATGGGCATGGTGTTCCAGAGTTACAGCCTGTTTCCCAACCTCAGCGTTGCTCAGAACATCGACTTCGGATTGCGGACCCGCAAGGTTGACAAGCCGCAACGTCAAAAGCGCGTGAATGAGATGCTCGATCTGGTGCAGCTCGGAGAGTTCGCCGGTCGGTACCCGCACCAACTCTCCGGCGGCCAGCAGCAACGGGTGGCGTTGGCCCGGGCCCTTGCACCGCAACCGCAGTTGCTTCTACTCGATGAGCCGCTGAGCGCTCTTGATGCCAAGGTTCGAGCGACCCTCCGTGACGAAATCAAACGTATTCAAACCGAACTCGGCATCACCACGCTGTTCGTCACCCACGATCAGGACGAGGCTCTCGCCATCAGCGATCGCATCGGCGTGATGTCGAGCGGTCGACTTGAGCAACTCGGCACACCCACGGAGGTGTATCGCACTCCGTCGTCTGCGTTTGTGGCCCGCTTCGTCGGCTCGATGAACGAACTTCGCGGCGCGGTGACCGGCGATGCCGTCGACGTGCTCTCGTATCGGATACCGGTTCCTGCGGCCGCGAAACACTCGACGGGTACACCGGTGCTGCTGCTGGTTCGCCCAGAGGACTTCGAACTGGTCACTGAGCCCGAGCAGGGTCTGAGCGGCACCGCCACTGGCGTGACCTTTCAGGGGGCCACGACCATCGTCGGCGTCCGTCTCGACGTTCTCGACCAACTCGTCCACGTCGAGATTCGGGCCGGTGCCGACCCGGTCATAGGGTCTCGCGTGACGGTGACCGTTGACGGTACACGAGGCGTATGCGAACCCGCTCATGTGGCGGTGGCTGCGCCGTAGAACCCGCCTCGCCTGATCGAGTCGCGTCAGCCGAGGTCGAGTGGCACCTGGCAACTTGGCATGCGGTTCAGACGTACGAACGTGTCCATGCGGACCGGTCCCGGCGCGCCCTTGTCGTTGGGTGTTTCGGCGAAGGGCGGGTCGTTGCCAGCACGGAACTGGGCCACGTGGGCGTCGCGATCTTGGATGTACACGTCGTACTCAGCGAGCCACAGCGTGGCAAGGTTCAGCGACGCGGCGTCGGCCGGCTTGTCCGCCTTGAGGGTCGTCACGAGGTCTCGGACGAAGCCCGTGACCTGGTCGGCTACATCGGCGCGCTGACGTAGCGCCTCTGATCTGGGCGTGACGTTCTTGAAGGTGTTGGCGGCCGGTTGGGCCGCGATCTTGGGTTTGACGGCAGCGCACGTGGCCTCGGCCCTGGCCACCCAAGCTTTGTCGGGCATGATGTCGGACGACTTCACGTTGGCGAAGAAGAAGGCGTAGATCCACATCACGGCAATCGCAAGAAGGGCGATTCCGATGAGGACGGTCCACACGGTGAGCTTGCGTTTCGGTCGGACGAGGGTGTCGTTCACGAATATCCATCCTCGCAGACACCCCGAACGCGGGAAGAATAGAGCCATGGCCGCAACGGAATCATCCCTTCGCGGCGGACTGGCCATGTTGTGGGGCAGTATCCGCATGCATCCCCGCCCCTTCAGTGTCGGCATCCTTGGCGCCGCTATGTACGCGGCGGGCACGGTTGCCTCGACGTGGCTCTTGAAGTGGGTGGTCGACAAGGTCATCCGAGTGCGTTTCGACCAGGGGTCCATACCGACGCGTACCGTGCTGATCGCCGCCGGAGCCATCATCCTGCTGGGGACGTTTCGCTCGGTGTCCGTGATTCTGCGCCGGTCATTCGCAACGCGCGGGGTGAACGCTGTCACCCTTACGCTGCGGTCCCGCGTGATCGAACAGTTCTCGCACCGACCGATTCACTGGTTCGATGAGCGTGACACCGGCACCCTCATGGCTCACGCCGGTGTCGATACCGACGCCGTCGGCGAATCGCTCGGACCCCTACCGCTCACCATCGGGGTGCTGTTCCTTCTCGTCTTCTCCGCTGCCTCGCTTCTGGTCACCGACGTGGTACTTGGCGGCGTAGCCATTTCGATGTTCCCTCTGCTGATGCTGGTCAGCGTGAATTATCAACGTTCACAAACCGGTCCGATGCAACGGGCGCAGGAAGCCGTCGGCGATCTCACCAACATCGTGCACGAAAGCGTTGACGGCGCGGTCGTGGTGAAGGCATTTGGTGCGGCTGTGCTCGAACGCGAACGGTTCGATCGGCAGGCCGAAACGCTCCGGCAGGCCAAGCTTGTCACGGTACGTCTGCGTGCCAGGTTCACCGCGCTCTTCGGGCTCATTCCGAACCTGGCGAGTCTTTTGCTGCTTGTCGTTGGCGCCTATCGGGTGCGGTCGGGTGCCATCACGCTGGGCGATGTGTCGAGCGTGCTGTACCTGTTCACGTTGCTGGTCTGGCCGCTTGGTGTCGTCGGCTACATGATGGGCGACATGACCCACGGTTACAGCGGTTGGGTACGTGTTCGGGCCATGCTCGACTCCGCCAATCCATCCGCCATTCTTCCGGGCGTTCCACCGGCGGGGGAGGCGGTCAGCCTGTGCGGCGTTGGATTCGCGTACACCGATGGGCGTGACGTACTCAATGATGTCCATCTCTCCGTGCCCCTCGGCCAGGTCATTGCGCTCGTTGGTGCCACGGGTTCCGGTAAGACGACGCTCTTGGAGTTGTTGGCAGGTCTTCGCTCACCGGACCGAGGCACCGTCGCTACCGTTGGCGGACCGGGGCGCATGGTGTTTCAGGAACCGTTCCTGTTCGCCGGTTCTCTACGGGACAACGTTGACCTGTCCGGCTGCGGCTCGTCTCACCTGGTGCAACGGGCCATGACGCATGCGCAGGCCGACGAGTTCGTGATCGACCTCCCGGCTGGTATCGACACGATCGTCGGCGAGCGAGGCGTGACGCTGTCGGGCGGCCAACGTCAGCGGGTCGCGCTTGCTCGCGCCTTCGCGTCTCCGGCATCGCTGCTTTTAGTTGACGATGCAACTTCTAGCCTTGACCCGTCCACGGAGGGACGTGTGCTGGCTGCCCTGCCGGAGGCGTTGCAGGGTGGCAGCGCAATCATTGTGGCGAGCCGTCCCTCCACCATTGGTCTCGCCGATCAGGTTGCCTTCATGGAAGATGGCCGAATTACCGCCGTCGGGCAGCATGAGGACCTTTTGGAATCCTTGCCCGCCTACCGCGACCTGGTCGAAGCGTATGAGAGAGATCGGACATGAGCACGCAGGTTGAAGACTCCGAACAGGACATGCTTGGCGTGCCCAACTGGAACGTCACGGAGACGCTCCGCAACGGGTGGAAGGCGTGCCCCGAGCTCCACAAGGGCGCTGGCCTCACCATCGCATTCGCGTTGGTCGGTACCGCCGGAAGGCTGGTGCTTCCCGTTCTTCTCCAGCGAGCAATCGACCGTGGCTTCAAGAACGGTCAGGTGAATGTCCGTCTCATCGTGCAGCTCTCGCTGATCGGCGCCGTCGTCATTGGTCTGGCGCAATGGGCGACCCGAGAAGCCAACCTCCGTCTTGGCCGCGAAGGTGAACACGCCTTGATGGCGATGCGCAAGCGAGCCTTCGGCCGCATTCACTCGCTGTCGGTGGCGCAGCAGGCTGACTTCCGTCGTGGTGTGTTGGTAGCCCGAGTCACCTCGGATCTGGAGAACGTCAGTCACTTCTTCGAGTGGGGCGGCTCGCAGTGGCTGCTCGATGTTTCCCTGATGATGGTGACCGCAGTGGTGATGTTCGTCTACGACCCGCTGCTGGCCATCATTGTCATTGC
>JANMCE010000259.1:0-2584 GCA_031360915.1 Actinomycetes bacterium | reverse complement strand
CTGCGAGTTGGAATCTCCGAAGCAGCAACTGACCTACCAAACTCCCCGCGTGCAGGCTGTCAGCAGTTGGGTCGAACCCGATGTAGACACTGATGGGACCCTCGCTCAAACGTTTACGGAGGGCATCGAGGTCGGTCGTGTTATGCACGAGGCCGCGAGCGAGAAGGTCGTCTATCAGATCCATAGCGAATCAATGTTCGCGCACGCGGTCCCCCAGGGCGGATGATTAACCCTGGTCAGGGCGCAGGTGGCTGCCGGTCACCCCACACGCCCATGGCGAAGATGACAATTCCGAAGAACGCAATGATCGGTCCGACGACCGCCCAGAAGTTGGAATTGGTCATTGGGCTGCTGCTCTTGATCGTGCCCAGGCCCTGGAACATGAAGATCGCTCCGAACACCGCCATGAGCGCGCCCACGATCATCATGGTGGCATTACGGCGGCGCGACGGCTTCGACATGCCCCCGACGTTAAACCCCCACGACCACGAGCGGTCAGACAGGACGGGTTGCGAAGGCGGCGGAGCATACGGGCGTCTTCGACGCCTGCATCTCTGGCGGCGGATTCCATAGTGGCGCCCTGCCCCAGTTGGTGTTCGGCCCTCTCCAGCCGCAACGCCTGCCGTAACGCAGCGGCGTGAGGCCAGTCACCTTCGTGAACTGACGGCTGAGCGTTCGTTCGTGCCGATCTTGGCTGCAACATCGGTCAGCCGGAGCCTCTGAGTAAAGCCGCCGTCGATGATGTCCTGCGCTCGGTGCACTGCGTCGGACAGATGGCCGCGGTGACGAAGCATCACGCTCTGCTGCTGATCGTGACCATTGCGTCGGCTGAACACCACCATGGCTCGACCGACCAACCCCTGACCTCAAAACTGTTCGCGTCGACGATGCCTTCACGGTAGGTTGATCCGATGTATCAGCCGACGGTGTTTGTCGTTCAGGACCTCGACCGGATCAGAGCGATGTTGCTGAGAGCGCCGCTCGCACAGATCGTGGTGTCGACAGACGACAGCTTTCTCGCAACCCCGGCGCCGCTCCTGCTCGATGCATCGGGCACGAAGCTGATCGGGCATTTGGCTAAGCCCAACGATGTTGGCCGCCGTGCTCTAGCCAGCGCCGACGGCGTGCCATGCGTCGCGCATCTTCACGGATGTTGATGGTTACATCTCGCCGTCGGCCTATCGGTCGAAGGTGGAGCACGGCGAGGTCGTGCCGACGTGGAACTACGAGACGGTTCACGTGCACGGCCCGCCTCTCTACGCATCCCGATGCCGAGAGCACCCTTGCAGCGGTTCGGATGCTGACGGCCCACTTCGAAGCGGACCGCGCCGAACCGTGGGCCGACACCGAAACGCACCAGCGGACTACATCGAGGGCCTACTTCGAGCAATCGTCGCCATCGAGATCACCAGTCGACCGCATCGAAGCCAACAAAAGTTCTCCCAAAACCGCCCCGTCCCCGATCAACAAGGCGTCCTCACCGACCTCGCCAAACGAGGCCCTTCAGCCGATGGTCTTTTGGCGCAGATGCAACCCATTCTCCATCGTCCAAAAACACCAGAACCGAGATAGATCGTCCGATTCGAGGGTTATGAGAGCACCGAGACTGCGCCAATTTCAGAGCACGTCTGGCTGCCACTTCTAAGCTGGCGGGTCGATTCCTTTCGCAGGATTCGGGTCCGCTGAGTCAGTCGGAAGAGGCTCGAGCGTTGTTGGAAGTGGAACCGTGGTCGGTGGAGGAGGCGACGGTCGCTTCGAGCCGGGCTTTGAAACCTCGCCCAGTTCACGTGCCAACGCCTTGGAAAGATTCGCCACGAATGCTTCGCCTTTCGGCGTCGAGGGGGCGAATACTTGCACCTGCAGGTCTTCGGTGCCGAACCTCATTGCCGCGGTAACCCCATCCACGGCAAGCACCCCCGAGAAACCACTGCCTAAGTCGATCAGTTCGAGCGGTCTTCCCAGACGAGAGTAACTAGCGCCGTACTCATCGATGAAGTCCGCTGCCATCGCATTCGAGAAGTATGCGTAGAAGTCCTGAGAAACGTAGGCGCGGTCCTTTTTGTAGTGAAGCAGGACACCTCCGCTCATTTCCACAATGTCGTCGGGCTTGACGTCGATGTATTTACCCTCGACGGCCGTCACGTTCTCGTGATCTTTCAGGGAGCGCAGTCGTGCGGTTGCCTCTGCGACTGACTTGAGATGAACCTTTGTGTCGCCCCAGTCTTTCGTCGGATCATCTAGGAAAGAGTCACCCGTATCAGCGGATTCGGCCTCAGAGGTGGCGTCCGTCGTCGTTCCGCTGCCGCTTGGCTCGGTCGGATCTGCCTGTACGCCGCTGGTAGAACCAGAGCTGACGGAGGTGGACACCGACGCCGTTGCGCCTGATGACGTCCTCAGCGAACCACTTGCGGAACAGGCGACCACAACAGCGGAACAGATCACGAGTCCCGCGCCAGCAAACAGACGGCGGAACGGTTGTCCACCACGCATCACTTGCCCCGCCGCCACGTTCAAAATCCCACCTGAGCTATCGCTTTGATCGCCGTAGTGCTATCCGACTCACAGTGCCCAGGGGTTCGTGAGT
>JANMCE010000258.1:0-12207 GCA_031360915.1 Actinomycetes bacterium | reverse complement strand
CCGAACTGGCCGGCGAACACTTCCTGGCCCGCCTCGGTGGCGATGAGTTCATTGCTGTACTCAGCGGGCTGGTGCATCCGGCCGAGGCCAGTGCCGTCGCCGAGCGCATTCGAGCCGTGATGCGCGCTCCGTTCGTTATCGGCGAGACGCAGATCGCTCTGACGACATCGGTCGGCTTGGCGCTGTCAGAGGTTGGAGTGACCGGCGAGATCGATGAGGACACGCTGCTGCGTCAAGCCGACATTGCCCTTTACGCCGCCAAAGCCCGAGGTCGTAACCGCGTCGAGTTGTTCGATGACCATCTCGCGCAGGCTGCCGAGGAAGAGCAGCGCCAGCACGAAATGCTGCGCAACGCCCTGGAGCGCGGAGGCCTGGTGATGCACTTCCAGCCGATCATCGATTCTGATAACAGCGACACGGTTGGCTTCGAGGCCCTGGCCCGTTGCCGCCTAGCGGATGGCGCGCTCGTCGGCCCTGACAGCTTCCTGGACGCAGCCAACAGCTCCGGCCTGGTGTGGGAACTCGATCGCAAAGCATTCGAGCTCTCCTGCCAGGCGGCCGCCACCGTGCGTCGTGTGCGACCCGATCGAACGCTGCTGATGTCCTGCAACTTCTCGGCGCTGAGCATCGTCCAATCGGCCTTCGTTCGAGAGATCACGGACACGGTCGCCCGGCATGGCATGTCGCCATCCGACTTCTGCATCGAGATCACCGAGAGCACCGCTTTTGAGGCGGGGGACCTGGCCATGACGGCGTTGCGCGAGCTGCACTCGCTCGGTTTCGTCCTCGCTCTTGACGACTTCGGCACCGGCTACAGCTCCCTTGCACATCTTCGCGACCTGCCGCTCGCAACGGTCAAGGTCGATCGGTCTTTCGTGTCGCGTCTTGAGCGGGGCACCACCGAAAGGGCCATCACCGAAGCGGTAGTGCATCTGGCCCGAACTCTGGATCTCAGCGTGGTGGCCGAGGGCGTTGAAACGATCGAGCAGCTCCGGCAGGTACGGGAGCTCGGCTTCCGGTTTATTCAGGGTTTCTACTACTCGCCGGCTCGTCCACTTTCGGAGGTTCTGCTGACGCTGTGATATTTGTTCGCCCAAATTCATTGTCTCATTGTGCTGTAAAGAAACACATCAGGCTATGTCGGTCAACGGCAACTTCGAGCGTCCCTCGCTTGATGACTTCATCGGCGCTGTGTGATGTGGACCGCAGGGTCGAGTGGCGTTTCGGAGTGTGCCTGCCACCTACGCCTAACATCGGCGACCATGACCCGCAGCCCCTTCTTCGCCCGTTTGACCGAGCCGGACGACGGCGTTGCCCTTCGAGTGAACTCGCGTGCGCTCACCTATCAAGAGTTGGCCGCGGCCGCAGCCCGGGTCGCGAACCGTCTGCAGGGTGTGGCGCGGGTGGCGATTGTGGCAGAATCGACCCTGGAGACGGTCATCGGTGTCGTCGGTGCCATGGCCGCCGGAACGACCGTCATTCCGGTGAGCGCCAAGGCCGGGCTGCGCGAGATGGAACACGTGCTGGCCGACAGCCAGCCCGCGGCATTGCTGGCTGCCCCGCACACCGATGTCGCGCCTGCGCTTGCGGGGTTGGAGCGCATCGACGTGCTCGTCGATGGTGCTGCCCCGGCTGTTCTTCCCGATGGTCTCGACGAGGAGGATATTGCGCTCATCCTCTACACGTCAGGCACCACCGGGCTGCCGAAGGGCGTGATGATTTCGCGTCGGGCCATTACCTCGAACCTCGATGCCATCGCCGAGGCATGGGCGTGGACGAGTGATGATCGGCTGACCCACGCGTTGCCGCTCTTCCACGTGCACGGCCTGGTGCTTGGTGTTCTCGGCTCGCTGCGCCGCGGTGGGGCCATGTATCTGCTCGACAAGTTCTCGCCCGAGGCGGTGGCGTCCGCGTTGGATGATGGCGCCACCATGCTGTTCGCCGTACCTACGATGTACCGGCGGTTAGCACAGGCAGCAGAGACCGAGCCAGCGATCGCGAAGTCGCTTGTGAGTGCTCGCATTCTGGTGTCGGGCTCGGCCGCGCTGCCAGCGGTTGAACACGAGCGGTTCGAGCGGCTGACCGGGCAGCGCATCGTGGAGCGCTACGGCATGACTGAGACGATGATGAACCTGGCGGTGCGAGCCGACGGTGAACGACGCCCCGGTTTCGTCGGACTGCCGGTGCCGGGCATTTCAGTACGACTCGTCGCCGATGACGGAGCAGTGATCGACACATCCGACAACGAAATCATCGGCGAGATCCAGGTGCGGGGGGCCAACCTCTTTAGCGGTTACCTCAACCGGCCCGACGCGACCGCAGCCACCTTCGATGGCGACTGGTTCAAGACCGGCGACATGGGCACGCGAGCCTCCGACGGGTATTACCGAATCGTCGGGCGGCGGGCCACGGACCTGATCAAGACCGGTGGCTATCGCATCGGTGCCGGCGAGATCGAGGGAGCGCTGCTCGAGCACCCTGCCGTCGCCGAGGTGGCTGTGGCCGGTCGACCCGATGAGGATCTAGGCGAGCGCATCGTGGCGTGGGTGGTGCTGCATCCGTCCGCGTCGGCCACTGCCGACGACCTGACCCGCCACGTAGCCACGTTGCTGTCAGCCCACAAGCGGCCCCGTGACGTGCACTTCGTCGACGACCTTCCTCGCAATGACATGGGCAAAGTCGTCAAGTCCCGCCTGCCGTAGATGATTGTTTCCGGGGGCAGCGTTCGAGATCGAGCCATCTCGGCGATCGCGCGATGGAGACCATTCATTCGCGCGATAGGCCAGAACCCCTGACCTTAAGCGGGCGAAAGAGGCCTAACGCGCGAATGAATGGTCGTAACGCGCGAATGACGGTGACATGTGGTCACCTGGGGCTTCGATGGCCGGGCCGGCAGGCCAGTTTCGAGCGTGGCGGCACGATGCAGCAGTGGCGCAAGTCGGGTCGGTTCTCGCTTGACCGCGTAGATCGCATGGAACTAATCGTTCTCGGCTGGTGGTTAGCCGACCGATGCAGGTTCGACGCAGATCTGTTCGATGAGGGTGCGAACGAAGCGCTCGCATCGGTCGAGTTGTTCGAGGCTCACGTACTCGTCGGGCCGGTGAGCCACCGCGATGTCGCCGGGGCCGCAGATGACCACCGGCACACGGAGCGAACCGGCGTAGAGCCCGCCTTCGGTGCCGTACCCGATTGACTGACACGGCCCACCGTCGGCGATGCGTTCGACTACCTTGACCAGTGGGTGATCGGTGGACGTCGCCAGACCGGGATAGCGGGTCACTTCCACCATATCGATGCCGCCGCCGATGTCGGCAAGCACCTGGCGCTCATGCGCGATGACCTTGAGGACCGGCATGACCGCTTGGTCGGGGTCCCGCTCGGGTGCATGACGGAGCTCGAACGACAGCGTGCAGCGTTCTGCGATCACGTTTAGGGCCGTGCCACCGGCGATGGTGCCGACGTTGACGGTGATCTCGTGCGGCGCCGTTGGGTCATCGGAACGATGCGACGTTTGGAGCGTGTCGAGTGCGAGTGCGATGCGGGCAGCCGACGTGATGGTGCTGGGAATCTCGGGTGATCGACTGGAATGGCCGGCCGTGCCGTGGAGCGTGAGTTCGTAAGCGAGTTTGCCGAGATGTCGATGGCGGGGGATCATCATCGTGGGCTCACCCACGACCACCAGGTCGGGTCGCACGTTGGTGGCTGCGCCGAGGTGTTCCAACATCGACGGCATGCCGGCACACCCGACCTCTTCGTCGAAGGACAGCGCCAGATGTAGCGGTGCGGTCCAGCAGTCCATTCCGGCTAGCACGTGCAGCGTGGCGGCAAGGAAGCCCTTCATGTCGGCCGTGCCCCGGCCATACAGCCGGTCGTCAACGCGACTGAGGTCGTAGGGCGGCGTTGCCCATCCGCTGCCAGCCGCAACAACGTCGGTGTGCGCCGCGAGGAGCAGACCGCCGGGCCGATCGGGTCCGAACGAGATGAGGAGGTTGGCGCGGCCTGCGGGCCCTTCGATCCATTGGGCCCGGCCGCCCGAAGGTTCGGTGTGTTCGGCGGCAAATGTCAGCACGTCCTGGTTCGGGGTGCGGCTCTCGGTGGCGAACGCAACAAGCGAGCGCAGCAGTTCGGCGGTGGACGGCACGTTCCAATGGTAGGGCAGCGCGGCGAAAGTAGTGTGCTGGGCGTGCATCCCGATAGTCAGCTGCTGTGTGATATTGCGTCCATCGACTCCATCTGGGGACGCGAGCGAGAACTGGCAGAATGGTTGCATACGCAACTACGCGGGTGGGGATGTGACGACGTCGAGCTGGTGGAGTCAAAGCCCGGGCGCCCCTCGGTGGGGGCACGACTGCGAGGGACTGGTGGCGGACGGTCGCTGGTGTTGAACGGCCACATCGACATCTATGAGTTGAGCGAAGACTGGAATCGTGACCCGTTCGCGTCCGTGGTGGAAGACGGCAAGATCTACGGCGCCGGCGTGGCCGATATGAAGGCAGGGACGGCGGCAGCCGCGGCGGCATTGCGGAGGATAGCGACGAGCGACGATCGGTTGCGGGGTGACGTCATTCTGCAGGCGGTGTCGTGCCACTTCGAAGGTGGCGTTGGCACGCGCTCGCTGTGTGAGGCGGGCTACGTGGGTGACGCGGTGGTCGATTGTGAACCGTCCAGCAACACCCTCGGCATCGCCCATCGGGGTGCGGCCTACCTGAAGGTGACCACCAAGGGGAAGCAGGCCCACACGACGTACAAGGAACTTGGCGTCAATGCCATTGAGACGATGGAGCCGATTCTGGCCGGGCTCCGGAAGCTGGAAGGGACGTTACCGTACGAGCCGCACCCGCTCCTGCCCGGCGGGCCGATTTTGAACATCGGCACCATTCAGGGCGGCACCAAGCACAACCAGGTGCCCGACCGTTGTGTGATCACCATCGACTTGCGCCTGCTTCCCAGCCAGGACCCCTACGACGTCAAGTGTCAGGTGGAGGCGATGATCGCGGACCTGCGCGACACAGTCGACAGTCGCATCGACGCCACGGTCGAGTTCAGCGAGTACTGGCTGTCGGGCCCACGACTCGCGTACGAAATAGCTCCAACCGAGCCCATCGTGGTGGCCCTCGACGCGGCAGTGCGGTCGGCAACCAAGCGCGAGCCCGTGTACCAGGGCGTGCCGTTCTGGTGCGATCTAGTTGCGCTGCGCGACTTTGGGGTGCCGGGCGTCAACTTCGGTCCGGGCGATCCGCCGTACAACTTCCCGGACGAGTTCGTGTACGAGGCGCAGTACCTTGAAGCGGTCGATGTGTATGAGACGCTCATTCGCAAGTGGTGCGCGTGACCGGCGATCTCAACGTTGTCCACGCCGCCCAGTTGGCTCAGGTTCACGACGACGGCGCGGCCCGGCGTGGTGCCAGCCAGGGTGAGATGCACTTGATCGAAGACGGAGCAGTCGCCATTCGTGATGGGGTGATCGTGGCCGTCGGGCGCACCAGTGACGTGATGGCAGAGTGGGACGACTCTTTCGTCAGTACGCTGGACGCCACCGGGCGAACCGTGGTGCCCGGACTGGTCGAGTGCCACTCCCATCCCGTCTTTGCTGGCGAACGCCACGCCGAGTACGCCGAGCGTCTCGGCGGTGCATCACTAGCCGAGGTCGCAGCACGAGGTGGCGGCATCTGGAGCAGCGTGGTGGCGACCCGCAGCGCCTCCAACGACGTGCTACTCGGGCGACTCACGCAGGCCTATGAACGCATCGCGTCGGGAGGCGTGACGACGCTCGAAGTGAAGTCGGGCTACGGCCTGACAGTCGAGACCGAACTGCAGCAGCTGGCCGTGCTCGAAGCATCTCGCGCCCTCACGACGATGGAGTTGGTCATCACATTCCTTGGCGCTCATGTCGTGCCGCGGGACCTGACCGGTGGTGCCGACAGATACACCGAGCTGATCGCCACCGAGATGTTGCCGGCGGTGATGAGGCAGGGTGTTGCCCAGTTCCAGGATGTCACGGTAGAGGACGGTCTGTTCACGCCGGCGCAGGCGCTGCGGCTTATGGTCGCGAGCCACGTCGTTGGTCTGCCGGTGCGGGTCCACGCCGATGCCTGGAAGATGTCGCAGGGCTGGCAGACCGCGGTGGAGGGTGGTGCCGTCTCCGCGGAGCATCTCACCTATACGCCTGACGATGAGATCAATGCCGTCGGTGCGACCGACACTATTGCGGTTCTACTGCCGATAGCCGAGTTGATCTATATGACTGACCGTCGGGCCAACGCTCGACTCTTCATCGACAACAACGTCCCGGTCGCCATTGCCACTGACTACTGCTCGTCCATCCATGCCACGTCGCTGCTCGCCACGATGGGCTCGGCCGCCCCCTGGTTCCGCCTGACCCCTGGAGAAGTGCTGGTCGGCACCACCCTAAACGCCGCGTACAGCCTCGGGTTGCAGCACCGTTGCGGTTCGCTCGATATCGGCAAACGGGGTGATCTCTTGGTGCTCGACTGCCCCCATCCCAATGAAATCTTTCTTGGAGTGGGCGCAGGAATGCTGCTTGAGGTTGTCATCGGCGGAATTGGAAGACAACCGTAAAGGCTCCCTCAAGAACTCTGCGATACTGGTGGTCTCATCACTCGAACGGGGGTTCGTCGTGACCGTTGAAGCGGGACTCATCGCCAAACCACGAGGCTGGTGGTCGGACAAGACGCTGGTGAACGGTGTCTTCAAAGGCGGAGGAGCCAAGGGAGTCGCCTACG
The DNA here is from genome assembly GCA_031360915.1 of Actinomycetes bacterium. Classification (GTDB taxonomy): domain Bacteria; phylum Actinomycetota; class Acidimicrobiia; order Acidimicrobiales; family Ilumatobacteraceae; genus JANMCE01. Next base: position 5,464 of record JANMCE010000258.1, on the reverse strand, counting down.
CCGGAGCGCTACGGGCCTTCAGCGAGTCCGGTTACTGGTTCGGCAGCGTGGCGGGCGCGTCCGCCGGAGCGATCACCGCAACGCTGATTGCGGCCGGTCTCACCCCCGACGAGATCGAAACGCAGGTACCGATCGCGTTGAGTCAGCTGGCGGGCAGCGTTCCTATGCGGCTCTTTTCGCTCGTTCGGGGATCGACCTCGTCGTTGTTCGACAGCGAAAAGTTGCGCGGCTGGCTGGAGGTGGTGCTCAACCAGGAGTGTCGCAATCATCACGTCATCCCCAACGGAGCGGTGTCGTTTGATGACCTCTTCGCGGCCACCGGCGTGGAGTTGTATGTCGTGGCTATGGACCTGGCGAGCGGCACACCCGTGGTGTTCTCAAAACGGACCACGCCGTGGGTGGAGGTGAGTTCTGCCGTCACGTCCTCGTGTGCAATACCGGGCGCGTTTCCTCCCGGCCGAGTCGTGTTCAACCATCCGCATCTCGGTGCTGGCGTGCATCAATTGGTCGACGGCGGAACCTTCGCCAACTACCCGACGTTCGTGTTCAAGGACCGGTCGTTCCAACGATGGGTCGGCACCCACGACGATGCGCAACAGCAACGGCCGATCGTCGGCTTTGTGCTGGGCGAACCTGCGCAGCTTGATCGGCGAATGGAGGCCGTGGGTTTTGTGTCCGACGAGAAACCGAAGATATCCAAGCACTTTGACATCGGGCCGACCTACACCGCGGAGTCGACCGCCTCGTACGCATTCGGTGCGATTCTGTCGAACGACTGGGCCCGGCTCGCGCTGTTCGTGTCGATCGTGGTGTGGGCGGGGCTCAGCATCGGCTTCTTCCCACAGGGCGTGCGGCTTGTGGCAACGTGGCTGCGGTTCGTTCCCGGACCGCTGTTCGCGTTAGCCGTGGTCGGCCTCTTCGTGGTGCTCATCCTGACGGCGGGCGGAGCTCTGTTGTCCATCGTGGCACTCATCAGTATCAGCCGCATGGTATCCGACACGCTCCTTCCGGCGGCCAAGTCGGCTATTGGTGTTGCTACCGAGGTAGTGCCGTGGTCGGGTTTCGGTGATGATGACATCTTGCTGGTCGTGCCGCATCGGGGGCTGGAGACTACCAAGTTCGACGTGCCGGAAACGTTACGAACCCAAGCCGTCAATGATGCCTATACGGCGGTCAAGGCGCAGATGGCCGACCCGGTGCTGGCCACGAAGCTTGGCGTTGCTTCTGCCCATATGCCTGCCACTCCGCTCCCGTTGGTGGACCTAGCCATTGCGCCCGAACTTCCGCTGTGGCGACAACTGGCCAAGAGCCTCGTACTCGCCACCGTTCTCGCGCTCGGTGTCGGCGTGCTGGGTTGGGCTGCCGTGAATGCCCAGTCGGACGCGAGTTTGTTTTGGCAGTCATTGCTGATCGGGGTCGGTTCCCTCGTGGCCGCCATCATTGGCATGGTCGCCTTCGCCAAGAGCGCCGGCGGTCGGGCTGCGGCGCATGCTCGTGTCGGCGTAGGCAAGACGCAGCACGCGACCGGTCCGGCCACCGTCGCCCTTGGCGTCGCCCTGCTGCTGTTCGTGGGTGGTCTGTTGTTGTCGGGTCATGCCGCCAACGTCCGCAAGCAGACCACATACCCGGTGAAGATCGCGTTTGCGAGCCTCGACCCCGCCGGGCGGCGGTACGCGTTCGTGCGCGACGGTCAGGTGCACGAGTTCGTCGACCGCCGGGACTTCGCACTGGGTGAACGGATCTATGTGAAACAGGACGCAAGCGGCGAGGTCGGCGTGGTCAGTCCGCTGGAATCCCCAACATTTCCGGTGGCGGTCACACTGGAAGTGCTTGGCCTCGGCCTTTTCCTTGGTGCCTACCGCGCCAGCAGTTGGGCGAAGCGGTCCAATCTGCTTGTGGCTTGGCTGGCGCAACGTCGACGCCCTCTGCCTCCCCCGTAGCTCAGACCATGTTGTTGGGTGTGCGAGCGAAAAGTTCGCGGACCATCGGCTCGAAATACTCAAGCGATTCGTGTTGGTACGCCGGGTCGAATGACGTTTGGTCCCAGTCGGCGCAGAAGCGCACGCAAGCGTCGTAGTACGGGTGGTCTTTGTAGATGTCTCGCTCGTCGCGCTGACGGCCGTAGTGCTCGAACCAGTAGTAGCCCTGGAACAGACCATGGTGCATCACGATCCAGTAGTTCTGTTCGCTGACGTACGGCCGCAACAGCGCGGCCGCGATCTGCGAGTGGTTGGCGGTACCGAGCACGTCGCCGATGTCGTGCAGCAGTGCGCACACCACGGTCTCAAGATCGGCACCATCACGCTCGGCTCGCGTGGCCGATTGCAGCACGTGATCGAGGCGGGAGATGCGGTACGGCGACGGGCCGTCCATCTGTCGGAGCCACTCCATGACCCGATCGGCCTGGGTGTCGATCTGGGCCTGCTCATGAGCGAAGACGAGGTCGTAGTCGGCCCGGGTGCCGTGGTCCATGGCGGTGAACGCAACCATCTCATCGGGTTCGTGAATACTCATACCGCACCGCTTTCTTGCACCATGTCGTTGTGGGCTTCGCCGGTCATGCGGGCGAGGAGGCCCATGACGTCATCGGCATCGAAGTAAATGTCCTGAAGATGGCGAGGGCCATCGGGCACGAAGGCTTCGCGTGCGTGCAATACGCGATGGTTGTTCACAATCAGCGTGTCGCCGGCGTCCAGGCGGAACGTGACGTGATTCGCGGGATCGCTGATGGCCGTACCGAGCAATCGGTACGCGTCGTACCAGGAAGCCAGGTCAGGGTCATCGAAAGGCAACGGCTGCATGAGCTGATTGGAGAATCGCAGGTGGGTGCACCGACCTTCGCGGTCCCGTTCGATCAGAGGTTGTCGAGTGAAGCCTTCGGCCTGGGTGGAATACTGGCGGAAACCAACCGCCACCCGACTCAAGATCTCCACCGCAGCGGGCGGCAGCTGAGCTACCACCGAGAAGCCATCGACGATGATGTTGTGGCCACCCGATGCATCGTTGACCAGCATGGCGAGCACCTGGCCGCTGGGCGGATTGGTGTATTGCGCGTTGTCGTTGTGTGGGGGCAGGGCCTCAGCGGTGAAGGCAACGTTGTAGCCGGCCGGGTCCAGCTTTACGTCGAAGATCAACCCGAGTGACGAATCCCGAAGGGTGATGCCGACGGCGCCCAGAAAGCTGATGCACGATCCGGGCGCGGTGGGGGAGTTGTTGATGATCACGACGCCGTCGCGGCGAAAGGCCTCCAGGAACTGACGGCGAGTAACCATGTCACCAACCACCTGATCATGGTCGAATCGGTTGACGTCGTAGTTGCCATTCCACAGGTGCATGATGTAGCCGCCGCGTCGACTGGCGAGCGCGATGCGTTTCCAAGCAACGTCGGTGAATGTCGATTCGTGACCGGAAGACCACACGACGTGGAGCCCGTTGTCGGTCAAAGACTGTGAGGCAACAGTGGCGCGTTGGGCATCGAGCCAGGGCTGCCAGCGGCGCTCGTCGGTCTGAAGAATTCGGCATGAGTCGCACGGGCAGTTGTCCCGCAACCAGTCGAGGTTGAACACGACGCGGCGGTCCTCAAACGTAGCTTCCAGTCCCTCGGGCGCAATGTCGACGGCGAGGAGTTTCCCGTGGGGAAAGTCGCGGCCGACGGGGCCTACTTCGAGCGCCTGAAACGAGGGTGTCGTCATGATCTGACGGTAACAGAATGTCGCTCGATTGCGAACTGTTAGCTGTGCTGATCGCGCAACGTGCGCATGTGCTGGCCCAGTTCCGTCAACGATGACTCGCCAAGCGGCTCTAACACGTTCGCCCGAAGGCAGGCGACGTGACGTTCGAGCGCAGCGTTTATCACCTTTTCGCCGCTGTCGGTGAGCGTGATCCAGGTGACGCGGCGATCGGATGGGCAGCCGATCCGTTCGACATAACCGGCCTCGGCGATGCGATCGGCCAGCTTGGTGAAGCCGCCGCTGGAGAACAGCACCTCGTCGGCAAGTTGCGTCATAGGAAGGCGATGACCCGGCGTGCGCACGAGGCGCAGCAGCACTTCGAACCAGATGGGAGACAAGTCCGACGCTTCGATATCGGCCTGCAGAACACGTTGAGCCTTGGCGAAACCTTCCACCACCAGGCCCCAATTCGTAATGAGATCGCCGTTTTCCACACCACCATCATATCTAGCGAGGAAGTATCTTGACAAGAAGATATTTCCTGATAATGTCTTTCCCGCAAGGTAATTCTTCGAAAGGAAACCCAAATGTCCGATCTCTCCTCCCTCACCCCTGGCGTGTGGAACATCGATCAGTCCCACTCGCTCGTCGGGTTCACCGTCCGTCACCTCATGATCAGCAAGGTACGCGGTGCGTTCCACGCGTTCAGTGGCGCCATCACCGTTGCCGACAACATCGAGGACTCCAAGGTCGAAGTATCCATCGACCTCAAGTCCGTTTCCACTGGCGACGCTGGTCGTGACGGCCATCTGCTCAGCGCCGACATCTTCAACGTGGAAGCCAACCCCGCCATGACCTTCCTCAGCACCGGTATCGAGTCGCACGGCGCCGAGGGCAAGATGCACGGAACCCTCACTGTCAATGGCGTCAGCAAGCCGGTAACACTCGACGTTGAGTTCGGTGGCGTCGGAAGCGACCCGTGGGGTGGCACCCGTGTCGGCTTCACCGCCAACACCGAAATCACCCGCAAGGACTGGGGCATCGACTTCAACCTGCCGCTCGAAACTGGCGGCTTTGTTATTGGCGACAAAGTGAAGATCGACATCGAAATCGAAGCGGTCAAGGCCTGATCATGGCAGCGGTTCAGCGATTGAATCACGCCGTTCTGTATGTCGGAAACGTCATTCGATCGGTGGACTTCTTTGTACGCCACCTCGGGTTCGAGGTGGCGTACCAAATGCCTGGCGCCGCGTTCCTGCGCTCGGCTGGTTCGGCGAACGACCACGACCTCGGCATGTTCGAAGTAGGGCTCGAATCGCCCGGCCCGCAGCAGGGTCGCAAAGGCTTGTACCACCTCGCCTGGCAGGTGGATACCATCAACGATCTCGCCGCCATACGAGCCACGCTGCTGGCCGACGGAGCACTCGTTGGTGAGAGCGATCACGGCGCGTCGAAGTCCCTCTACGCCAAAGATCCCGATGGCATCGAGTTCGAGGTCATGTGGGCGACCCCCGCGGCGAATCGTCCGCCCGGAGCGGGGGTGGCTCGTCTCGATCTCGAAGGCGAATTGGCCCGATGGGCCGGTGTTGGCACCGGACACGAGGCCAACGTCGCCGCCTCGTAGTATCGGGCGGATGAAGCCACTGGTTCAGCTTGGGAAGTACGGCATTTGGTACGGCAACGTCGATGCGTTGGCGACACCGGCCGCACAGGATGCCGCTCGCACCATTGAGGGCCTCGGCTTCACCGCAATGTGGGTAGCCGAGGCCGTTGGGCGTGACCCGTTCGTGAGT
>JANMCE010000238.1:0-3496 GCA_031360915.1 Actinomycetes bacterium | reverse complement strand
CCGGCTTTCGTCCCGGTTTACGTCCCGAATTCAGTCCCGATCGACACTTTTGTTGCCCGTGAGTCCCCGTTATTGCCCGTTGAGCCGTCGTGATGGCCGGCGAGCGTCACCCAGCTACGGGCCAGCATTCTTCCGGCGGTGGGGGTGGTTTCGAACTGATCGTCGTCGCGATCGGCGGCGTGATCCTCACCCTCGCCGGCGTCATATACGCCGGTGCGGCACTGGCAGCGGGGTTAGTTGGCGGCGATGTTTCGGGTGGGATCGGCGAACTGGTTGGTGTCGCTGGCCGTCTGGCCAAACGCCCCGGCCACCCGAGGGCTGCGTGGGGCGATCTCGCCCCCGGGCTGCCCGGGGTCTGGCTGTATTGGGCGTGCACCATCGCGGTTCTGATCGGGGTCGCTGCGGTGGTCGCCGGGGCGGTTCGGATATGGCGCCGGTGGTCGTCGCCCCACCGCGAACGCCTGGGTGTGTCAACGGAAGCCCGTCTGGCACGGTCGGCCGATGCGAAGCCGTTGATGGTCGGCTCATCGATCCCGCCGACCGGGCGGATGCTTTTGGGCCGCCTCGCACCGCGCGGTTCGATGCTGGCTACCGAGGACCGTGAACGCAACCCAGCGAAAGGACGACGCGCCGAAGCTCGACAAGGTGATCGTGGGTCGGTGGCGTTGATCGGCCCTACCCGTGCTGGGAAGACGGTGCTCGCCGCGGCGGGGATCATCGCGTGGGACGGTCCCGTCATCGCCCTGTCGGTCAAGCGTGACCTTTACGACGCCACGGCCGCGGCGCGAGCGAAGCGCGGTGATATCGCGGTGTTCGATCCATCCGGCGTGACCGGGCTGCCAACGGCGCGGTGGACGCCGTTGCGGGCGATCACAACGACGTCGGGTGCAGCGCGGGCGGGGCGGGCGTTGGCGCAGGCGATCCCGACGAACGGGGTGACCGGCGGCGATTTCTGGAAGTCGCACGGCGAAACACTCACCTCCGCATACATGTCGTTGGCCGGACTGTCGATGCTGCTCCCCGCCGTCGACAAGTCGAAGAAGCGCCCGCCGTTGACTGTCGGTCGGTTGGCGTCGTGGGCGTTTCTGCATGTCGGGGTGACCGACCCGACGGTGAACGAGTTGATTCGTGTCGGGTTGGAGGACGACCGCCCGTTGGAGGTCCGCCTGCTGGCGAAGGATGCGATGACGAAACTGATGGCGTTCGAGGGTGAAGACCCGAGGATTCGGGCGTCGATCTACGCGACGGCCCGGTTGGCGTTCGAAGCGTGGAACGAACCGGCGATCGCGCATTCGGCGTCGCTGGATCCGCGGGCGTTCTACCACTCCGACGAAATCTGGAAACAGGAACCCCGCTACATCGATCTCGACTGGCTGATGGGCGGCCCTACCGGCCGGCCACGCACTCTGTATTTGTGTGCGCCGTCGACCGAGTTCGATCGACTAGCCCCCGTGCTCGGCGGGATGCTTGGCGACCTGCGTGAGCAGATCCACAGTTGGGATATCGGCGGCCGCAAACTCACCCAGCCACTCATGATCCTGATTGACGAGGCGGGACAGCTCGAATTGCGTTGGTTCCCCGAGGAAGTCTCCACCATCGCCGGGCTGGGCGGCATGTTCGTCACCGGGTGGCAATCAAAATCGCAGATCACCGCCCGATACGGCACGCTTGCCGACGCAGTCCTGTCCGGGCATCGGTCCAAGGTGATCTTCAACGGCACCGACGACCCCGCCACCCTCGACTACGTGGCCCGTATTGCGGGGACCGTGCATGTGACGCAGCGAGGCTGGTCGGCGGACACATCGATGGGGCGTAAGACGATCAGCGAACAACCTCAACGTGAGGATCTTCTCCCGCCGCATGTGGTGCGTCAGATGCGCCGCAACGACGCGGTGCTGTTTCACGGGACGTTGCCGCCGATTCATCTGCGGTTGGTGCGCTGGTGGAAAGACAAAGACCTCCGCGCATTGGTCCCCCACGGTGAGGACGGCAAACCGTTGCCGGCACCGAAGACTGGGACATGTCCGGTGTGGCCGACCCGCATGAGTCAGGTCGAACCAGTCATCGACCCTGCCGTGATCGCCGAGCAGTTGGCCAGCATGCCGAAGCCGAAACCGGCACCCGATCGCACGAGCAGTGCCGCGGCAGCGGCCACCGCTCGGCCTGGCGCGAACGCGCCGAAGCAGCGACCCGGGCAAGGCAAACTCGAGTTCGCAACGCCAGCTGCTGGCGGCGATGACGAAGGCGGCCCGAACCGCGTCGCCGGGAACTGCGAATCGTGCCGAATCTGGATTGCGGTTGGTGCCGGCCGCCTGCAGTTGTTCGGGCAGCGCACGCTGCTGCTGTGCAAGGCGCCGTGCAAACCGGCCGCTCGGCCGACGACTCCGTCGGCCGTGGTAAATCAACCGTGACCGAATCCGGTGAGGAATGTGCCGAGATCTCGCATCGGGACCGAAACCGGGACTGAAATCGGGACCGAAGCCGGGACGTCCGAAGCACATCGTGACGGGCGATGGCTGCGCAGACACGCCCGATCCGGTTCGGGTCTTTCGCTGAGATGGCCGGGCATCTCGATCGCTGGGCTGCCCGCACGTTGACGACGCCCGAGGCATGGGAGGTAGCGCTTGTTGGTTCGCACGACTGGCTCGAATTCGCCCCACGCAACCAGGCGCTTTTGCTGTCATACGAAATCGACGGACCCGCGGCTGGAATGGAAACGTGGAGGTTCGTTCCATCCATGGAGAATGGCCGCGGTTGCGGGATACGCGCCGGCGAGCACGGCTACCCGATACGGGTGCCGATCACGACCGGTGGGATGGAGCCCGACCCGTTCGTCGGTGGCACCCGACCGACCCGCTCGCAGGTAGAGCGGTGGGAATGGCGTCCGGTGTTCTCCATCGAGCAACTTGCCCGCAAGCCGTTACCCGGCTCGCTCGTTCCCGTCGAAATCCCAGAAGCACTCACTGGCCCGGCCGGGCGAGGCGAATACACCGCAGCCGTCGGACGAGTCGTCACCGCAACAGTCCGTGGCAGATTGCCACGCTCCAGCGACCCTGATCGGATGCTCGCAGACGCCGCTGGCCGGTTGCGTCGCTCATCGGAACGACCAGAGCTGATTCCAGCGTTACGTGAGCAGGTCGCGTGGCTTGTCGCCGAACGGGTCGGGCACGCACCGGGCGAGCATCCGCCTCCGTTTGATCCGTCACTGATCAAACCTCGTGAACGATGGGAACGCCTCCTTGATGTGCTCGACCCGGCACGACGGATGACCGCGTCGCTCGGCGTTGCCGTCGGGGTCGATCTCGTTGGCACTTCGCTGCCGAGGATGCAGATCGTTGACGACCGGGTGGTTCCGGCCGGTCGTCGGCATCGGCTCCCGGCATCCACATTGGACGCGTTGCCGATCGGGCGGTGGGTGCCGGTCGGGCCCTACACGCAGACGGAATGGGCGGCCCGAGGTGAACTCGGTTCCGGCAACGGTGCGTTCATGCGGCTG
>JANMCE010000230.1:0-15286 GCA_031360915.1 Actinomycetes bacterium | reverse complement strand
GTCGTGTGGGGATGGCCGTTTCCTCATCGCTGCCGGGAAGGAACTGGGTTCGCGGGCGGTCCTGCGCGGCGTCGATATTGACGTGGACGCCGTGAGCGCGGCGCAGGCGGCTTTGCCCACGGCGACGATCGTCGAGGGTGACGCGCTCACGCACGATTGGGGGTTGGCGAACTTCGATGTGGTGGTCGGGAATCCACCGTTCCTCGGTCAGATGGCCCGTCGAACGTCGCGTGGCGGCCGGTCGGCTCACGGCGGCGGACCCTACGCCGATACCGCTGCGCTGTTCTTGTCCCTGGCGTTGCAGCTTGCTCGCCCCGACGGTGGTTTCGTTGCGTTGGTGCTGCCGCAGTCGATCCTGGCCACCCGCGATGCCGGTCCTATCCGCGCTGCCGTGGCCGCAAACGCCGCGTTGGTCGACCTCTGGGTGGCCGGCGAGCCGATGTTCGACGCGGCGGTGCACACCATCGTTGCGGTCTTCCGGCGCGGCCATCGACAGGGTGTCATTCGGCGTTGGTTCGGGCCGTCGTTCGAGCAGGTCGAACCCATACACGAGCCGGGTGATCTCGCTGCCCGGTCGTCCTGGTCGTTCCTAGTGGCCGATCTTGCGGGCGTCCCTCACGTGTCGCCGACCACAAGCGGAACGGTCGGCGATCTTGCGATAGTGACCGCCGACTTTCGCGATCAGTACTACGGCTTGGTCGGTTCCGTGAGCGATGATGCCGAGGGTCCGGCCCTCATAACGAGCGGCCTGATTGATGTGGCGCGCTCGCACTGGGGCACACGTCCGACGAAGTTTGCGAAGCAGCGTTACCTCGCCCCTCGGGTGGACCTGGCAGCACTCTCACCAAAGTTGCAAACGTGGGCCGCAAGCCGACTCGTGCCAAAGGTGTTGATGGCAACCCAGACCAAAGTGATCGAAGCGCTCGCCGACCCCGAAGGCCAACTGCTGCCGTCCGTCCCGGTGATCAGCATCGTGCCGCATCACCCGTCTGATGTGTGGCGAGTCCTGGCGGTTCTGCTCGCTCCGAGCACATCGGCATGGGCCGCGACCGCCTATCTCGGTGCCGGTCTCAGTTCGTCGGCATTGAAGTTGAGTGCTGCCCAAGTGCGTACCCTCCCGTTGCCGTCGCGGCCTTGGGATATCGCGATCGCGCCGTTGCAAGCGGGTGACCTGCCGGCGTTTGCTCGCGCCATGAACGCGGCCTTCGAGGTGCCAGACGAGCCGGTAACCAGGTGGTGGCTTGACCGTGTCTGAGCCGGAGGCATGCTGATTCCCGCCATGATCGGATTGCTCTTGCCCACCGACGATGGTGGATAGACAATCGCAGTAACCCGGCAGTGTTGGCGCAAGGTGCGTCGGGGCTGGGAGATAGCAGACGAACGATGACCACGGTGCAACGGAAGGGGATCAACAAGGTCTACCCGGACGGTTTTCTCGCGGTGCCTGACCTTGATCTCGTGATTCATGAGGGTGGAGGCGATGACGATGGCCGATCGTGTCGCCGTGATCAGCCACGGGTGCATCTTACAGTGCGGTCCGCCGATGGAGCGCTAGGCCAACCCGGTCAACATCTTCGTGGCCCAGTTTCTTGGCTCGAGCCTTCACTGTCCACCGATATGTTGAAGCAGGACTACCCGGCTCCGGGCGCAAGTGCCGGTATCCCGGCATTTTGTGCGGCGACGGCTTGGCGGGCGTCGTAGGTATAGATGGCGGTTGCGGCGCATTCGATGGCTGCCGCCAGATGCAGGGCGTCGAGTGATCTAAGGAGCGGGTCGGGGAAGTTGCCAGCCCTGATGAAGGTCGAGTCCTCGATGCTGATGATGTCGAGCTTCGACAACTCCGACTCGATGTCCACAACGGCTATCCCGAGTCGATGCCCAGCCCGACGCAACTCAGTCTCGATCAGTATCGACGACACAATACGATGCCCTTCGGCTCGGGCGGTCTGAAGGTGCACCTTCAACGTTGCCGATTCCGCTTCCTCTACGAGCAGCTTCAGATACGCCGAAGTGTCGATGTAGCGAATCACCGATCACCGCGTAGATCGGCAAGGACGTCGGCCGTCGACAGCACGTTCGTGACCCGAACGTCGAACCCGAGCGGCGCGTCGGAACGGGCGAGACGCACCCGGCCCGATGCGACAAGTTGGTCGATCTTGGCGAGATTTGGCGGTACAAGCAGCGCAGTCAGTTCGCCATGATTCGTCACGCCGATCGTCTCGCCATGCCGAACGCGTTCCAGCACCTTACCGCTGTTATTCCGGAAATCTCGATGCGAAATGGTCACCACGAGGACCACCGTAGCATCCGTAGCACAATGTGGGATTTGCCAGCTAGGGCCAGAGGGTGAGGATTTCGACGCCGGTTTCGGTGACGAGGAGGGTGTGTTCGAACTGGGCGGTGCGCTTGCCGTCGCTGGTGACCGCAGTCCAGTCGTCATCCCACGAGTCGTGCTTCCAGGTACCCATGGTGATCATCGGCTCGATGGTGAACGTCATGCCCGGCAGCATGATCATGGAGGCCTTGGGGTCGTAGTAATGCGGTACCTGAATATCGGCGTGGAACTCTTCACCAATGCCGTGCCCAACGAACGCTCGAACCACCCCGTAGCGGTGGGCCTTGGCGTGCTGCTCGATGGCACGACCAATGTCGGAGATGGGCCGGCCGGGTTGCACGGCCTCGATGCCCTTCATGAGGCATTCCTTGGTGACCGTGACCAGTTGCTGGAACTCGGGTGCAACCTCGCCGATGAGGAACGTGGCGTTGCAGTCACCGTGCACACCTTCGCGGAAGGCGGTGATGTCCAGGTTGACGATGTCGCCGTCTTGCAGCGGACGGTCATCGGGGATGCCGTGGCAGATCACTTCGTTCACCGAGGTACACAGACTCTTGGGGTAGTCGTGGTAGTTCAAGGTGGACGGGTAACAGTTGCGGTCGAGATAGAGCTGATGGCAGTAACGATCCACCTCATCGGTGGTCATGCCAACTTTCAACGACGCCCCGGTAAGCGCCAAGATTTCCGCCGCGGTGGTGCAGGTGCGCCGCATCCGTTCGATGATCTCGGGCGTCTTGACGCGACCCTCGTTACGACGAGCCGGCACACCGGTATCGGCATACGACGGCCGCTCGATGTGCGCGGGCACGGTCAACATGGGGCTGACACGGCCCGGCAAAACCCGGCCCTCAAGCGGCTTATGGCAACGCTTGTACTTGCGCCCGCTGCCGCACCAGCAGGGATCATTCGACTGAACGGCCTTCACGACCGGCGGCGCAATACTCATACCTCCAAGGATAGGCCAGTACGTCAACCTCACCTCATCGTGAGGGGCTGGCCCGGTGCCATTCGGCCTAGGCACGGAAAGTGACCAGAGGTTTGGAGATATGGACTTGATCTGGTCTGAACGGGCGTTGGTAAGCGCTGATTGGATGTTTCTCAAGAGAACCCGCCACCCCTTCCCACCGTGAGTGAGCTTCTCTACGTTGCTCCCCATGAACTCCCCGACCATCTCCGAACGAGCCTCATCCCGAACCGGAGTAAGCGGACGACCGAAGAACCCGGCTCGTCTTGGCTTGGCCGTGCTGCTCATCCTCGGTGGCGGCCTGGTGTTCCTTGGCCTCTACCGGGCACGCGGTCAGCAGGTGCCGGTGCTGGTTGTGGCGCGAGACGTACCGGCCGGGCAACCCTTGACCGAGAAGGATGTGACCATCGCCGAGGTTGCGGCCACGGGCGTTGAAGTGGTGCCGGCCAGAGACTTGCCGCTGTTGAAGGGCAAAGTCACTCGGGTTGCGCTGAGCAAGGGTGCGCTGCTCGCCCCGCAGCAGATTGGTGCGGGTAGCCCGCTTCCCGCTGATGAAGCCCTCGTTGCCCTGGCCTTCCCCGATGTTGCCGTGCCACGAGCGCTTCACAACGAAGACAAGGTCCGGCTCATCGTCGGCGACGCGATGGTGGACGCCACGGTCACCGACATCAAAGCGGTCACCACCATCAGCGGCACGATGAGCATCACTTTCCAGCTCAAGCAGGCCGATGCCAAGTCGATCGCGACCGGAAAAGACGTGCGCCTTCTTGTGCTTCCGTCAGGCAACGATGCTGCAGCAGATGTGACCGCCGCCAAGCCGGTGCCCGCTGCGCCATCTGGCGACATCAGCGTCGTCGCCGCGGCCGCACCCGTTGCTCAGGTGACCAAGTGAACATCGTCTGCCTCGGTTCGAAAGGATCGGCCGTTACCACTACCGCACTCGCGCTTGCTAGTGGATGGCCCGTTACCTCGGCCCCGGTTGTGATGGTTGAGGCCGACCCTGCGGGAGGTGACACTGCCGCTCGGTTCGATCTCGCATCCAGCCCCAGCCTCTTGACCGCTGCGGCCACACTGCAGCAGCCGACTGTTGGCTTGCTGCTTGAGCACACCCACACGCTTCCGGGTGGCTTGCGGGTACTTCCCGCACCACTACGTTCAGTAGAAGTTGCCGGCGGTATGAACGACTTCACCCGAGCCGTCGTCGCCCCGTTGCGCGGCAGCCACGACGTGAATCTCGTGATCGACGCTGGACGTTGCGACGTGCGAACCATCCCCGCGTTGACCTTGCACGCCGATCTCGTCGTGATCGTTATCCGACAAGAACTCCGGTCGGCCCAAGCAACTGTTGGCCGATGCTTGCATGCGCAACAAGTTGTGGAGACACTCGCAACTCGAGGCATGCCCATTGTTGCCGTCGTTGTCGGGGATGCGCCGTATAAGGCTGATGAGATCGGCCAGTTCCTCGGTCTGCGCGTTGTTGGTGTGCTGGCCGAAGATCCACACGGCGCGAGCCACCTAGCCGGCCGCTCGGCCACCAGCCGGGCTGCCCGCCGCTCGCACCTGGCCAAGTCCGCGGCCAGCGTCGCCGACAAGCTGGCGGCCGAACTCACTCGGACTTTGGTGCCGGCATGAGCACCATGGTTGATACCGATCTCTCCCGTCTCATCAACGTCGTGTCGCGTCGTCTTCCTGACGAAGTGGAGCGCATGCGCCTCAGCGGTCAGCGCATGGAATCGGCCGATGAGCGGGTGTTGGCCGTCCGCCTTGTCTCCGATGAGATCCCCAATATCGACGCCAACCGCATGCGCGGCGGCCTACCCCGTCTGACGCTCAACGAGACCGACGTCCTGACCGAAGCGTTGCTCGCCAGCCTGTTCGGTCTTGCTGGTCTGCAGCAGTATGTGGACGACCCCGAGATTGAATCCATCGATGCCAACGGGCATCAGAACGTGTTCGTCACGTATGCCGACGGTCGAACCGTGGCCGTGCCGCCGGTTGCCGCGAGCGAGGTGGAGTTCATCGACAACATCAAGGCTGCGGCCCGCCGTCTCGGCTTGGGTGAGCGTCGTTGGGACACCACCGAACCCATCTTGTACCTACAACTTCCCGACGGCAGTCGCCTCACCGCGGTACTCGGTGGTCGAAGCGAGCGCGGGATGGCCCCGGTGCCCATCGTGTCGATTCGCCGTCACCGCTTTAGCGATCTCGAACTGTCGGATCTGGTGCGTTTCGGTGCTATGCCCCAGCAGGTTGCCGACTTCCTCGGTGCCGCCGTGCGGGCTCGCCGCACCATTTTGGTGTCGGGCGGAACCAACACCGGTAAGACCACCATGTTGCGGGCTATGTGTCACGAGATCCCCTCATTCGAGCGCCTCGTCACGGTGGAGAAAGACCTGCTCGAACTTGGTCTGCACAACTCGCCTCAGCACCCCAACGTGGTGCCGCTGCACTCCCGCCAGGCCAACGTAGAGGGTGAAGGCGAGGTCACCGTTTCGGCGCTCGTGCAATCAACCCTTCGGCTCAATCCATCACGCGTCATCGTGGGCGAAGTACTGGGCGAAGAAGTCGTGCCCATGCTCAACGCTATGAGCCAAGGCAACGACGGATCGATGTGCACCATTCACGCCGACAGCAGCGAGATGACGTTTTCTCGCATGGCCACCTACGCCATCCAATCGTCCGAGCGTCTACCCGCCGAAGCAACCCACCAGCTGATCTCGGGCGCGGTCCACTTCGTGGTCTTCCTGAGCGGTGACCGCTTCCCCGACCGGCCGGTGAAGCGTTACGTCTCCTCCATTCGTGAGGTCACCGGTTTGACCGATAGTGGTCGAGTGTCGTCGTCGGAAGTGTTCAGCATGAGCCCGGCCGGTCACCTCGAACCGGCCGCCGGTCTTTCGCCTCGTCACCAAGAGTTGCTCTCCCGTTTCGGGTATGACGCATCGATGCATCAGGCGTGGTGGTCGTGACGCTTATCGCTGTGCTGTGCGGAGCCCTCGTCGGTTTCGGACTGTTGCTGCTGCGCTCGGCCTTCACCGAAGCGCCAGTGGCCAAGAACGTAGGCGACACGCCGGACAATCGTCGGTTCGTACGATTGGCCGCGGGTGTTGCCAGCGGCGCGCTTGTTGGACTCGCCACCGGTTGGCCGGTCGCCGGACTGGGTGGCGCGGTGGCCGGGTATGTAGTCGGTGGCATGACTCGGAACGGTCGTCGCCAAGCACAGATTGAGATCGAACGCACCGAGGCGCTCGCTACATGGGCGGAAATGTTGCGCGACACCTTGGTGGCCGGTCAAGGCATCACGGAAACCATTCGCTCCACCGCCGAGGTCGCACCGCTTCCCATCCGCTCCGAAGTTCAAAAGCTCGCTCGTCGAGTGCAGCATCAGCGCCTCACCGCCGCGCTTCACGACTGGGCCGACGAGATGAACGACGCCACCGCCGACCTCATCGCGTCCGTACTCATGTTGGCCGCCACCCGATCGGGTCGTGACGTTGGTTCACTCCTCAGCGCCATGGCAAAACTCGCTCGAGAGCGGGTGGCCATGCGACTCCGCATTGACGCCCGACGCGCCTCCACCCGAAGTGAGGCTCGCTCGCTGGTGGCCTTCAGCGGCCTCTTCTTCGCGGCGTTGGCCCTGTTCTCCGGGTCGTTCGTCGCCCCCTACAAGACCGCTGCTGGTCAGGTCGTGCTGGCCGTGGTGTTGGGCATGGCCGGTCTGGCTATTTCGTGGCTGAGCAAGCTCGGTCGTTTCGAGCCGGTTCCTCGTGTGCTCACGTTGGCGGAGGGTCGCTGATGTTCTGGGTTCTCTTCTCTGGTCTGATGGTTGGCAGCGGGCTCTGGCTGGGTCTGTCCCGCCTGGTCCCGGCTCACACGCCGCTGGCTGCCGCCGCAGCCCGTCTGCAGCGCCCCGGACGCTCTCGCCAGGTTGTCGATGAGGGTGATGATTCCCTCGCCGGTCGAGTCGGCCGTCTGCTCCTCCCTCGTGTGGATATCGAAAAGATCCGCCTCGATCGGGTGGCCAAGGACCTTGCCGTCACTGGGCGCAGCCTTGAGGTGCATCTTGGTCAAAAGGTGCTGTGGGCGGTGCTGGGCGCAGTGTTCGTCCCGGTTATGGCCGGGCTGCTTACCCTCGGTGGAACGCACGTATCGCTGATCATCCCAACCTGGTTGTCCCTCGTCGCGGGCTTCGCCGGCTTCTTCATCCCCGACACCTCGGTACGCGAAATTGCCAACGGTCGGCGGAAGGAATTCCGCCAGAGCCTCGGCGCGTACATCGACCTCGTGGTCATGCTCTTGGCCGCCAACGAAGGTGTCACCGGTGCCCTTGAACACGCCGCCAATGCGGGTGACACCTGGCCATTCCTCGAAGTCCGTCGGGTGCTTTCACAGGCTCGGCTCACCGCCGTCACCCCGTGGACGGCGTTGCGTGATCTCGGTGAACGCTACGGCGTTGACGAACTGATTGAGCTCGCCAGCTCTGCGCAGCTCTCTGGCACCGAAGGAGCCTCCGTTCGTCAAAGCCTGGTGGCCAAGGCGGGCACCCTGCGAGACCGCTCGCTGTCCGCCGAAGAAGCTGTCGCTGAGCAGTCGTCCACCCGCATGGTGTTCCCGCTGCTGGTGCTGGTGATGTCGTTCGTGCTGTTCCTCGGCTACCCGGCGCTCATGAGCGTGCTCCAGTCCTGACCTTCCGATCCCAACCTCCCCCCGCACACTTTCCATCCAAGGAGAACAACTATGAAAACCCAGCTGCTCATCATCCAGGCCATCGTCAGCACCCGACTTCGCGAGGTCGCCGAGCGTCATGTCATCAACGTGAACGACGACGGCTTCACCACTGTTGAAAAGGTCGTGCTGACCGCGCTCGCCGTCGGTATCGCTGTTGTTGCCGGTGGACTCATCAGCACCAAGGTTTCGGACGTCATCAGCACAATCGGCGGATGACAATGCCGTCGGCCGAGCAACCCGAGATTCGGGACGACGGATTCGCAACACTCGAGTTCGCCATTCTGTTTCCGCTGGTGATCCTGGCCATCACGGTCGTCTTCCAACTTTCGCTGTGGGGCGCTCGACGCTCGATGGTCGTCTCTGCGGCGCAGGACACCGCAGCGCAGGCCGCCGTTCGCGGCGCTGCAGACACCCAGTTCCTCAATGACCAGCTCGCCAACCACGGGCTCGGCCAGCTCAACCTGACGACTTCGGTCGGGGTTGATGGCGATCGCGTGCAGGTCACGATCGACGGATCGATGCCGTCGATCATTCCCGGCGTTTCTCTTCCCATTCATGCCGTTGCCTCGGCTCCGGCCGAGCATTTCCGTCCCTGATTTCCTCGTAGGAGTAGACCACGATGCAACGCTCACCCCGTGACCTGATTCGTGGTCTGACCGCGCTCGCAACCACCGTTGCGCTGCTGTTCGTCGTCCCGTTCCTGCTCGCCCGCTTCGGCGGTTGGCCGCTGCCACACACCATGCCCACGGTGGGTGGAGTTACCAAAGGACTCACTCAGGAACTCCAGGTCACCCACGTGATCAAGGCGCTGCTCGTGGTCTGCTGGACGGCATGGCTGGCGCTGGCTTGGTCGTTGCTTTGGGAACTGGCCGCGCTCCGGTCCGGTCGAACGCCTCGGCCTCGTCGCAGCCTGGCGCCGTTCCAACTCTGTGCTGGTCGTCTGGTTGCGGGCATCACGCTGTTGGTCAGCATGTCATCGACAGCTACCACGATGGCTTCCGCCGCACCGCTGCCAGTTCGCTCCGAGCCGGTGGTCCTGGTGCAAACCGCACCCGCGGCACTGCGCCTCGAATCAGCGCCGACCCCTCCTGTTGCCGTTGCTCAAGGCTCGGTCGTCGTCCAGCCACGCGACAGCTTGCATCGACTGGCCGAAGTGCACCTTGGTGATGCCATGCGTTGGCGGGAGATCTGGGATCTCAATCGTGACCACACCATGGTGGACGGCACCACCTTCACCAGACCGGAAATCATCCGGCCCGGCTGGGTACTTCAGCTCCCAGCCGCACCGATCACGGTGACTGCGACACCGGCAAGTTCCGCGGCCAGCCCGACGACCGTCACCGTTGCCCCCGGTGATGACCTGTCGGGGCTGGCCGCTACCCATCTTGGCGACGAGGCGAGGTGGCACGACATCTTTGACGCCAACAAGGGCCGACAGTTTGGTGACGTCACCTTCGACCAACCCGACATGATCATGCCCGGCTGGGAACTGAACCTCCCAGCCGCACCGGGCACGACCGTCGCCGCCCCGACTGCGTCACCGGCCGACTCCGCCCCGCCGGCCGACTCCGCCCCGATCACGGTCGCCCCGACCGCCGCACCCCCTACTCCGCCGACCTCCCAGGTCGAAGCCCCGGCTCTTGATCCGGGCATCGGTTCGGGCATCGGTTCGGGAGCAGCGGCCGGCGTAACCGCAACTCATACGCCGACGACGGCGGCCCCGGCACCGTTACCCTTGCCCGCCCCGTCGATCGCAACCATAAACGCCGACGCAAAATCCGCAGAGGACGCCGCGGCAAATTGGACCATCGCTCGCACCGCTACCGGCCTTGCAGGCGCAACGTTGCTCACCACGGGCATCTCTCTCATGCTCGCCACACGCCGTCGCCGTCGCCTCCGTTCGATGGGCGTCAACCATCGGCTGCCCGCACCGCACCCCGACTCTGTCGCCGCAGCCGAAGCCGTCCGCCTTGGCGCCGATGCCGCGATCGTCACCCGAATCGACATGGCCCTTCGAGCCCTCGCGGCAACCGTGGGCGCAGCTGGGAAGGCCAATGCGTCCGTGGTGTTCGATAGTGCCGCCGACATCGAGTGGCGTCCGGAAGTCCCACAGCCGCTGGCCGTGCTAGTGCTTGCATCGGGCGACATTGAGCTGATGCTCGACCGCTCCTTTGTCGCCTTGGCTGCACCGTTTACCTTGACCGAAGACGACACGATTCTTCGCCTTTCGGCCGCCGTACCGACCGCAGACCTGGCCTTTGTTGGCGCGACGATGCCGTCGCCGTGCCCGACGCTCACCATGATCGGCACCACTGCCCGGGCCGGAGGTGACGCCGACCTCTATCTCAATCTTGAAGCGCTCGGCGGCCTCTGTGTGGCCGGTGATCGCGGCCAGACCCATGACATTTTGCGGGCCCTCACGGCCTCCCTCGCGGTGTCTTCGCTCGGTGATCGCAGCCAGATTTTCGTGCACGGACTAGCGCTCGAATCATTTGCGGATGCAACCAACCTGGAAGTGACCGTCGACCTGTCGTCGGCGGTGCAGCAGGCGCTTGCCCTCACCAACGGACGTCGCCAGGCCCAACCCGATACGGCCGGATTCGTGCTGCGCGCCACACAGCCCGAGGATGCTTGGGAGGTTGCCGTCGTCGTTTCGACCGACGGAGACGATGCTCTCGCTGCCGCCGCATCGGCCGCGGGTGTGGTTGTGGTTGCCGCCGCGCCGATGGAGGGTGTCGCCACGACGCTTACGGCCGCGGCCGGCGGGTGGCTGCTAACGCCGTTCAATATCGTCGTGACCCCGGTGGCGTTGACCGCCGTCACTCTCGCCGGGGTGGCAGCGCTGCTCGATGACGCTAGCGCCCCGCCCGAGGTGCTTCCAGCACCCGTTGTCGAGGCAGTGCTTGATCCCTACAACGAGCGCGACTGGAACTTTTTGGTGCGAGTTCTCGGTCCGGTTGATGTGGTGTCCCGCCACCACGACGAGGTCGAGTTCGAACGAGCCAAGGCCCTTGAACTCGTTGTCTGGCTCGCCCAGCATCGAACGAATCCGGCCCGCGTTGCCGCTCGAACCGCGCTGTGGCAGGTCAACGTTCAAGACGCCACGTTCGCCAACGTCGTGTCCGACGCTCGTCGCAGTCTGGCCCGCAGCCTCGCTCCCACTGATGGTCGCGACTGGATCGCTCGCAATATGGGTGACCGCATTCCGCTTCACGACTCGGTGCTCACCGACGTCGAGTTGGTTGAGGCACGCCTGGCGTGGGCCCGCCGCTGCGAGGGACCTGCCGCCATCGACGTGCTGCGACCGGCCGTTGAAATGCTGCGCGATCAGCCCTACGCCGGCACCGACTACATGTGGCCCGATGAAGATGCACTCCCGTCGGGCCTGACCCACCTGGCGACGTCAACGACGGCCGAACTGGCACAGCGCTGTCTCGACGCCGGTGACATCGACGGCGTGTTCGTTGCGACCGCTACGGGCCTTCGTATTCTGCCCGGCCACGACGAACTGGTCTGCCTGCGTATGCAGGCCCACCACCGGCTCGGGAACACCGCTGGGGTGCGCAGCGAGTACGCCGCCTACGAACGAGTCATCGTCAACGAGTGCGGTGGCGAAAGTGATCCGTCACCTCGCGTGAGCCGGATGCGATCGCAGCT
Source organism: Actinomycetes bacterium (assembly GCA_031360915.1). Taxonomy (GTDB): domain Bacteria; phylum Actinomycetota; class Acidimicrobiia; order Acidimicrobiales; family Ilumatobacteraceae; genus JANMCE01. The sequence goes on along the minus strand of JANMCE010000230.1, from coordinate 3,605 downwards.
GCTGGCCGTCGCCGCCGGGGTCAGCTGACCGGTGGAACTGCTCCTCTCGATGTCGTGGACCGACAACGGTCCGCAGCAGTCCGACATCCGAGTTGAACTTGCGCTCGACTATCGCATCGAGGCTCTCACCGACGCGCTTGCGGCGTACGTCGGTCTGACCAATCCGGTGTCCCTGCGGTTGCGTCGCACCGGCGCGCTGCTCGAACCCGGCATGACCGTGCAGCAATCCGAACTTCTGACCGGAGACGACGTCAGCCTCGTTGCCGCTGACGGCCGCCGGCTGGGACGGGGCCGTGCGGTTGGCGACGCATTCGTCAGCCTCGACATTATGGGCGGACCGGAAGCTGGCCGGTTCGTGTTGCTGGGTGCGGGCCTTTTCACGCTCGGTTCCGAACCGACGAACGGCATCACCATCGTTGATCCGGCACTGGCGGCCGAGCATGCCGTGTTGCGGATTCAGGCTGACGCGCAGGTGGCTATCGCGACGACCGGTGGGCTGGGGCGAATCGAAATGAACGGTGCACCGATTGCGTCGGCAACGGCGTTGTCGTCAGCCGATGTTGTGCGGATCGGCGCAACGACGTTTGGAGTTCGGCCGATCGCAGCCGCTCTGGCGCCCGACCGTGATCTTCTCGGTCAGGTTCCCTTTCACCGCACGCCCTATCGACCGGTGATCGTCTCGGCGCGCGACCTGGGTGAACTTGGGCCGGTGCCCCAGCAGAGTACGCAGCGGCGATTCACTATTGCGACGCTCCTGCTGCCCTTAGGGTCCGGTGTCGCGATGGCGGCCATCAGTCACCGTCCTGAGTTCCTGCTGCTCACGGGTCTGGCACCGCTCGTTATGGTCTACAACTGGTTCGATGACCGACGGCACGGTCGTAGGTCGTTCACCAAGCAATCAGCCGACTTTCGCACCGCCACCGCCGCCTATGTGGCCAGGATGCGTGACGCAGTCGCGGCCGAAGAACGCGAACGCCGTCAGACCGCCCCCGATCTCTCCGAACTCCACCGTCGCGCCCACTACCGCACTCGATTCCTTTGGGAACGAGACCGTGACGCTGCTGATTTACTGACCGTCCGCGTCGGTCTTGGCTCGGTCCCTTCACTGGTGACGGTGCTCGTCGATGAGCGCGGTGATGTCACGCTTCACGACGAGGCCGTTGCCGCGCTCGACGGTTTCGCCATGGTGCATGACGTCCCGGTCACGCTGTCCCTCACCGATCTAAGCGCGGTTGCGTTGTGGGGTGAGCGCAATCCGGTTGAACGACTGGCCGCCTCCTTCTTGTTGCAAGCAGTGTGTCTGCAGAGCCCGGATGATGTGGTGATCGCTGCAGCCCTGGCGTCTTCGGTTTCCGACGCACTCGATTGGTTGAAATGGGCACCGCACACCCGAGCATCGTCGTCGCCCCTCGCGGGAGTGCATGTCGTTCACAGTCGCGAGGCGGCCGAAGGACTGCTGGCCCGACTGATCGAGGTGTTGGCTCGTCGGCGTCACGCTCCGATCGGCTTCACCAAGGGGCCATGGTTGCTCGTCGTGCTCGATGAGCGCCTTGGCCTCGATGCCGCCTTGGTGTCCCAGATGCTCGATCAACTCGAAGGTGCCGACGCATCGGTGCTGTGGATCGGCGACCATGACCATCGGGTGCCACGCCAGTGCACGGCCGTGGTCGACGTCGTCGCAACGGGGCACAGCAGGGTCTGGTTCACCGACCCGATCCGGTCGGCTATCGCTGTTGACGTCGAGTTGGCGAATCCGCAGGGGGCCCGACGGGCAGCCCTGGCGCTGGCTCCCGTCCGGGATGCAGGCGCCGCGTCCGCTACCGCGGCGCTCCCGCGAGCGGTGTCGCTGATGGAAGCGCTTGGCACCGACACGATGAGCGCGGGGGTGGTCGCTGCTTTGTGGGCTGCGTCTGACCGGGACGGATTGTGCGCACCTATCGGTCAGGGTACCAACGGTCCGTTCACGATCGATCTTGTTCGGCAAGGTCCTCACACGCTGATAGCCGGAACGTCAGGCGCGGGTAAGAGCGAGCTGTTGCAGACCATGGTCTGCTCCCTGGCCGCCAACTACTCACCCGACCGAGTGACGTTTCTTTTCGTCGACTACAAGGGCGGGGCCAGCAGCGCCGACTTCGCGGGCCTGCCCCACACCGTTGGCTCCGTCACCAACCTGGGCGTTGGCATGGCGCGTCGAGCGCTCGTCAGCCTGCAGGCCGAACTGAACCGACGCATGACAGTCATGGAAGGTCGGGCCAAAGATCTGGCCGAGTTCACGCGGGTGTGTCCGTCGGAAGCGCCGCCTCGTCTCGTCATCATCGTCGATGAGTTCGCTACGTTGGCCAAGGAGTTGCCTGACTTCGTGGCGGGTGTTGTCGACATTGCCCAGCGGGGCCGCAGCCTCGGTATTCACCTGGTGTTGGCCACCCAGCGGCCAGCGGGAGCAGTCAACGAAAACATCCTGGCGAACACCAACCTGCGACTCGGGTTGCGGATGCTCGATCCGGCCGACTCGGTGAGCGTCCTCGGTTCACCCGATGCCGCCGACATCCCGGTGCCGCTCGTCGGGCGGGCCATGGCCAGAACCGGTCGCCGCGAGTTGACTGCGTTTCAGACCGCATGGGGTGGCGCTCCGATGCGACCGGCCACCGAGCAGCGCCGCTCCGTCGACGTTCGCTCCTTTGACGGTTCGATCGCCGTGACTGTTGCTGGACCAAAAGACACGGCTGACTCTCCAACACAACTTCAGGCAGTTGTTGCGGCTGCAACCAAAGCGCATGTCGACTCGGGGCGGCCGCTTCCACGGCGACCCTGGATCGATCCGCTGCCGGACAGTGTGATGGTGGCGGAACCGACGCGACGGAGCAATGATCCTGGTCGCGTCGTCACCATCGGGCTGGTCGACCGACCCGAACACCAGACCCAGGAAGCGACCACCGTTGACCTGGAAGAGACCGGCGGCTTGATCGTGATCGGTATGGGCGGGGCGGGCAAGACCACGTTGCTTCGGTCGGCCGCGCTCGACATTGTGGGTCAGGGTTCGCCCGACGATGTGGTGGTGTTCGGCCTCGACGCAGCCGGCCGCGGCCTGTCGCCACTGAAGGCTCTCCCGCACACCGGGCTGATCGCCTCGGCCGACGATCTGGAAGCAGTCACCCGGTTGCTGAGCTATCTGCAAACGGAAATCGAACGACGACGAATGCTTTTGGCCAACGCTGAGGTCGATTCGCTTACAACCTTGCGCAAGGTGCGTCCGAGTGAGTCTCCGCCCCGCATTCTGTTGCTCATCGACGGCTATGGCAGCTTTCAGGCGATGTGTGACTCGCCCGAGCTGTTCGGGTGGGTACAGGTGCTGCAGCGCATCGTGACCGATGGTCGAGCCGTCGGCCTGCATGCGATCATGACGGTGGATCGCCGCATGGCCATCCCGAGTGCGCTGGCGTCTGCGATGGCGGCTCGCGTCGTGTTGCGTATGGCCGATGCCGAGTCCCTCGTGGATTGTGGCGTGCTCAGCACCGTGGCCAAGCAGGTCGACCTCTCGCTGCCCGGTCGTGCCGTGTTCGGTCGTGCCGACCTCATGCAGGTCGCGGTGGCGGGCGGCGAAGACC
>JANMCE010000214.1:0-2569 GCA_031360915.1 Actinomycetes bacterium | reverse complement strand
CACCGACACGTCGAAGGTGCCGCCACCGAGGTCGAACACCAGAATGGTCTCATCATCAGTAGCCTTTTCGAGGCCATAGGCAAGGGCAGCGGCGGTGGGCTCGTTGATGATGCGGAGCACTTCGAGACCGGCAATCTGGCCGGCTTCCTTGGTGGCGGTGCGCTGAGCATCGTCAAAGTAGGCGGGCACCGTGATCACGGCCTGGGTGACGGTCTCACCGAGGTAGGCCTCAGCGTCACGCTTGAGCTTCATGAGCGTCCGAGCGCTGATCTCCTGCGGGGTGTACTTCTTGCCATCGATCTCCTGGGACCAATTGGTACCCATGTGACGCTTGATGGACCGAAAGGTGCGATCGCCGTTGGTGATGGCCTGACGCTTCGCCACTTCACCAACCAGCACTTCGCCGTTGCGAGCAAACGCGACAATGGACGGTGTGGTACGGCCACCTTCGGCATTAGGGATAACGACGGGCTCGCCGGCCTCAAGGACCGAAACGACGGAGTTGGTTGTACCGAGATCGATACCTACTGCTTTGGGCATGGGGGCCTCCTGGCCAAACTGGATGCGGTTGCTTCTGAACAAAGGCTATGTCGGCCTTTGGGTGTACGCAACATGTACAACAGAAAAGTTGAGCGTATTCCACTCAAGTAGGAATTCGTCTGGAAACGTTGCCGAATGTTGAGAAGTGCCATAAGTTTCCAGAGGAGTCATAGCCAATCCCAGACGACGAGACCAGGAGGGCGGCAAGAAATGACGTTGACACTCACCAAGGCGGTCTTTCTGGCGCTCCTGATCGTGGTGCTCGTCGGCATTCTCACGGCGGCGGTACGAGCAATTCTGAGCACCTGGAAGTTCATCGACGGCGAAGACCTCGCAGCTGGCATCGTGCTGACACTCGTGCTGCTGGTGCTTGACGTTGCTCTCTTGATCGGCGGCCTCATCCCGGCAGCGGTCATTCTTTTCGCCCTGATCCCGCTCGCTGTTGGGCTGTACTTCGAATCAGGCACACTGGGCGGCGCCGACTTCGGCCATGTGGTAAAACGGGGTCTTCGTCGCAGAACGTGGGAGGGGCCAGGCCACTACCTGGTCGCTCGCCGGACCGAGGTCCGCAAGATCATGCTGGTCGCCCACGCCATCAACGTGCCCAAGCGGCCCGAGAAAGCCGACGATGACGACAAGGCTCCACCCGCAAAAGAGGAGTTCTGGGCACTGTCGAGCGATCGCATTCGAATGAACGTTTCGCTGCTCTGTAAATACCAGCTTGATCCGACCGAGCGGGACGATCCGGACTTCCATCAGAAGCTGTGGACTTTAGGTACCCCGGAGGCGATTCGAGAACGAGTTCGACCGCTCGTTGAGATGGCTTTGCACGACGTCATCGGTCGTTACAGCGCCATGGATGCTGCCACCTGGAACCGCGAGCCGGTCCGTGAAGCGTTGGAGGTTCGCCTTGCGCCACTGTTCTCCAGCATCAGCCTCGCTCTCAAAGTTGTCGTGCTGGGCGCAGTCGTGCCCGAAGACGAAGTTCGCCGCTCTGAACTGCACATGCGAGAACTTGAGGAGCTGGAGAAGTCGATGGGCAAGACCGGCCTCGCAGTGCATCGCATCGATGCGCTTGAGAAGGCCGGCGTTGTTGTGGTGCCCTCTGATCCGTCGGTGCTACTCGCCGCCGGGGTCCGAGTCCCGCCACCGCCGCCCCCATCGTCGTAACAGCGTGACGAGGATGACCTCGGTCTGCCAACATCGCGGCCATGTCTTCGACCCTCGTCATTGTCCGCCACGGTGAAAGCACCTGGAACCAAGAGAACCGTTTCACCGGCTGGCACGACGTTGCCCTCACCGCCGAGGGTGAAATCCAAGCCACTGCGGCCGGCGTTGCCATGCGTGACGCCGGCTTGTTCTTTGATGTCGGACACACGTCTGTGCAGACCCGAGCGGTCGTAACCGCCAACCTAGCGCTCGCTGCGCTGGGCCAGCCGTGGCTACCGGTCCAACGCTCCTGGCGGTTGAACGAACGGCATTATGGAGCGCTTCAAGGATTAGATAAAAAAGAAACAACAGCCTTACACGGAGCCGAACAAACAAATCTTTGGCGCCGGAGCTACGACGTCCCACCGCCCCCCGTCGACACGAATTCGCCAGAGCATCCCCGCCACGATCCGCGGTACCGACTGCTGGCGCCCGATGTCCTTCCCGCCTCTGAGTGTTTGCGCGATGTCGTTGCCCGTGTGCTTCCGTACTGGCACGACGCCATCGTTCCTCAGCTCCGAGCCGGCCTAACGGTGCTGGTAGCAGCCCATGGCAACTCGCTGCGGGCACTTTGGAAGCACCTGGAAGGGGTCAGTGATGCCGACATCGCAGAACTGAATATTCCGACCGGATTTCCCCGGCGATACGTGTTTGATGACAACCTGACCGTTGTCGAGGCGGCGTATCTGGCCGATCCTGAGGTGGCAGCCAAAGCCGCAGCTGCCGTCGCCCAACAATCAAGATAGTCTCAATAGTTTATAAAGAACGCGAAAGCGAAGCCTTTGGGGAATCCATATGACCCTGGTTCATGTACGGTCCA
>JANMCE010000198.1:0-3232 GCA_031360915.1 Actinomycetes bacterium | reverse complement strand
GCCGTTCTGGGCATCGCGGCTGTCGCTGACGACCCGCGTTGGGCCCGCAATGAGGACCGCACGGCCAACCGGGAATCGGTGCGGCCGCTTCTTGTCGACCAGATGCGCACGAAGCCAAAGATGGAATGGTTCCGCCTGCTGACCGCCGCGGGCGTGCCGTCAGGGCCGATCAACACCGTCGACGGAGGCATCGCGTTCGCCGAGGAGTTGGGGTTCGATCCGGTCGTCACCATCGACGGTATGCCAAGCGTGCGCAACCCCATCGCGTTCTCGTCCACCCCGCCGACGTATCGGCTGCCGCCACCGCAGCTCGGTCAGCACAGCGATGAGATTCGGGAGTGGTTGGCGTGAGCTACGAGACCGGGCTCGGAACATCGGATGCCACATCGATCCGGTTGATGGGTCTTGACCTCGCCGACGATCTGATGGGCAAGGTCGGCTTTGGTGAACTTGCCTATTGGCTGGTGATGCAACGACGGCCATCCGCCGGCGAACTGCGGGTGTTCGAGTCAGTGTTGGTGGCGCTTGCCGACCACGGCTTCACACCCACCGCCATCGCGGCGCGGCTCACGTACCTGAGCGCACCGGACTCACTGCAGGGAGCGCTAGCCGCCGGGCTGCTCGGCGGAGGCTCACGCTTCCTTGGCGTCACCGAGGACTGCGGCCGGTTCCTGCACGATGCCCTCGCTGCGCACGACGGCGACCTGCCGACCGATGACGCCAGCTGGGACTCGCTCGCGCGAACAGTTGTAACTGCAACCAAAAATGCGAAGCGGCTCGTGCCGGGACTTGGCCATCCCGTCCACAAAGACACCGACCCGCGCACCCCGAGGCTGTTCGCAATCGCAGAGGAGTCCGGCTGTCTTGGCCCGCACCTTCGACTCCTCGCGGCCGTCGGTCGGGTGCATCCCGAAATCCTCGGTCGTACGCTGCCACTCAATGGAGCCGGCGTGTGCGGTGCAGCGCTCGCCGATCTCGACCTTCCCGTCGAGCTGTTGCGAGGCTTCGCGTTGCTTGCCCGCGCTGCCGGTCTACTCGGTCAGATCGCGGAGGAGATCCGAAACCCAATCGCCATGAACATCTACATGAACATCGACCGCAACACCCATTACCTCCCCGACGAGGTCTAACCTGCTCAAAAAGTTGACCGACGATGCGTATACTGCTCCAAAAGTTGACCGCAGACGTTAGTCTTCTGACAGAAAGTTGATCGCAGCGACATGAGCACGCCGACGTGGGCCGAATTGGTATGGGCCGTCGACCACGACGGCGCGGCCTTGAAGCGGGCGGTCGATCGCGGGAATCTCGTCCGGCTGGGCAGCGGGATCTACACCGGCGAAGTCACTAACGGCCCGGCTTCAGTGGTCAAGCGCCACCTTCTTGAGATACTTGCGCACGAACTACCGGGCGCGGTGATCGTTGGCCGCAGCGCGCGAGCGGGTGGCGTGGCGATCGATGGAGTTTTGTCGGTTGCCCACAACCGACGTCGGCCGCTGAACCTCATCGGGATCGCGATTCATCCGGTCCCCGGCCCCAGTGCGCTTGATGGCGACATGCAGCTTCCACGTGGTGTCTTCCTCGCGTCGGAAGCTCGCACGATGCTGGATTCCCTCACGAAGCCTGGACCTCCGCGTCTCTCAGTGGATGAAGTCGAGATCTGGATCGACGAGTTGTGCGCGCAAGGAGGCGCTCGGCGACTCAACGCGCTACGCGACCTTGCGGGAGCGCTCGCTCCTGCCATGCGGTCTCGGCGCTCGCTCAGCCAGCTGCATCGGTTGATCGCAGCGGCGCTCACTACAGGTGACAAACGCGTGCCTCGCACGCCGGAGCTCCGAGCGCGGGCAACTGGCGAACCATTCGACCAGACTCGACTTCGCCGTTTTGCCGCGCTTGTCGACTCGCTACAGGCCACCGCCCCTCGATCAGTGCCTGACTCACCCGCGGACGCGCCACGCCGTACATTTCTACCGTTCTACGAGGCCTACTTTTCGAACTTCATCGAGGGAACGGAATTCACGCTCCGGGAGGCCGAACGGATCGTGTTCAAAGGCGAGATTCCCGGTGATCGCCCTGCCGATGCCCACGACGTCGCAGGAACCTATTCCGTCGTTGGCGACCCGACGAGATGCCGAGAGGTCGCCGCGAGCAGCGACGCGTTTGTGGACATCCTTCGCCGACAGCATGCCGAGGTAATGGGCGGTCGCCCCGACAAACGACCTGGGGAGTTCAAACACCTCCCCAATCGCGCTGGCGCGTCAGAGTTCGTTCTGCCCGAGATGGTCGAGGGTACTTTGCGCAGGGCCTTCAACGTCGGGGTCGACTTGTTTGACCCCCTTCAACGCGCGACGTACCTCATGTTCGTTGTCGCCGAAGTACATCCGTTCTTGGATGGTAACGGCCGGGTGGCGCGCATTGCCATGAACGCCGAGCTGAGTGCGGGCGGGCAGGTGCGTCTCGTCATTCCAACGGTCTTTCGGCTCAACTACATCGCCTCGCTCAAGGCGGCCACCCAGAGCGACGCCTTTGCCCCCATGATCGCCGTGCTCGATTTTGCTCAGCGCTACACCGCTCGCGTCGACTTCTCCACCATGGCGTCGGCCGAAGCCGATCTCGACCGAACACATGCATTCCGCGATCCCTACGACGCCGAACAAGCCGGCCTTCGGTTGCAACTGCCGTAACCAAACCCGCCGTTCCTCAGGTTGCGAGATAATCACGGACTTCTGCCGCCTTGCCAGAAATGACGCGACTGATCCTTCCGAAATCGGGGGTCGTAGCGCCCAGATAGTCACCAAGTTCGGCATCCCAACGCTTCCGATACCAGTCGAGGCCTTCGTCCCAACGCTCGAAGAATCGCTTTGGATCGATCCCCTTGTGTTGGGCTTTTTGCTCGAAGATATGCCAAGAGGCGTAGAGGTCGGCACCGCCCCGCTCATCGAGCAGGTTCCAGAGGTCATACACATCCCGGCATTGGCGACGTTGGATAACGCAACGGAACTTCTCGGCACAGGTCTCGTTCAGGGTGTAGCAACGAATCTCAGCGCCCGCCGGTAGGTCGCGCCAGTCGACGGTAAGGTTTGCCAACTCGTGTGTAAGTACGAGTTCGTCGTCGGCAAGATCGAGTTTGATCCGGCGAGGCTTCGCTCCGAGCGGCCCGACAAAAGACACGTACGGCGTGGCCACCGAAGCGTCGAGACCAAGTACTTGAAGACCCATGCGGACACGGCAATTT
>JANMCE010000180.1:0-20582 GCA_031360915.1 Actinomycetes bacterium | reverse complement strand
ACTTTGGCGTCGAGCTGTACCGTGCCGCCGGTGCTGGTGTGACGCACCGCGTTGTCGAGCAGGTTGTGCAAGACCCGACGGAGGTCCGACGCAGGGACGAGCACATCGGGTAGGTCGTTCATCGGTGCGACCACGGTGACGCCCTTGGCGGCGGCGGCTGGTTCTGCGGCACGAAGGACATCAAGTACCAGCTCGGCCAGCGGTACGAACGGCTGCTTGGCATCCACCACACCGGCCGAGATGCGGGACAGCTCAAAGAGATCATCGACGAGCAGGCCGAGCCGTTCACTCTCCTGGCGTATGGCCCGGTGATAGCGGGTAACGCTGAGGTCATCGTCAACCACGCCGTCTTCGAGTGCTTCGGACATGGCGCGAATGGAGGCGATCGGGCTTCGCAGATCGTGACTCACCCACGCAACCAGTTCACGACGGGCGGCATCGAGCGAACGCTCACGCTGACGGGAGGATTCCAACTCGGCCGCCACGTTCTGGAGCTCACCGGCGAGCGAGCGGAGTTCTTTCGTGACGAGCTGTTTTGATGCTTCCACCGGCTGGCTCGGTTTGAGCAACCCGACGGCCATGTTGCCGACGGTGGCGACCGAGCGGCTGAACGCCCGCCCGAGAAACCAGCTGGCAAGAATCGCGGCGACCGCGGAAACGACCAGTACGACCGCAAGTACCTGGCTGTCGTGGCCGGAGACGAACATGCGGTTTGCCGCCAACGACACACCGACACATGACGTGAGCACGGTGGAGAGACCGATGACAACAAGTTGCAACTGCAACGATTTACGCCGGATAGCTCGCACGACCGTCCAGCCAACCGCCGCCGCTGACGCTGAGCCGGCAAGGGTGATGGACGTGAGCTCAAGTGAGGTAGTCGGGGTCATGATTCCCACCGATATCCAATGCCGCGCACCGTGGACAGGTAACGGGGCAGTGAAGGGTCATCCTCAATCTTTTCCCGCAGACGACGCACGTGCACGGTGACCGTCGCCGTGTCGCCGAACGTATAGCCCCAGACAGCCTCGAGGAGTTCTTCGCGCCGGAACGCGGTGCCGGGGTGGCTCATCAGGTACGCAAGCAGATCGAACTCTTTGACGGTCAGTACGATCGGTTCACCGGCTCGCTTGGCTTCATGTGAGACAAGATCGAGGGTGATGTCCCCGGCCGCAAACGTTACGGCGACCAAATCGGAGACGCCTCCACCGGCACGACGCAAGACTGCCTTGACCCGGGCGGTCAGCTCTCGAGGCGAGAAGGGTTTGGCCACGTAGTCATCCGCTCCGAGTTCGAGACCGGCCACACGATCCTCCTCACTCCCACGGGCAGTCAGCATCACCACCGGAATAGGAGCGACCCGACGAAGACGACGGAACACTTCGAGACCGTCCAAACCCGGCAGCATGAGGTCGAGCACGACCAGGTCCGGAAGCGTGGCCAGCGCCCGTTCCAGTCCGGTGCGGCCGTCGGTGGCCACTTCGACCTCGTAGCCTTCCTTCTGCAGATATCGAGCGACGACCTCGCCTAAGTTCGGGTCGTCATCAACAACCAAGATGCGACCAAGGGCAGCCGTCTGGGGTTCAGAGGTGCCGGGTTTCGGCTGCGAAGTTGTCACCCTTGAAGGGTAGGACGCCCCGCCGGGTCTGTCATTCGTTCACGGCGGTTGTTTCGCGACGTGTAATCCGGCTGCCGTTCAGTCGCCCAGGGCTTCGGCCAGGGCGGCGGGTATGTGCGATGGTCCTGCGACCGTAACGACGCGCGCTCCTACGGCTCGACCGAAGGCGAAAGCGTCGTCCGCATCTCCCTGCGGAGCAAGGATGACCAGTTCATCGAGACCGGCTGCGGCGGCATGCATATCGCCCTTCGCGGTGGCTCTGCAGTCGGACAGCAGCACGGTGATCTTGCGGCCGGCGCGACTACGCGCCAGTTGCACTTGCGCGCTCCGCAGCGCCAGGGCAACATCGGTAGTGCCAGCACCGCGTAGCACTAGCACATCGTTCACGACTGCCTCGACCGACTTGTCGCTGTCCTGGCTCTTGGTCACCACGGCATCTCCGGCGAAGGCGATGACGCTGTAGTCAGCGGCGCGGTGCGCCACGGCCGCTGCCGCGACGGCTGAGTTCGCCAGCGGCGTGCCGTGCATTGAGCCGGACCGATCGACAAGAAGGCAGTACGCGGTGGCCGGTTTCACCCAACCCGTGATCCGCAGCTCGTCGATGTCCACCGCGCTGGCTGTGGCCCGGGCGGTGACGATTCCGTGCATCGATGCATCGAGATCGAGGTCGCCGCCATCGGACTGGAAGGGCTGACTGACCAGCTTGCCGATGCCCCTCCGGCGCGTGCGTCCGCGTGTGGCGAGGTCAACCATGATGGAGCCAGCCAGTCGTCTGGCCAGAGCTCGCAGCTTCTCGTCGGTAGCACCGGTCATGTCTGCCAGCATCGACAGCGCACCGTCCGGATCATGGGCCATCGCCTCATCGAAAGACACCGAGTTGAGCTCACCAACCTCGGGCGAAACATCATCGAAGTGGTCGTGCCGCTGGAGTTCTCGCCGACTCTTCGTCCTGCTCGCCGCGTTTTGCACGGCTTGGTCGGCAACCGCGCCTTCTTTGGCTTCACCGCCGTCGCCCCCCGGGGGGCTTACCCTTTTCCCGGGTCGGTCCCGTCGCTGTCAGGCGCCGCGAATACGGCGGCCCATATCTCCTGCACGATGTCTTCCGTGCTCCGCGTCACGCCCTCGCGTAGCCGGATGCGACCCGACAATGACACGAGCGCGGCATCCAGACCAATGGCGTGATCGGTTGCGGGGACGCCGCGCAGCAACGCCAGGCTTGATGCCACCAACGTGGTGTCGATCGCACCGCGGACCGAGGAACCGATACGCAGATCTGGGTGGGTACGGGTGCGGCGCACCACCTCCACGACCTTCGTAACCCAGTCAGCGTCGGCCTCGACACCGGCAGCTTCGCTGGTGACGACCGCTCCTTCGTCAGCGGCGTCTTGATAGCCGACCGCCAGCCGACACACCCGGTCGTAGACGGCCGACGAGATACGGGCTGTACCCACCGCATCGAACGGATTCATGGCCGCTACCAGCCGAAAACCGTGGGCGGCCGCCACCCGGCCTAGGCGCGGGATATGCAGCTCTCGTTCACTCATCACGGTCACCAGCACATTGAGCGTCTCTTCAGGGATGCGGTTGATTTCTTCGATGTACAGCAGCGCCCCATCGCGTAACGCCGTGACAAGCGGACCATCTACGAACACGTCGGGCGAGTAGCCCTCAGCCAGCACACGGGAAGGGTCGAAGTGGCCGATGAGCCGGGCGGGGGTAAGCTCCGCGTTGCCTTCCACAAAGGCGAACCCGAGGTGCATTTCGTCGGCGACGGCACGTAGCAATGTGGACTTCCCAGTGCCGGGCGGCCCTTCCAGCAGCACGTGACGACCGGCCGCAAGCGCGGCCAGTACCAGCTCGATCTCGCGTTGGCGGCCCACCACGCGCGATTGCACTCGTTGTAACAGCGTCATGCCCCGCCCCACGTCCCCATCACCGTCACGCTAGCCCGACGGCTCCTTCAAGACTGACTCAGGAATGGTCTCATGTCCCGGACCGAACAGGAGCGGGCCGTAAGGTCTCGGCGTGCCCAGTCGCTCCGCGGACATCGCCTACCTCACCACCGGCTATCCCAGCCCTTCGCACACGTTCATCCAACGCGAGATCCACGAGCTTGAACGCCAGGGCATCGCCATCTTCCCGATCTCCATCAACAAGGTCGGCGCGAACGAACTGCTCAGCGACCTTGATCGCAGCGACGCCAAGCGCACCTTCACCATCAAGCAGACCTCACCACTGCGGGCGGTGGTCGCCGCCGCTCGGCTCACACTGTCGTCGCCCAAGGCCGTCATCGAGGTCTTCCGTCTGATCGTGAAGCTCGGCGTGACCGACCTCAAAGGGTTGCTGTGGCATCTCTTCCAACTGGTCGAAGCCATGCTGGTCGTTCGCGAGTGCGAACGGCGGGGCGTCACCCACATTCACGCCCACTTTGGCGAGGTACCCGCCACGATCGCGTGGTTCGCAGCCGAACTTGGTCGCAGGCGTTCGGCTACCAGTGTGCAGACGTGGAGTGTCACCGTTCACGGCTGGCGCGAGTTCACCAACGAAAACGCCGCCATGCTCGGGCACAAGATGCGCAGCGCCACCTTCGTTGCTGCCATCAGCGACTTCACTCGAGCCCAGCTGATGCGGATAGCGGGGGTCGCGTATTCGGCTGATCATTTCACCGTGGTGCGTTGCGGTCTACCGATGCGTGACTACCCGTTCGAACCTCGCGCCGTACTGTGTGACGTGCCTACCGTGCTGATGACGGCACGCCTCGCGGATGAGAAGGGCCACCTCGTTCTGCTTGAAGCCCTGGCTGCGTTGCGCCGCGCCGGTACACCCATGCGGGCGATCTTCATTGGGAGCGGACCGGTTGCCGAATTACTTGCAGATGCAACAAACCGACTTGACCTGTCGGATGTTGTCACATGGATGGGCGCTCAGCCGCCATCGGTCGTGCACCAGCAATTGCAGGCGTGCGACATCTTTTGCCTGCCGAGCTTCGCCGAGGGTCTGCCGGTCGTGCTGATGGAGGCAATGGCTGTCGGCCGCCCGGTGGTCACGACCTACATCAGTGGCATCCCCGAACTGGTGGAAAACAACGTCACCGGCCTCGTCCTGCCCGCCGGGCGCGTCGATCTTCTGGCTGACGCCCTGCTGCGGCTGGTCAACGACGGCGAGCTGCGAGCGCAGCTGGTGAAGGCCGGCCGCACCCGGGTCGAAGCGATGCACAACATCGGCCCCATCGCCGCCCAACTTGGCGCCCTGTTCACCGCGAACGTACCGGCGCTCAATCGCTGATTCGCCACGACCTCGGGGATCCTCATCGCCTAACCCACGGCGCGCATAGCCTCTCGCTATGGCTGACGAGGGGCGCGATGTTTTCATCGACTTCATGCGCGCCATCAGCCTGCTGGTGGTGGTCTGTTGGCACTGGATCTTCACTATCCTGTTATGGAAGCCCGACGGGCCGCATGCCACCAACCCGATCGGTTTCACCCACGGTCTGTTCCTGGTGACATGGCTGTTCCAGGTGATGCCGCTGTTCTTCTTCATCGGCGGTCACGCTCACACCGTGGCGTGGAATCGTGCATCGTCCAAAAGTCCGAAGGCAACCCTGTGGGGGTTTGCCTGGCGGCGCGTTCGCCAGCTGTTGAAGCCGGCGTTGGTAGTGCTCGGTATATGGATCGCGCTGGGCATTGCCGTCACCGCCATCTACGACGTGAAATGGATGGGTAGGGCCGTCAAGCTTGTCGTCAGCCCGCTGTGGTTTCTGGCCGTATACGCCCTATTGGTCGTGCTTTTCCCCTTCGCCTACTGGCTGCACCAACGCTTCGGTGCGCTGGTGATCGTGTGGTCGATCGGTCTCGCGGGCGTGGTCGATGTGCTGCGCTTCTCACGCCACATTCAGTGGGTCGGCTGGTTCAACATGATCCTGGTGTGGGGTGTGTGCCACCAGCTCGGCTTCTTCTACCGAGACCTGCGAGATAAGCCCCGGCGTTGGAGCGCGATGTTCCTCTGGTCGGGCCTATTTGCGCTTTTTGGGCTGGTTGCCAGCGGCTTGTATCCGGGTTCGATGGTGGGCGTGCCCGGCGACAAGTTCTCCAACATGGCCCCGCCCACGCTGTGCATCGTGGCGCTCGTTGCGTTCCAGGCGGGCGTCGCTATGTGGATTCGCCCGTGGGTACTGGATCGGCTGCAAACCCGCCAGCGTTGGAAGACAGTGAACGAAGTGGTCAACCGGTTCTCGCTGCCGCTCTACCTGTTCCACTCCACCGGCATGGCGCTGTCGCGGGCGGTCGGCTATCTGATCCTGCATCGCATCGGCTCACCGGTTCCCGACAAGGGCTGGTGGGCGACCCGACCGATTGCGTGGGTGGGGCCGCTGTTGTGGACACTGCCGATCATCTGGCTGTTTGGCCGGTCTCCACTAGCAAAGAAACAGGCTCAGGCTGCGGCGTAACTTCCCGTTCTCGGCGGTGGATGAACCGGGCGAACAAAAAGGCCGGAACAAGCAGCGCGCTGCCAACCACACCGTCGAGCCACCAGTGATTGGCCGTATCGGTCACCACGAAAATGGTGAGCAACATGTGACCGATTGCCACCCATCGCCACCGCGTTTTCTCCAGCGTGAAGACGGCCACGCCTACCAGCACGGCCCAGGCGACATGCAGCGAAGGCATGGCCGCCAGTTGTGTGGAGACGCCAGCACCAAAGTTGCCGTAGACCGACTGGTTGTACTGGATGGCAGTGTCAACGAAACCGAGATACGGATACAACCGCGGTGGCGCGACCGGGGTGTAGTGCATGAACAGACTGATCGCCGTCACGCCCGCGAGCGTGGTGCGCACCACGCGGTAGTGATGGCGATGACGAAAGAACAGGAACACCAACATCGCGATCGCCCCCGGCACATGCGCGGCCGCGTAATAGATGTTTGAAGCCTGCACCAGCCAGCCGTGCGGCAGGATCTGCTTCTGCAGCCATACCTCGCTCGGCAGGTGCAACCAACGCTCGGCGTTCCACACCTGGAGTCCTCGATCGAGCCCGCCCTTCACCCCAAAGGGCTCAAACTCCCCCGCCCGAATCCACAGCGCGTAAAGGGCCAGGATGATGGCCGCTTCCCGGGCGATCGGCTTGATCTTCCACGGCTGCGGCGCATAGCTGAGCCCGGCCAACCCCAACGCCAGTCCAACCGCTATCTGCCAAGGAAGCCACACGCGCCTAGTTTCTCAGCCGCCTCGCCTCACTACCAGCCAGGCGATGGCGAAGGCGAAGCTGTTGGTGGCGATGTGGAGCATGACGGGGGCAAGCAGACTGCGGGCGCGGATGCGGACCCAGCCCATAAACAGCCCCGCAACCCCGGTACTCAGCACGGCCCCCAGCACTGCAAGCGGACGGCTCACGCCCGACGAGCGCAGTACCGGGTTGACCGTATTAATCGCCCAGGCGGGCAGCACATGCCACAGACCAAACAACAGCGAAGAAACCAGCAATCCCATTCGCCAGTGCAGTCGTGAACCCAAATGGCCGAGCAACACGCCGCGGAACGCAACCTCCTCCAGCAGCACCGTGCCGAAGGGTATGCGGATGAACACTTCGTACAGCATCGCCGCTGCACTGCGCTCCCCTACCCGACGATCCTTGAAGAGCCCGTGCGTGGCCGGAAGGGCCCATGCGACGAGATAAACCGCAAGCACCGCAGCCATCAGGATCGCACCGATCTTGAGGCCGTGCCGCACGTTGGCGATGCCGAGATCGATCCGCAGTAAATGATCCACTCGGCGGGCCAGCACAATGAGCAGCACCGCCACCGCGGCGTTCCACGGCACGTAGGCCCAGCCTGGCAGCAGGCGATTGGACACAACGTTGGAGACAACAAGGACGGCCACCGTGAGGCCGACGGGCCAAAACGACGAAGGCGCCCGTCCCTCCGAAACACCCAGAGGTGCCGAGAGACGGGCGCCGGTCATCAGTGGTTGTGGATCAACACACCGCGGAGGTTCTTACCGGCGTGCATATCGGCATAGCCGTCGTTGATGTTGTCAAGCGTGTAGGTGTTGGTAACCAGCTCATCAAGCTTCAGCACGCCCGCCTGATACATGGCCAGCAACCGGGGAATGTCTTTGCTGGGGCTGGATTCACCGTAGAGCGAACCCTGGATGCGCTTCTGGAACAACGTGAGCACACCGATCGGCACGGGAATGCCGACTTCCATCAAATCACCGAGGCCGGTGACCACAACCGTGCCGGCCTTGCGGATGGCGTTGAAACCCTCGGCCACATGCTCGCCCTTGGTGATGCCGATCGTGATGATGCATGAGTCGGCACCCTGTCCGTTGGTAACGCTCTGGGCAAACGCGGTCGCTTCCTCCATGTTGGCAAACGCGTGAGTAGCGCCGAACTCCATGGCCTTTTCGCGCTTGAGTTCCACCGGGTCAACCGCAATGACGTTGGCAGCACCCTTGATGGCTGCACCCTGCACTGCGTTGATGCCGATACCACCGATTCCCATGACAATCACGGTGTCGCCGGGCTGCACATTGGCCGACTTCTCGGCCGAGCCAAATCCAGTGCCGACGCCGCAACCGACGAGACACGCCTTATCGAGGGGAAGGTCGTTGGCGACCTTGACGGCCGAATCAACCGAGACCAGTGTGTACTCCGAGAACGTCGAGATGCCACACATCTGACCGACCGGCTGACCATCGAGCGACATGCGGTACGAGCCGTCGGCGCGGCAACCATTAAGCAGGTTGGCGCCGAGGTCGCACAGGTTCTGTTGACCGTTGGCGCACCACCGGCACTTCCCGCAGCCGGGGAGGAACGAAAGCACGACATGATCGCCGACCTCGAAACCGGGCGTGTTCGGCCCGACTTCAACCACGACACCGGCGCCTTCGTGACCTCCGGCGAACGGATAAATGCCAACCGGAATATCGCCGGTGGCGATGTGATCGTCGGAGTGGCACAGACCAGAAGCGGTGAGCTTGAGGATGAGTTCACCCTGACGGGGCTCATCAAGATCGACTTCGACGACCTCCCATTGGGCTGGCCCGACGGCCTTGTCGGGAGCGTTGCGAATAATGGCGGTTTTGGTCTTCATACGACATCCCCAATTCGGTGGCACCCCTCGGCGAGGGGGAACAATTTGCTGAGGTTAGTCCCTCTTAAGACAGGATGTAACGGCGGTCACATCTTCTTCAAATCTGCGTGGTGTGCCGAGTGGTACCGGTCGGTAGCATGAGGCCATGGAACAAGACGGCATCGTTATCGCAGAAGAGACGGACGAACTGATCGAGGACGAATTGCTGGTCGAGGAGATCTCCATCGACGGCATGTGCGGCGTCTACTGACACGCGGGGGACGTTGATGGCCGTCGCCCTTGACGCTGCCTACGAAATCCACCCGCAGGCAGCCCTACGGCCCGAGCCGTTCGGCGCGCTCGTCTATCACTACGGCACCCGACGGCTCGTCTTCCTTCGCAAGCCCGAGATGGTTTCCGTCGTGCGAGAGCTGAGCGAACACGACACCGTTGCCGACACGCTGACGTCATGCGGCATTGCTGCGAAGCGTTGGCCCACCTTCCTTTCCGCCCTGTCGGGCCTGGCAGAATCAGAGATCATTCGTGAGCGCTAACCATCTCGTGGGCCAACTGAAGCAAGGGCTCGACGCGCCTATTTGTCTCACATGGGAACTGACCTACGCCTGCAACCTGGCGTGCGTGCACTGCCTGTCTTCTTCAGGCCAGCGTGACGATCGAGAGCTGACGACCGCGGAAGCCAAGGCCGTCATCGATGAACTGAACCGGTTGCAGGTTTTCTATATCAACATTGGCGGCGGCGAACCGATGATTCGCCGGGACTTCCTCGAGTTAGTTGATTATGCAATCAGCAAGAACGTCGGCGTGAAGTTCTCCACCAACGGAGCGTTCATCGACACCGAAAAGGCGATGCGTTTCGCGGCGATGGACTACCTCGACATTCAGATTTCACTTGACGGCATTGACGCGGCCACCAACGATGCGGTGCGGGGCGTTGGTTCGTACGACATCGCTATCCGGGCGATGGAGCACTTGAAGGCTGCGGATTTCGGCCCGTTCAAAATCTCGATCGTGGTCACTCGCCACAACGTGGACCAGCTCGACGAATTCAAAGCGTTGGCCGACCACTACGGCGCACAGTTGCGCGTCACCCGACTTCGTCCGTCAGGCCGCGGTGCCGAAAGCTGGCACGATCTGCATCCGACCGATGCGCAGCAACGGCAGATCTACAACTGGCTCCTGGCCCACGGTGAGAACGTGCTGACAGGTGATTCGTTCTTCCACTTGAACGCGCTCGGCGAGTCCCTACCCGGTTTGAACATGTGCGGGGCCGGGCGAATCGTCTGTCTCATCGACCCCATCGGTGATGTGTACGCCTGCCCGTTCGTGCTCCACGACCAGTTCAAAGCCGGCAGCGTTCGTGACAAGGGCGGCTTCGCTGGTGTGTGGAAGGAGAGTGATCTCTTCTTGTCGCTCCGAGAACCAGAATCGGCCGGAGCGTGCACAGCGTGCGGCCAGTATGACGCCTGCCAGGGCGGCTGCATGGCGGCCAAGTTCTTTACCGGACTACCGCTCGATGGCCCCGACCCCGAGTGCGTAAATGGCTATGGCCTCGACACCCTTGCAACCACCCCGGCCGACGCCCGACCGACACCATCAAAAGACCACAGCAAGCCCGTGCAACTCACCCGCAAGCCGCTGCTCACCCGCATATGAAGATCGTCGCCGAACAAGCCAGAAACAATGGTACGATATCCTGTACCAGACTGGAGCACAGCGATGGCCATCACGGCAAGCGAAGCACGCAAAAACCTGTTCCCCCTGATTGAGCAGGTCAACAACGACCGCACCCCGATCGAGATCACCTCTAAGCGTGGTGACGCTGTCCTCATCGCCATTGACGACTATCGAGCGCTTGAAGAGACCGCGCATTTGCTGCGGTCCCCGGCCAACGTACGTCGTCTCCTCGAGAGCTTGGACCAGGCCCGCTCCGGCAACACACGGGAACACGAACTCGATCGATGAGGTTCGTGTTCACTCCCAACGGCTGGGAGGACTACGTGTTTTGGCAGACGACTGATCGCGCCACGCTCAAGCGGATCAACCGGTTGCTCGACGACATTGCCCGCGACCCCTTCGGCGGGATTGGTAAACCTGAACAACTGCGCCACGCCCTAGCCGGTGCGTGGTCACGTCGCATCGACGAGGAACACCGGATCGTCTACCTCGTCGACAGCGACGACATCGTCATCCTCCAGGCCCGCTACCACTACAGCTGACAGCGACGCGACCGACTCAGCGACGTATCGGCTGTCCGCTGGCCAAGCCGCTGAGCGGACCTGACGAGATGGTGGCAGCTGAGGGTTGGTGGGACCTCAAAACGACCAAAGGGCACCCAAGCCGAAGCCCGAGTGCCCTTCCCTTGGAGGGGTCGTTACGCCGGCGTGAGCACGGTGTCGATGATGTGGACGATGGCGTTACCGGTAGTCACGTTGCCGCAGATGACCGTGGCTGAGCCGTTGATCTTGACCATGTCGCCATCCTTGGTGATCTTCAGGTCGGCGCCATTCAGCGACTTCACTGAACCGGCCTTCACGAGGGCATCGGCGTCCATTTTGCCGGACACGACGTGCAGGGTGAGGATCTTGGTCAGGTCACCCTTCGGATCGGCCAGCAACTTGTCGAGGGTCTCCTTGGGGATCTTGGCGAAGGCGTCGTTGACCGGGGCAAAGATGGTGAACGGACCGGGACCGTTGAGCGTGTCGACCAGGCCAGCGGCCTTGACGGCAGCGACCAATGTCGAGAGCAAGGGGTTGTTGGATGCAGCGGTGGCGGCCGGGTCTTTGGCCATTCCGTCAAAGCTGCCCGAGCCCGTTGCCGGCACTGCCGAACAGGCGGCGCCCATGGGCTTCATCATGGCGGCAGCCATGGCGGCCGCCGTGGTTGCGGTCGCCTTGGCCGTGGTGGCCGCAGGGGCAGCCGTCGTAGCCGCTGGTGCCACGGTGGTGGCCGTCTTGGTGCTGCTGCCGCAGGCTGCTCCCACGATGGAGAGGCCGACGGCCAGGCTAATCAGAGAAACACGAGTTGACTTCATTGTTTGATTCCTTTGGGGGTTTGGGTCAGTGGAGGAACTGTTTGATGAGTGATGCTGCGAATGGTTCGGTGCCACGGCGAAAGTGGATCTTTCAGACCGAAAGAAACATGGTTGCACTTGCAACTATTCCTTGAACACTACAATGGTGTGCCATCCGGAGGCACCGTCGGGAATGGGTTTAGCTCGGTCGGCTGTCTGCACGGTTCCGGTTCCGTCAGTAGCGCGACACACGATGGTGTGGTTGCCGGGCGCGGCATCCCAGTCGAGTTTCCACTGCACCCACGTGTCGGCGGTCGGCGTTTGCCCCAGCGTTGCCTGCTGCCACTCGCCACCGTCAATCTGCACTTCGACCTTGGTCACGGTCCGATGGATGGCCCAGGCGACGCCCGCAATGACGGCCTTGCCGGGTGCCGAGCGAGAGAGACCCTTGGGCGTGTCGATACGAGCCATTGTCTTGATGGGTGCTTCTTTCGCCCAACCGCGTTTGGCCCAGTAGGCGTCGAAAGCGTCGAACGTCGTCAGCTCGATGTCGGTCACCCATTTCGTCGCCGAGACGTATCCATAAAGCCCAGGGACGACAAGTCGAGCGGGGAACCCGTGGGCAATCGGGAGCGGCTCGCCGTTCATGCCTACAACGATCATGGCGTCGCGGCCGTCCATCACATTGGCGACTGGTGTCCCACACGTCCAGCCATCGACAGAGCGGCTCACCATTTGGTTGGCCGACGACTTCACACCCGCTTCCCTCAGTACGTCCATGAGCGGTACACCGAGCCACCGCGCCGTACCGGTCAACTCGCCACCGACCTCGTTCGACACGCAGATCATGGTGATGTCACGCTCGCGCAGCGGGCGTTTCAGCAGGTCAGCGTAGGTGAGCGTGATCTCCTTGTTGACGAGGCCGTGGATGCGAAGCCTCCAGGTGGAAGGGTCGACCTGTGGGGTTACCAACGTGGTGTCGATTCGATAGAAGGCAGCGTTGGAGGTGGTGAACGGTGCCACACCGTCGATGCCAAGCGACGCGCCCGCAGGCATCGGCGGGGCGGGTGAGGCCGGAGCAGGTAAGGCAACGCCCGACCGGGCCGTCGATATAGCGAACCGCTTCCGGAGTTGTCGGCCCACGCCCCCGGTCGCGGCGGCAGCGACACCCACACCCGCGCTCGAGAGCAGAAACGACCGACGGTCGAGCCCGGCAGAAGGCTCCGCCGCTTTGGCCACGGGACGAAGTAGCCAACCGAGCGCTGCCATACCGACCAGCGCGCCGAGCACACTCGGCAGCACATCAAGAGCGCGGGCCGCCGGGCGTGTGAGCGCCGCGCCCACGCCCACCACTCCGAAGAGCGCTATGCCCGCGTAGCCCAACCATCGTCTGCGGCGTGCAACAATGCCGACACCGGCTGCGAACAGCGCGAGCAACACAAGGGTGCCAATGATGAGCGCGGGTTTGTCGTTGGTACCGAACGTACGCACCGCGTAGACCTTCAGGCTCGGTGGCACGTGATCGATCACGAAGCCGCCCACCGATACGACCGGTGAGGTGGTACCGCGCACCAGGCCGCTGACGAGCTCACCGATGGCGAGAGCAACTGCGGCAGCGAGGAGGCCGACAGCAATTCCCTGTCGGGGAGAATAAGGACAATCGGGGATCGGGGTCACCATCGTAATTCGCCGCTCGCGTCATCCTCGGATTGGTGGCAATCCAAATTGCCTCGTGCGCCGAACCATACGTGTGACCCCCCGATGGCGAACCCTCGATATCCATAAGGACAGCGGTGGTTACGTGCTGCATGCGTTGAGCCGACCCGAACACCTCGCCTTCGAGCGCCACCTTCGCGATTGCCGACCATGTATCGCCGAGGTGGACGAGTTTCGTCGTACCATCTGCCACTTGGCCTCCGACGTCGTCATCCCTCCCCCTGCCAGCCTTCGTTTTCGCCTGCTCGCGCAGACCGTTCGCCGAACCACTTGGAAAATTCCCAGACTGGACCAATCCAATCGTGCGTGACCGACGAATGAGAGACGTGTCGGCGTCTCACTCCATCTCTCCTGAGCCACGGCCTCGCCTGCGGATGGTGGAACGTGGCCCCGCCGACCGGGACGAACTGCTCCATCGCGTCTCGCTGGGCGACCAGGACGCATTCACTGCGCTGTACGACGAGCTGTCACCACAGGTATACGGCCTAATTCGCCGAGTTGTCTGCGACCCCGCCCAGTCCGAAGAAGTCACCCAGGAAGTATTCGTCGAAGTATGGCGAATTGCGCACCGTTTCAACCCGGCCCGCGGCGCTACCGCCACCTGGGTGCTCACCATTGCTCACCGTCGTGCCGTCGACAGAGTGCGCAGCGAACAAACCCAGCGCGACCGGGTACAAGCGCTTGCGCAGGTGCCTCTCGCCGGACCGCCCAACGACATGGCTTCTTCGCTTGACCGCCAGGTCGTGCGGGACGCCATGAACAGCCTTACTGAACTCCAACGCCAATCCATTGAATTGGCCTACTTTCGTGGCCTCACCCAAGGCCAAATTGCTGAATTACTCGACGTTCCGCTGGGAACCATTAAGACTCGGATTCGCGATGGACTTATTCGTCTGCGCGACGCACTTGGAGAGGGATCATGACCGAAGACCTGCATACCTACGCTGGTCTGTACGCCCTTGACGCCATCGACGGCGAGGTCCTGACCGACTTCGAGCACCACCTTTCCACCTGCACGTCGTGCCAACAGGAGGTCCGCGAGTTCCGCGCCACGGCCGGTCGGCTTGGCTCATCAACGGCGGGCGGTCCACCACCCGCGCTTCGGGCTTCGGTGCTCGCTGCCATCAGCAACGTTCGCCAGGACGCGCCGCCCATCGTCACGCCCATCCGTCGGCGCCCGGCGTGGTTCGCCCCCTTCGCCGTGGCCGCCGCACTGGTTCTGGCCTTCGGTGTGCTTCGTACCGTCACCAACCGCACTACGACGATTACCGCCGAGAGCGTCATCAACGCCCCCGACGTCCGCGCCATCACGTTGACTGCTCCCGCTGGCATCAAGACAATGGCTTATGTGTCGGCCAAGCTCAACCGTGTGGCAGTCACCTCCGATGGCATGGAGCCTGCCGACGCTGGCAGCAGCTACGAACTTTGGCTTATCGGTCCGAACGGCAAAGACTCGGCGGGCATTATGGATCCTCCGCCCGGCGGCAAGCATGCTGCGGTGCTACTCAACGGCAAGCTAGACGGACATCATAAGATGGCCATCACCCTTGAGCCGAGCGGACAGGTCTTGGTTCAGGGTGAACTAACTCTCTGAACCCGGCTCAGCTTCGCTCTGTAGGCGCTGAAGGTTGTCGGACAACCCCACGCGCCTACAAAGCTGCGGGTCAGCCGAGGATGTTGACGGCGCGAGCACCCACGACGGCAACCGTGGCGAGAGATGCAATGGACTGCACACCCATCAGGATCTTTGCCCGCGATGTCAGGGGGAGTACATCGGTTGGGCTGAAGGCGGTCGAGTTCGTGAGCGAGAGATACAAGTAGTCGATGAACGTCGGATACCACTGCTTCTTGGTGACCGCTGGGGACGACATTTGCGTAAAGAGAAAATCGGGTTCGGGCCGCTCGGGCTGGCATCGCTTGATTGGCCCACCGCGATCGATCTCCCAGAACCACAGCGCAAACGCAATCACCGCTGTGCACCAGATGGCAACGGCCGAGTACACCAACGATCGTCCGTTCTTGGTTGCAGTCGACCCCCTCAATAGGTTGTGGATCAGCAAGAAAAGAGAGACAGCGTTGGTGCCCGACATCAATGCAACCATGGCGAGCGCCAGAGGTCGCATATTGCGGGTGATCTCATGGAAGTGCGACGGGTTTCCGATCATCAGGATCAGCAGCATCATGCCTTCCAGGGTCGGCAGCAACCAACCCGGACCGATCGAGAGCTTCTCCGGCAGCCGCCACTGCAGCAACAGTGCCACGACGATGGCACCGCACGCAGGCCACCTCGTTTCGCCTGGCGACTGATATCCCCACAGCGGATCGCACTCCTGATGTCCCAGCTCCTTCTTCGCCACACCGCCAGCGTGTCACATCGCTCAGAAGCGAGCGCGGCACAAAGCCGACCTCCAAACCGGCGCCGACTTCGTTGAGACCGAGACACTGTCACTGGCGGACACCGACGCCGCGCCGCTGCCCTCCAACGTGGTCATGTTCGCCCTCCAACTCGCCATTCTTGAGTCCGCTCAGACGGCAATCGGGCGAAGTTGGAGGGTGAACAGGTCGCGGTTGGAGGGTGAACGGGTCGCGGTTGGAGGGCCGTGACGCTGGCGGAATGCCGGTTCACTCACCCTGCCCGCCGAGCCGAATGATGGGTCCACAACCGGCAGGGGTTGTTGCCCAGCCGCCACAGCGGAGGACTCGGTGTCGGGGGGCGGGGTCAATTCGTCAAGGGAACCGTGACAACCTATGAATGTGGACGGAGTCGACGTGGTTCCTTCGACATCAATGAGTCTTGCGCCGAGCGACGAAATCAGACTGCCTCTCGATGACGAACGGGGGCTCGATGAGTTCCGGGATCACGCCAGACGGACGGGCAAACCACGGCTCGCCGGGCCCGGCTTGGTGGTTCAGTTTCCACTTACCCGACTGCACGCTGCGGATGCCGATGGGGTACACGGTGAGGTGGCCGTCGTGGTCGATGTGCAGTCGGGTGAAGCACTTGAACGATCGCAGGCGCAGCGCCGAGAACGCCTCGTTGTCGTGCATGCGCAGGAATGTATTGGTGAGGAACAGGTAGATGCCGGTGAGCGTGGCGGCGAAAATTCCACCGAGCAAGACGGTGAGCAGCGCGAACGAGAGTCCGAACCACACGCCTCGTCCGGGAGCGAAGTGACTGGCCGCCAGCATGACCGGCACCGTCAGCACGATCTGCAGCGCGCCGTGCACCGCGCCAACGACGCGGGCCAGAGTTTTCCTGGAGGCAGTGGTGTGTCGCGGAAACGCAATCCAAGCGACGAGCACCGTTGCCATCAGCAGGAGTGCGAGCGGACTGCGCACCAAGCCGTCGGCGGCCTCGCGCCACGACAGCGGACGCATGGCGTCGCGCACCGACATCTTCGGGGTGCGCACCGACGCCTGAGCCAACCAAGCCAGCGCGAAGTGCACGATGCCGAGCGTGATCGAAAACACCGGGTTGAAGAACGCCTGCAGCAACACGAGCGTGAGCCGCTTGCGCGAATCGGCCGATGTCGGAAACGTTACGCCCCGATGGATCGTGGTGGATGTGCCCTTCACGAAGCCCGGCACGATCGGGTCGGTCGGCAGGTTGTGGGTGGGGTGCAAAAATGCGCCACCACCTCCGACCGTCAGGCGGTGCTCGGCTCGGTCGACCGTTTGGTAATGCGCGTAGTGGTGCCAGTCGCCACTGGCGAACAGCGGCACCGTGACATCAGCAGGCACGATCTTGTGGAGGAACCACCCCACCGTGGCATCGGCGGTTGGGATTTCGGTGTGGAGCCAGAACGGCACCGGCGTCACCAAAATCAACCGGTCGCCGGGCTTCATCAGTTGCGCCTGGGTGCGGAAATAGTCGAGCTGCGGCGCGTCAAGCCAACCGCCGAGCTGTGTGTCAATCGCCCACAACCACCAGCCATGGGGGAGGGGCGCTGAGAAGTAACTGCGCGTCTGCTGCGTGCGCCACCCACCAATCGAGCGCCGCTGGCAAAACTCACGCAGGAAGGCCGTCAGTCCGTCGTACCAGTCGTGATTGCCGGGTAGGGCCAGCACGACCGGGGCCGAGTCCTCGACATGACCGGCGGGCCAGGCCGCGTCGTACGGGCCGATGGTCTGGTTCTCATAGCGGTCGATGGAGCCGGTCGGATACACCTCATCACCCATCAACACGAGCAGTTCGGCTCTCGGCAGCGTCGTGTCGCCGAAGGTCAGTGAGGGCTGAGCAAGGTGCCAGGCGACGGCGTACGTTGGATCGAACGCCTCGCCCATGTCACCCACCATGTCAAACCACAGTTCGTCACGGGTACCAAAGCCCGGGTCAACCGGAACCGGTAGCCCCGCCTGCTGATCTCGTTTGTCGGCGTAGGTGCCGAAGATGGCGGCGATGCCGTCACGAATGGCGATGCCGATAAGCGCCCGCGGGTCGTACCACGACACCATCCGTTTACGAAGGGTGAACCCAAGGTCAGCCGGACTGGTCGATTTCGGAACCGGCACCGGCACCATCAGCGCGTCAGCTGTCGCCGCGTAGTCGTTTGCTATGCGCCTTGAGTCGACGCTTTTCCTCGGCCGTCAAACTATCCATGCCACTCGCTGCGATCTTGTCGAGCAACCGATCCATCTCGGCCTGTGACGCCATGTCGTTCGCCGGCGGCGGGCCCGGCTCTCCCCAGGGACCACGCACGACCGGCGAACCCTTGACGGACTTGAACTTGCGGGTCTTCGACCTGGTGTTTGCCGGCAAGGCCAGCTTCGGAATCCACGCCTGGTCCGCTGCAAATCCGTACGCCCGAGTCAACATGAGCGACGTGGCGAGAATGAACAACAACAGCAACAGTGAGCCCCAGCCGCGTTGGCCGAGGAGTTGCAACACCTCAATGCCGACAAAGACTGCCGCGATGATCCACGCCTTGATCCCGAAGAAGAACGGCGTATTGGGACGCTCGGCCACAAACGACACGAACACGCCGAGCTCCACCAAATGCAAGCCGACGGCAAGAACTTCAAGCGAGGGCGAGACGAAACTCAGGATGACCAGAAGCACGGCCGGAATAACGGCAACCGCTATGAGGAACCGGGTGAAGCGAACACGCCCGAACAGCTCCTCCAAACTCCGACCGAAGTACCAGAACACGGCCAGGGTAATGACGGAATTGAGGCTCGGCGCGTTCGCGATAGGCCAGGTGACCACCCGCCAAATCTCACCTCCACGAACCAAGTTCGTGAGCAGAATCAACGGCTCCAGCAGCGCCGGACTCACCGCATACACGAACATGGACAGCACACCGAGAGCCGTGACGAACACGGTGGTGGTGACCTCGACCTGGCCGACGCGAAACCATGGATCGCTGGGGCCACGGCCCTGTGGTGACGAGAAATTGAACTTCGGCCTCATGCACGATCCTTTTTCGACGCACTGCGCGTGATCGAAAGGATACCCGCACGGCTCGACAAGCGAGGGTCCACCTCACCGAGGTAGCCGGAGACCTTCCCTACTAGGGTAATCGGCGATCTGGAGGCCATTACCTATGTCTATTGATGCAGCCCTTACCACCTCGACCGAATCGGTTGCGTACCGTGCGGCGCTCGACATCATTGCGGGCAGCGAGCCCCGCGTCGCCGAGGCTATTCGCGGTGAGCTGCACAATCAGCGCACCCAGCTCAAGCTGATCGCCAGTGAGAATTACGCCTCGCCGGCCACGTTGCTGGCTATGGGCAACTGGTTCAGCGACAAGTACGCCGAGGGCACGGTCGGCCACCGTTTTTACGCGGGTTGCCAGTACGTCGACGTGGTCGAGGCGCTGGCAGCCGAGCACGCAAAAGCGATCTTCGGTGCCGATCACGCCTACGTACAGCCCCACTCGGGAATCGACGCCAACCTGGTCGCGTTCTGGGCGATTTTGTCCCAGCGGATAGAGAAGCCGTATCTGTCCGATAAGGGTCTGGGGCACATCAACGATCTGTCCGAAGCCGACTGGATGGACCTGCGCCGCCACTTCGGTGATCAGCGCATGATCGGCATGTCGCTCGACGCGGGCGGCCATCTCACCCACGGATTCCGCCCCAACATCTCGGGCAAGATGTTCGATCAGCGCTCGTATGGCACCGACCCTGACACCGGCATGCTCGACTACGACCACGTTCGTGCCCTGGCGCTCGACTACAAGCCGCTGATCCTGGTGGCCGGTTACTCGGCGTATCCCCGCAAGGTGAACTTCGCCAAGATGCGTGAGATCGCCGACGAGGTCGGTGCCACGCTCATGGTGGACATGGCGCACTTCGCCGGTCTCGTGGCCGGCAAAGTCTTTACCGGCGATTTCGATCCGGTCCCCCATGCCCACATCGTCACGACCACCACCCACAAGTCGCTGCGCGGTCCGCGTGGCGGCATGGTCTTGTGTGGCGAGGAGTTGGCCGCGTTTGTCGACAAGGGTTGTCCCATGGTTCTTGGCGGACCCATGCCGCACGTGATGGCCGCCAAGGCCGTCGCCTTCGCCGAGGCCCGCCAACCCGAGTTCCAGACCTATGCGCAACGCATCGTCGACAACGCGGCCGCGTTGGCCGACGGGTTGATGAAGCGCGGGGCGACCCTCGTTACCGGCGGCACCGACAACCATCTCAACCTGATCGACGTGCGGAACTTCGGCATCACCGGTCGCCAGGCCGAATCCGCTCTGCTCGATGCGGGCATCGTGACGAACCGCAACAGCGTGCCGCAGGACCCGAACGGGGCCTGGTACACCAGCGGCGTGCGCATCGGCACCCCCGCGCTGACGACCCTGGGCATGAATACCGCTGAGATGGACGAAGTGGCCGATCTTCTGGTTTCCGTCTTCCAAAATACCAGACCAGATGGAACTTCCAAGGCGAAATATGTCATTTCCGATGGAGTTGCCGACGGCATTCGTGCTCGCTGCGGCGAACTTTTGGGCCATTTCCCGCTCTACGCGACTATCGACCTCGCCTGAATCGTAATGTCTACGTAACCATTCTGTAACAAAACGCCTTCCGGGCTTCCAGAACCTTTCTTAACGGTCTACTTTGACCGACAAGAGATTTGTGGTCCGGGTTTTCACGGTGCTTTCCGAAATCTCGCCGGGCGGAAGCGAGAGCGTGACCCTCACCCGAGGGAC
>JANMCE010000147.1:0-3644 GCA_031360915.1 Actinomycetes bacterium | reverse complement strand
TGTGTTGTCACCACTGCCTCCAAACTGTAGCAATGTTACTATCTTACAACCGGCAGCGCGTTCGGCCACCGTCGCCTATCACCAAGTGCGGGCCCAGCCGCGTTGGAATAGGCCAACGAGCGTTCGCTCTTGATCTCCTGGCGACCGTCGCCGATCCGCGCGGGACCGACAAGGTATCGGTTGTCGGAGAAGTGAAATCAGGTCAGGAACGAACGGGTGTCGATCAACTTGACCGACTCGATGCGGCCATTTTGCTCCTCGATCCCAAAAAGGTTTCGGCACCGCCCAAGCGGCTCCTACTCGCTCGTTCCGGCTTCACACGGGAACTCGAACAGCGCGCCCGGACGCGACCTGACGTCGAACTCGTAGACCTTCAACGCCTCTACAACGGCGAATGACCCTGGGCGAGGAGAGCGATGACGCGTAGGACAGGGGGTCGCCAAGCTCAGTCCCGGGCGACTCGGCCCGAGAGGAAATCGGTGGATTGCTGGACGGCGGATGCCACGAAACGGTCTTTGCCGCGGCGCGTGCATGAATCGCCAGGCTGCATCGAGATGGGCCACGGCTTCGGACAGGGGGCGGTCGGTTGTCGTCATGGACATGAACGGTAAGACTTAAACCATGGTTGAAGTCACGCGCTTCTCTGTTGGCAGGTCGCCGCACGTGTCGGGGTGGACGTCGCTCGACATCCACCCCAGTAGGTCAACAACGCAATGCCGTTAGTGCGTGACGGCCTTCGAGAGGGTCTTGGCGTGATCGATCATCGCCTGCACCATCTTCTCCGACGGAGGACGACGCACCAGCTTGTTCTTGCCCTTCGTGTTGGCATCGGCCATAGCCTTCGTGAGGTTGTCGGCGCGACGCTTCGACAGTTCAGTCGGAGAGTCGACACCGGCTGCTTCGAGCAGGTCGGAGTACTGGGTGCCGACGCCCTTCACGCGGAACAGGTCGGCCCGGTTCAACCATTCGAGGATGTTTTCTTCCTTGATACCGGTCGCCGCAGCAAACGCCTTGCGGTCCTTCTTTGCGCCCGCGGCCTTCAGCAGCGCGCCCGTCGTCTTCACGCCGGCGGCGGTCAGCTTCTTCTCGTTCGCCGGGCCGATTCCTTCAATGTCCACAATCTTCGCCATGAGGTTTGTCTTCCTTTGAGAGCGCCCCAAGGTGGGCGATGACAAAACTGTAGAACGCTGACATTTTGCAATCGGTGATACCCGCGTCCTAGTCAGTGCGGTTGTGGTTCGGTGCGTGGGCATGACGCGCAGCGGCCGGGGAGCGCGAAGTGTCCGCTGTCGAGGACGAAGCCATAGTCGCGCTCGATACGACGCGAGAGCGAGGACAGCAGCGCAGCCGGAATTTGAATCGTGTTACCGCACACTTCACATACCAGGTGACGCACCGAGATTTGTTGCCGGCCAAGTCATCCAAAGTGCAACAGGTGGCGAAGTAGTCATGACGGTCGACGTGCAGGGGTTGCTGGCCGCACGCGTCAACGACGTTTCTTTTCGTTACCTCGAACGATTCCCTGCGCTCGACAACGTCTCCCTCCGATCGTTGCGTGGTCTTTTCCGGAGAGCATCGAATCGTGGCTGATGACACGCCCCGAACTATTCTTCGTGACCGGGATTTGTTGTTGTCAGTCAACCTCATCCACGAGCGAACCCACTTCCATCACCCTCATGTCCACTAGCGCAATCCTTGATGCCGTGGGATCCGTACACTTGTTGTGGTGGTGCTGCCCGCAAAACTCGATCGACTTTCCGACGACGCACTTCTTGCCGCGCTCGTGCTCGGTGACCGGGACGGCGCCGCAGTTTTCGTACGCCGATTTCAACGCAAGGTGTACGGGTTGGCGTGGGTGATCACCAATGACCGGTCGATGGCCGAAGATGTTGCCCAAACTGCGTTCGAGCGCGCATGGCGGCACGGCGGCAACTTTGACCCGCGGCGCGCGTCGGTGACCACGTGGCTTTTGACCATCACGCGAAACCTCGCCATCGATGCCGTGCGGGTGCGTCGGCCCGATGCAGTGGACCCAACCGATCTGCTGGCCATGCTTCCTCCCGTGATTGGTGACGACCCCGAGAAGGCGGCCGTGCACGCCGACACAATGGGGCGTTTGCGTCCAGCGTTGGATGCGCTCCCGGTTGAACAGCGGCGTGCAGTTTTGCTGGCAACTATCGGCGGGCGCACCACGACCGAGATCAGCGCCATTGAGGGCGTACCCATTCCCACGGCCAAGACCCGGTTGCGCACCGGATTAGCCAAACTCACAACGGCAATGACGCAACAAGAGGCGGACGGATGACCTGCGACGAGTTCCGAGAACAGCTGGCCGAACTGGCCGTCGGAAGCATCGACGCGTCCGAACGCAACGATCTGCTCACCCATACCGCGGCCTGCGCGTCGTGCCAGATGGCGCTCGACCAGATGACCACCGTCGCCGACCGCGTGCTGGACGACACCGCTGAGATCGAGCCCCCTCCCGGGTTTGAGCAGCGGGTGCTCAGCCGCCTCAACGCCTCTCCGCTCGCGACGGTCAGCGCGCCCCGAGCACGAGTTCGCGGTGCAGTCCTGGTTGCGTGCGCACTGGCCGCCGGGTCGATCGCAGCGGTGTTGGTTGCCAACTCAGTACGAGATCGAGCACAACCAAGCGCGGCCGTGCACGCGATACGCCAAGGCATCCTCATCCGCAAAGACGGTCGACCCAACGGCCAAGTGATGCTGGTAGATCAACC
This sequence comes from Actinomycetes bacterium, assembly GCA_031360915.1. Classification (GTDB taxonomy): domain Bacteria; phylum Actinomycetota; class Acidimicrobiia; order Acidimicrobiales; family Ilumatobacteraceae; genus JANMCE01. The sequence continues at coordinate 909 of JANMCE010000147.1, read as the reverse complement.
CCGAGCGATGGTCATCGTCACCATCGATCATCCCCGCCCGTTTACCGGCCGTGTCAGTTGCGAACTCGAACTCCCCAACGGCCAAAGGTCAGTCGTTGGCAGTTGGTCGTACGACGAAGTCGAAAGCGGTGCCTGGGCCGTCGGCATCCCCGACGAATCCCTCACCGCCGTCCGCATGAACGTCCTCGACACCACCGGCGCCGTCGCCGCCTCCTCCACCCTCAACTGAAGAACCCAAACCCGCCTTGCCGGCATCCGGTTACTTGTCGTGACCTCATTAGCCATAACGGTGCACTGCAGTGCACCGGTTCGAGCCGGCTGTCGTGGTGCACCCGGATGCAGCGATAAGTCCGACGGCCGGAATTTCCCAACCTTTGGCGCCGGGAAACGCCGGCACTCCCTTTCTCAGGACCCTGCTATCGCTCGCAGATCACCATGACGCGCAAATCTGAACTGATCAGTGCAGAAAGTTATATGATTCGTTCATGGACTTGTCGAGGCCGATAGAAGCGCTGATCCCGGCACCCGCGGCCGCCTGCTCGGCGCGCTGATCGGCTCGGGTCGAGAACTGTCAACGGCCGATGCAACTCGTCTGTCGGGCGTAAGCTCCCCCAAGCCTGCTGAGTGCTCGCCCAACTCGTCGAACCGGGTGTACTAGAGCGACGCGACATTCCCCCTGCTGTGATCTACCGCCCGGTTGCCGGGAATGCCGTAATCGCCATGCTCACGGAGTTGTACGTGTTTCGAAACCGGGTTATCGAGTTCGCGCGGCAGAGCGCGACGCAGATTACTCCGACTCCGGTCAGGCTGTCCGTCTTCGGCTCCGTGGCACGAGGCACGAGCGGTGCCGAGAGTGACATCGACATCGTTGCGGTTCGCCCGAGCGGCGCGGATGAGGATGACAACTGG
>JANMCE010000134.1:0-3051 GCA_031360915.1 Actinomycetes bacterium | reverse complement strand
GAAGCAACCGGGCTGGCGTCACGGTTGCGGTAGCTCTGCGGGCTCTGCACAAAGGCCACGCGTGGATCAACGAAGTGAGCAAGAGTACGTTCGAGAAACGCGCGGACCGGCACGTGATCAGCATCAAGGATGGTGACGTAGTCGGCGGTGGTGGCGGCGAGCGCGGCATTGATGTTGCCGGCCTTGGCATTCACATTGTCGGGACGGGTGCGGTATTCCACACCGATGCTCGCCGCCATCTCAGCGACCTTTGGGTCACGGGCGTCGTCGCAGATGATGGTGCGATGGGCCAATGACATGTCGCGCGCCGCGATGGCCGTGGTGCGGATGATCTCGATCGGTTCGCCGTAAACCGGAATGAGCACATCGACCGTCGGCATCCACGCCCCCTGGAGCAGCTTGCGACGGGCCTCTTCCACTGCCGGAAGTTCGCTCGACTTGTCACCGGCCAGGATGGTCATGATCATCACGCCAGCATTCGACAGCAAGATGATCTCGGCCAGGATGAGCATGACGTAGGGGATTCGTTGCCCGGCATTGTGAGGATTGAAGATGAAGATTGCGTACAGCACACCGGCCATAACGGCGGCGACGTAGGCGATCATCGTCGTCCGTTGGAGTCGGGGAAGCTCGCGAGACTGGGTGGCGACCTCCCTCTGCAGATCATCCAGCGTGGGAAAGGCTGTTTGAATTTCGTTCGTCGATTCCGACATGCATGTTCCTCCACCAGCGGTCTGGCTCTAGCGATTACATAGGTCTGTTTAGTACACGGTCACCTGATTTGACAATATCAAGATGAATTCGCCCCGGAGCCGTGCATCAAAGGTACTCAGAACACCGCCCTCTCGATGCGTCAAAAGGTTCATCATTAATTGAACGTGAGGCCAATGAGTATCCGATTCGCCACGCATAGCGGCCACCGGGTAAAGGCAGGGTCCCAAAGTGATCAGATTGTGACGCATAGCGAGGACCGAATGTTGATCGAGTGATCAATGATCTTGAGATATTCGAAACAAACTTCCTAGCGAACACCGATAAGGGGTGACTTCGAATCAGTCCGACTTCGCTTGGAGAAGGCGTAGCTCGTCAAGCGGGATGTGACAACGCATAGCGTGACCGGCCTCCACCTCAACGACGGGCGGCTCAGAGGCATCGCACACACCGTCGATACGGCGGGGGCAGCGTGGGTTGAAAACGCAACCACTCGGCGGGTTGGCCGGGCTTGGTATTTCGCCACTCAAACGGATACGCGAACTGGGCGCACCGTCGACGGTCGGCATGGCTGACAACAGCGCTTCGGTATAGGGGTGATGAGGTCCGCGGAAAACCTGATCGGTCGTGCCGACCTCCATGATGCGGCCGAGGTACATCACCGCTATGCGGTCCGCCAGATAGCGCACAACGCCAAGGTCATGGGAGATCAGAATGTAGCTGGTCCGAACGGTGGCCTGGAGTTCGGCCAGCTGGTTCAAGATGGCCGCCTGTACCGACACGTCAAGCGCACTGGTGGGCTCGTCACAAACCACGAGTCGCGGGTCACCCGCGAACGCACGGGCGATGGCCACGCGCTGCTTCAGACCACCGGAGAGTTGACGGGGCTTGAGGTCGAGATGACGCTGGGTGAGCCGCAACTGCTCGGACAAGGCATCGACGCGCGTATCGATCTCGCGACCCGTTCGACCGGTGAGCTTTCGCACGGAGCGACGCAAAATGTTCCGAACGATCCAGCTGCGATTGAGCGCAGAGTCGGGGTTCTGAAACACAATCTGCATCGCCCGCTTCTCGTCCGCTGAACGTCGCGCCGCTCTACTGGCCAAGGCCGAGCCATCAAGCAAAACCTGGCCGCTGTCGGCAGCATGGATACCGAGCAGTGTCTTGGCCAGCGTTGACTTCCCTGAGCCGGATTCACCCACCAGGCCGAGCGTCTCGCCGTCGGCCAGATCGAGATTCACGTCGACGAGCGCCGGGATGCGCTGGCTACCTTGCCGGAACGTCTTGGAAACGTGTGATATTTCGACCAGTTTCGCCGCTCCGGCATCGGGAGAGTGGGCGTTGATCGCGAGCGGCTGTGCCATGTCGCCGATGCGATCGATGTGATGGCAACGGCTCGACCGCTGGTTACCGAGTTCGAGGAGATGCGGAGTTGTCGTCCGGCAGACATCGGTCGCCAGTTCGCAACGTTCCAGGAACACACAGGTGGGAAGGTCGGCGCCGATCTGCGGAAGAGTGCCCGGGATGGTGGACAATGCTTGATCGGTCTTGCGCAATCCGTGGCGAGGCAGACAACGCAACAGACCCACGGTGTAGGGGTGTCGCGGGTTGTCAAAGACCTCACCACTTGGGCCTTCTTCTACGATCTTGCCGGCGTACATCACGCCCACGCGGTTGCACATGGATCGGATAACCCCGAGGTTGTGAGCAATGAGCAGAATCGCCGCCTCGGACTCAGCCGAGAGTGTTCGCAGCAGGTCGAGTACGTCGGCTGCGACGGTGGCATCCAAACCGGTCGTGGGCTCATCGAGCACGAGCAGCCGCGGATTGCACGCGAGCGCCATTGCGATGACCACGCGCTGCTGCATTCCGCCGGAGAGCTGATGGGGATAGCGGCGCATGACCGATTCGGGGTCGGCGATGCCGAGTCTGCGCAGAGCGTTCAGCGATGCCGCTTCGGCCTCCCCGGCAGGACGGCCGAGCACGGTGAAACACTCGATGACCTGACGGCCGATCCGAAGGGTTGGATTGAGGGCCGAACCGGGGTCTTGGTAGACCATCGAGGTGTCATGCAGCCGTACCCGGCGAATGCTCTCTTCGTTGAGCCGGGTGACATCAACGCCTCCGATTAGTATCCGGCCGGCGGTTATCGTCCCGTTGGTCGGGAGGTAGCGCAACGCAGCGTACGCCGTCGTCGATTTTCCGCAGCCGGATTCGCCGACCAGCCCGTACACCTCGCCGGGCGCGATGTGGAACGAGACACCACGCAGTACTTGGCGGCGGGTACCGCGAACGTTGAACGCAACCTCAAGCTGTTCGACGGACAGTGCGTGCGAGCGC
>JANMCE010000123.1:0-68214 GCA_031360915.1 Actinomycetes bacterium | reverse complement strand
CCCGAGGAGCTTGATGCTGCGCCGGTCCTTACTTCTCTTGACCAGCTCCTCATCGAGGATCTGACTGACGAAGAGGCCGACGCCTTCGCCGCTGCTATTGCCTCGTGAGGTTACTGGTCGATACTGGCGTCCTCAGTGCATGCCGACACCTTTGACATTTCGGGTAGTCGTCGACACTGCGACAGGGAATATGAAAGCGAAGATAGCCACGGTCAACGCGCCGCACGGCCTAGCGGTGTTTTCCTAGCCTGGAACCTATTCACTCGGTCACACAGGCAATTACCGTTGATCCCTGGTCGAGGTACCCCTGACGGTCGCCGCTTTCTTGGCCCAAGGGAGGGATCCTGAAGAGCGCCTCAGGTACTTCAGGCTCGCCAAAGGCCTATGCCCGCATCATGGTGCCATCGCTCGGATTCTCTGGGTGATAACACAAAAGGCAAGGTTCATGAAACACACCCCCAAATCCAAGAAATTGCTCCTGTCCATCCTCGCTGGCGTTGGCATTACGGCTGGCGCTGCAGGCATCGCTGGCGCCGTTACAACCCCGTCGCCGTCTACCCCATCGGTCACCGTAGGGGCTTCGACCACGGCCAGCACCGAGGCAGCCAACGCCAATGACGCCAACGGCCAAAACGAAACCGTGGACGCCGCCGAGGTCGCTGGTGCCCCCGAGGCTGCTGACGCTACCGAAGTTGCTGGTGCCCCGGAGGTCGCTGATGGTACCGAGGTCGCTGGTGCCCCCGAGGCCGCTGATCCCGCAGGTGCTGATGCCAACGAGCCGAAGGCTGCTGGTTCGGTAGCGGCGCCAGCCGAGGTGAAGGGCGCCACAGAGACCGATCAGGCGGCATCGCTCGCTCCCCTCGCCAAGATCACCGCGGCTGACGCGGTGAAGGCCGCGAACGCCGCAGTGGCTGGCACTGCATCGCCCGCCGTGCTCGAGGATGAGAACGGCAACGTCGTGTTCGCCGTAACGATCAAAACTGCTACGGGATCCGTTGATGTCAAGGTTGATGCCGGGAACGGCAAGATCCTCTCGCAGGACAGTGGCAACGACTAGCACGCCCGACGCGCACAAGAGATCGGTGTGCAGCAGCGATAGTGCTGCTGCACACCGATCGTTTTGTCGCGTCGCGGACCCTTTCGACAGCGGGGCGGCGATATATGGTCGTAACACCTTGGCCGGCAACCGCACGTTTGGTTCGGCCCACAAAGTTCACGAGGCCCGAGGCTTATGACACATCCGAAAATAGCTGAATGTTCGTAAGATGAAGACCCCGGCTCGTTCATTCGGTCCCGCCCGGATCCGCCTCTTGAATGTGGTGGCCGCGTGTCTCCTGGTCGTCGGGGCCACCGGTTGGTGGATGACAACGAGGGTTTTGAACGCTGACGGGTTTGCTGACGTGATGGCGAAGTCGCTGCATGATCAGCCGGTTCGTGACTATGTTGCAGACCTCATCACGTTGCGTCTCGCCCGAGATACGAGCATCGTCGCTGCTGCTCGCCCGATTGTGCGCAGCGCAGTGTCTGCTGCGTTGGACACGGCGCCGGTTGAGGCGGCGGTGCGGTCTGGCGCGCAACGGGCTCATCGCCAGGCGTTCCGATCCAACGGTGCGGCGTTCGCCGAGATCGACGCGTTGCAGGCGAGTGCGGCGGTGCGTATCGCATTGGAGTCCATCAATCCGGATCTTGCGGCCAAGCTGCCCCCCAATGTGCTGCAAGCTTCCACTCGGGTCGCCCAGTCGGCGGTGTTGCAGAACGTCGTGTCATCGGCGCGTTGGATCCGCTGGCTGTTCGGGCCCGTTCTGGTCGTCGGAGCGGCGATGATGGTGATGGCGGTCGCCCGAGCCAAGAACAGGACGAGGGCGTTGCACTCGGCCGGTGCGTCGCTTGCGGTCGGGGGCGCGCTTCTGGCCGGGATGAGTCTTGCTGGCCCTACCTACGCATGGCTTACCGATGGGGTCGAAAGCGCCCGGGCCGACGCGATCGTTGCGCTTGTCGAGCGGTTCCTCGGACGATTGCAGGGCGCTGGCTTGGGCATGATCGCGGTTGGGCTGGTGGTCGCTACTGCACCGGGTCGTGATGGGGCCGATCTGCGGGACCGCTGGCATCGCACTGTCCAATTTGTGCGGCAACGCACCGCACTGCGCCGATGGCGGCTCGCGACATCTGCTGTGCTTGTGCTCGCTTCGTTCCTGCTGCTCACCAAGCCCCGAGGCGTTCTCGCTGTCGCAGTTGCCGCGAGTGCGTTGGTGTCGTTGCATGTGGGGGTGTTGCTTGCGCTGCGGACAAGCAACATGTTGTCCCCGGCGGAATATCAGACCGCCCGGTTGCGGCCCCGCACCTTTGTTGCTGTCGCTGCCACGATGGCAGTCAGCGCGGTCGCGACCGGGTCCGGGGCCTTGGCCGTCGTTGCCTCGGCGGGTCGGCCAACCAAGGTGAGCGCCAAGGTCGGGGGCTGCAACGGATACATCGAATTGTGCTATCTCCGGCTGAATCAGATGATGTTTCCCGGCAGTCACAACTCCATGTCTTCTAGCGCGGCGAATTTTCTGAGTGCCGAACACACGATCCCGATCTCGGAGCAGTTGAACGCCGGAGCGCGACTGCTGATGCTCGACCTCTACTACGGCTACGACGATCACGGCCTCATTCGCACCAACCTGGCCGGTGGCGCACCTCGTGCACAGATCCTCGCCGAGCAAGGTGCCGATGCTGTCGCCGCACTGGACCGGTTCGGTGCGTTGACCGGTTCAGTTGACACGTCGGGAAAGAAGACGGATGTATATCTCTGTCACGACTACTGCGAACTCGGTGCGAGCAAAGCAGCAATCGAGCTCGCTGCGATCCGAGACTTCCTGGTCAAGAACCGCAACGAGGTCGTCATCCTTGACCTGGAGGATTACGTCACGCCGGCTGACATCAAACTGCTTCTCCAGCAGACGCAGCTCATCGACCGGGTCTGGATCCCCGACCCGAAAGCCACAGATCTGCCCTATCTGGCCGATTTCATCGATCCTGAACGCAACAACGGCACCGAAAACAATCGGCGACTCATTGTGTTGTCCGAGAAACACGGCGGCGAATACCCGTGGCTCATCCCGGCCTACTCGCTGCTCGAAGAGACCCCGTATACGTTCAAGACGATCGCCGAGTTTTCGTGCACGCCGAACAGAGGTGGCACCGGGAAGCCATTGTTTCTCCTCAACCACTGGCTGCGAACCACCGGGGTTCCCAGTCCGGCGAAAGCGAAGGAGACGAACTCTGCCGCTGAACTTACCCGGCGTATCCAACAATGCGCTACCGAACGCCACCGACTCCCGAACCTGGTCGCCACCGACTTCACCGAAGTCGGCGACCTTTATCGCACCGCCACAAAATTCAACGCCGCCACAGCAGTACTCGCCGGCGTGACAGCAACCATCGATGTAGACCTCGCGCAGGAACGTCAAAGCGGCACACTGTCGCCAGCCGAGTTACAGGACATCGCAGACCTCCGGCGACTACCAACGATCACCGAGCAGGAAGCCCTCTCACTCGCCGGGCCCTCGGTAGCGATTGCCAAGACGCCCCCTTCTGAAATTCTCGACACATCGACCACGACATCGACCACTATTCGTTGACAACAACCGATGACGCTTCCCCTCAGATGCCGGTGAGGCTCGTTTCCCTACTCGCGGTCTTCAGCTTGGCTAAGGGTCCCCCGCGTGATTAGACGCGCGGTGTAGTGTTTGGGTGTGGAGGTTGATCGGGAGGCGTTGGGGCTGTTCTTTGGGTCGATGTCGTTGGTGTTGGATGAGCGTCAGCGCCGGTTGCAGGCGGGGCGATGACGGAGCTTTCGATGGGGCAGCGTCAGGCAGTCAGACGAAGTTAGCCACCGGATAATCGGCGGGGATCAGGAACCGCAAGATCCGGATCCTTGATCAGCTCGTCGAGCTCACCGGATGGCATCAGGGTTGTGGCCCTTCGCGTTGTCCGGCCGTCGAAGTTCCCACCCGAAGTGATCGCGGCCTGGGTCTGTTGCTGGCGGGTGAACCGGACCCGTGCATGGAAATGCGCGCCACGATGTTGCTGTCGGTCACGACACACGCACCCGAGAACTCGCCACCTGGTTCGCCAGCCTCGGACTCCTCATCGCCATCGTCGCCGCCACCTGTTGGACTCAACGTCTGGTACGAGACTTCAGCCATGGTCGGTCAGAGGCGAGACCACTATCCTCTTTAGGTTCGCTTCAGGGTTGGCTAGGGATACTGTACCGATGCTCCTGCCTGAATCGACCGAAGCTCCATCCCGCGCGTTGCCGTGGCGAATACTGATAGTGGGTTTCGTTGGTTCGGTCGCAGCAGTGATCGGCGGCAGCCTGGCCGGTGCTGGTAACAAGCCGACGAAGGGCAGTTCGCTGCCATGGTCAGCACCGTTTCTTCCGCTCCATCCCCGATGGAATGCCATCGCGGCGGTCGCGTTGTTCTTCGCCGGACTGGCCGTACTTTGTCGCGCCTGGCTGCGCCTGCGAGTTCGTGCTCGGAGCAGCTCGTTTCCGTTGCGTGGCGCAGTAATCGTGTGCGCGCTGTGGTCGTTACCCTTCGTTATCGGGCCGCCTTTGGCCAGTCGCGATGTGTATAGCTACGTCGCGCTCGGTGAAGTGGCGAACACGAACGTGAACCCGTACGTGTCGTCGATTGACCCTCCGGGAGGCGTGGCGGGCGTTGCAGTGGACCCGATTTGGAACAAGGGCGCGACGCCCTACGGTCCGCTGTTCACGATCGTCGCGAAGGTTGCCGTTGCCCACTCTGGCAACAAGCTCGTGACAAAAACGCTTGCGTTCCGGCTACTCGCCATGCTCAGCGTTGCTGCTACCGGCATCGGACTGGTAGCGATCGCTCGCGGGAGGGGACGATCGCCGGCCGAGGTTCTGGTCCTGGCGCTTGCGAATCCGTTGATTCTCCTCCATTTCGTGTCGGGAGCCCACAACGACGCGTTCATGGTCGCACTTCTCGTCGGCGGCATCGCTGTCGCTGAAGGCTCCGGGCGGCGACGCTGGCTCGCGGCACTGGTGTTGTGCGGGTTGGCTGCGGCCGTGAAAGCTCCTGCGCTCGTCGCCGTCGGATATCTCGGGATCGTGGGTCCGCGTGGCGTGCAGCGACGAAAGACCGATGTGTCGTTGGCCGCAGTGGTTGGTTTGGGGACTCTGCATCTGCTCGGCATGGCGACCGGCTATGGGTGGGCGTGGGCGAGGAACATGGTGGGCAGTCCGAGCGTGCTGAGTTACCTTTCGCCCGCCACGATTCTGGCCGTTCCGATGCATTGGATCTCCTCGATTGTCGGCGTCGATTCGACCGTGACCGGTATTGCCGGAGTGCTGCGACTGATAGGTGTAGCCGGTGCGGCCGTTTCGATCTGCTGGCTTCTCACCCAGAGCCGAACTCGTGGCCTCGCCGCATTGACGACCGCGATGCTCACTTTGGCTCTGTTCGGTCCAGCAGTGCAGCCGTGGTACCTGACATCGGGGCTCGTGATCGGGGCGGTCACGTCCGCTGGTCGAGCCGGATATAGCCACACGCTATTCACCGTTATAGCGCTTTTCACTGTCTTACCGGCCGGCCCCGACCTGGGCGTAGTGCTAATCCGCCTCGGGTCACCGATCGGGCTCGTCCTCGTCGGCTGCGCTCTGCTGCCGCTGACGTTCCGTGTCCGACGACACCTCCCCAACCCGGTCCAGGCTGCAGTTCCACCGATTGACGTCACGATCGTTGTCCCGACGCGTAACGAGGCCGAATGCGTACGTCCGCTTCTTAACCGACTACTTCCCGTGCTCGCCGGAGTGACTAGCGAGGTTCTCTTTGTTGATGACAGCGACGACGCCACCCCCGCCGTCGTTCAAATGATGGCGACAGAGACGGCCATACCCGTTCGGCTTATGCACCGACCGGTCGGCCATCGCCACGGTGGCCTCGGCGGCGCCGTCGTCGAAGGTATCCGTTCCGCTCACGGGCGAACGGTCGTAGTGATGGACGCAGACCTGCAACACCCCCCGGAGGCCATTCCGGCGCTACTGGCCACCGCACGGAATTACCCCGACGCGTTTGTCGTCGGCACCCGTACGCCCGACGGCGCGGCCGAGGGCCTCAACCGACTTCGTCGTCTCGGGTCGAGGTCGGCGTGCGGCCTGGCGCGCACAATCTTTCCCACCCAGTTGACGCGGGTCTCTGATCCGATGTCAGGATTGTTCACGGTGCCACCGCACCTTGTGGACACCGCCCGGCTCAACCCGTTCGGCTTCAAGATTCTCGTCGAACTACTCGTAAGCCACCCCTACCTAGCGGTCGAGGAGGTCGCCTACGACTTCGCGAAACGGGAAGCCGGCGTCAGTAAGGCCGGATTCATGGAGGCGATGAACTACATCTGCCACCTCGCCGACTTACGTATTCGCACCCTGGCACCGTGGCGAACCCATGCGGCTTTGAGCGTTTCGCGCGAACCCGTACTGGCTACCAACTGAGCGAACCAACCCGAGCCCGGTTGTGTCAAGGTCACTGGTCACGGTTCGTTTCGTGAATGGCTGTACCGGGCGTTGGTCCTGTTGGTGTTGGCGTGCCCATGCGCCTTGGTGATCTCGACACCCGTCACGGTGGTTTCTGCGCTCGGTGGGGCGGCCCGGCGCGGGATTCTCATCAAAGGTGGCCTACATCTCGAGAATGCTCGCAAGCTCGTCACCATCGCGCTCGACAAGACCGGCACCCTCACACATGGCAAACCGGTGCTCACCGATATCCAAGTGATCGACGCAACCTTCGATCGCGACAGGGTGCTGCGTATCGCAGCGTCACTCGACACTCTGTCGGAACATCCCGTCGCCCATGCGATCGTCACCGCCTACCAAGGAGCCATCGACCAAGTCGACGGGTTCGAAGCAGTCCCCGGCCACGGCGTCACCGGCACGATCAACGTTGTGACGTATCTGCTCGGCAATTACCGCCTCGCCGAAACAACCGGCGTATGCGACCGGGCCATCGAAGCCGTCCTCCAAGGATGGGAAAGCGACGCCAAAACGGTTGTTGTCTTGATGACCGCCGAACGGGCCATCGCTGTTCTCGCGGTTGCGGACACCATCCGGCCCGAATCCGCAGACGCAGTTGCGCAGCTTCACGCGCTCGGAGTCGAAGCCGTGATGCTCACTGGTGACAAACGCTGACCGCCACAGCGGTTGCTCGCCAGGTCGGGATTAGCGACGCCCGCGGCGACCTGCTACCAGACGACAAATACCGCATCGTCAGCGAACTCGCCGCCAAAGGCCCCGTCGGCATGATCGGCGACGGGTGAACGACGCCCCAGCGCTCGCAGCCCACCTCGGCATCGCCATGGGTGCCGCCGGAATCGACACCGCCATCGAAACCGCCGACGACTCCCCACGATGAAAACGTTGACGGAGCGGCGCCCAGCCCGAACGAGAATCCGCCGCATTCCGGAAGTCGAGTGCTCGAATTGAGCTCCTTGAACGACGGAACCTGCAGGGTAACTGCATACTCTAGATATGGGGTCATCGGTTACTCGAGCAGGGACAGGGGCTTCTCGGTCGGAGATCGGAGCGCTTGTCGACCTCCCGGCGTCGAAGGTAGAGACCGTTGCGAGGAAAGGGGCCCAGGACGCGAAGGTTGACGTCGGGCTCATCGGCAACTTCCTTGATGTCGTGCTTGATGCTGCCCGACAGGGTTGCCGGCTGCCCCACGGTGCGGTGAGCGCCTGCCGTCAGCGCGGTGAGGAGGCCGCGGAGCGGGGAGTTGCACTCGCGGCGGTGCTCGATCTGTACCTCAGCGCAACGTGGCGACTCTGGGGTGAGATCGAGCAGCGCGCCCCGAAAGCGAACTCGATCACGGTTGCCACCGTTGCGGCGACGTTGTTCCGTGCGGCGGACGACGCCGCGGAGGCCCTCGCCGCCGGGTTCGAAGTTGCTCAGCGCCGCACCATGCGCTTCGAGGAGTCTCTGCGCCGCGAGTTCATCGAAGGCCTCCTCGGCGGCGCTGGTGATGCCGAGCTACTTCGTGAACGTGCGGCTCACGTCGGGTTCAACCTCGCTGGCACGCACCTGGTGTTGACCGCGCAAAACAGCCGCCGAGTGGCGGATGCCGGCCAGGTGCTCGCCCGGGTCGAGGGACATGTGCTGGCCAAGCTCGGCGGGCGTGACGTTGTGATCGCGACGAAGCAGAACCTGCTGGTCTGCGTGTTTCCGATCAGCGCGACGGATTCAACGCGCGACCTGCTGGCAGCGTTGGTAGAGGTCGAGCACGGGCCGTGGCGGATCGGCGTCGGGCAGGCACACGGTGGAGTGACGGGCGTGGCGCGTTCCTATGGTGAAGCGTTGCAGGCTCTCGAGCTTGCCGACCGGGATGCTCAGCCGGGCGAGATCGCATTCTTCAACCGGCTTCTTCCCCATCGGATGCTCACGGCCGACCCGAGGCTAGCGGCCGAACTTGTCGCGACCGTGCTGGGGCCGCTCGAACGCGCTCGCGGTGGCGCCGAACCCCTCATCGCAACCCTGGAGGCGCACTTCGCCTCATCTGGCAACACGACAGCGACCGCTCGTCTGCTCGGACTGAGTCCACGCGCGGTCGACTATCGGCTTAATCGAGTCGCCGACCTCACCAGGTACTCGCCGTCCGATGCGAGTGACCGTTTCGCTCTCGAACTCGCCATACGCTCTCGCCGGTTAGCAGCCACTTCGCCCGAATCGCGCAGCACGCAAACCGAGGACTGACGCACCGACACCGCCCGCAGACGGCCTGACCTCCGGTAACTGTTCAACGGTGCAAAAACCGCTGAGCACCACGTGGACCGGGTCCTGTCGAAGCCCGGTCTTCGGCTGTCCAGAAGCCGCCGCTACACGCAGCGCTTCGGCGTTCACAACGAATCGCGTTCGCGCCGCCCATGAGCAGAGGAGGAGCCTTTCGCTGAGTCGACCGGGTGCGTTAGAAATAGCCCAGAGCATAGATAGCTCGATCGTGTGCGATGCGCGGAAGGACGGTTGCCGGCACTTCCGGTCTCCGGATTTCGGCAGGCAGTTGACGATCCGATTGTTTGGATTCTGGCATTGCGACCGTCCTCTCCGAATGTGGATAGTGAATGTGGATCGGGTCTTATCGCGATCGAACTCGCACTGGACGAAAGGATGTTAACGATGGCCTTAGGTCTGCATCACCGATTCCAGTTGATTCTGGCGAACGCGAAGCGACTCGTCGTTCGCCAGATGGGCGCAATGCTCTTCGGAACGGGCATCGCCAGGCTGCTCAAGTTGTCGGTTGTGGTTGTGATCCTCGTTGGGGTCACGGTCATGACCGTCGTAGATGGCCATCGAGTGTTCGGCGGTGTGATGGTCCTCGCCGGGTTGGGTGCGCTTGTGGTGCTGTTCCCTGCGTCCCGGCATCTTGTCGACGGCAAGACGCCAACGGACCGACCCATTAGCGACCTGGCTCGAGGATTTGTAGGAGCCCACAACCCGCGCTGCAACCCGTCGCCCGTGGCGTCCGCCCCGCGCCACCAAACTACCAACCGAAGCCGACCCTAAGGACTACGACACATGAACCGATTTCTGCTCGCCCAGCTCCAAGGCCAGACGGTGTACCCGAGCATCACGATTCTCATGAACACGACACCCGGCACCGTTCTCAGCCCGACCGAACTCGCCACGGCCCTGCGCCTGGTCAAGCACGCTGATGAGCGGCTCACGGGCGACATCCCCGACGACGCTCGTGCCGCACTGATCTCGACTATTACCAGCCTTGTCGACGATCAGACCAAGGAGGGATCCGCACGTGCCCTCGCCCTGTGCGTTTCGCCGGACTATTCGGCAGGTGTTCATCTCGGTCGGACAGTCAATGAACGCGTCGTGATTGACGACACGTTCGCCACCCGCGACCTCGTTGCCGACCTGAACCGCACCGCCAGCTATCGCGTTTTTACCATCAGCGACCGTAGGAGCCGTCTGTTCATCGGCGATCGGCAAGGACTCATCGAATCACGCAGCGGCGTCTGGCCGGTCATTCGGCAGGACGACCAGACCGCCGCATCGTGGACGCGCGAAGTGGAGGAATGCGTGCGGTCTGAACACGTCCAACACCCGTTGCCGACGATCATCGCCGGTGTCGAACGGACCGTCCGACGCACCATCTTCGCCAACCGCCTCGACACCATCGGGCTCATCCCCGGGAACCACGATCGCACGAGCTGGATGGAGCTCCACAGCGCGGCGTGGCCCCTCGTGACTGACTGGCTCCGCACGGATCACAGCCGAGCAGCCAAAGCGCTGGAGCACGCCAGATCGACCTGCCGTTTCGCGGGCGGCATCGACGAGATCTGGCCTCTCGCTAACGACGGACGGGTGGAACTCCTGGTCGTAGAAGACACCTACGCTCTCGCTGCCCGAATAGACCACAACCTCCAACTGCAACGAGCCGACGACCGAGAGGCCCCGGACGTAATCGATGACGTCATCGACGACACCATCGAGGCCGTCATGCGCCGCGGCGGAAACGTTGTCATCGTCGCCGACAACGACCTTCGAGACCATGACCGCATCGCCGCAGTCCTCCGATTCTGACTGCGGACGGACGGCACCGAGCGGACGAGGGCAGCAAGGGGGCCACACTCGGGCTCCGTCTGCTTGGCAACTGCAATATCGTGGTCATGCCTGGAGCGGCCCGACGACCCGCAGGTGATCTCGTCCAATTCGACGTGGCCCGTGAGGCGGCCAACGGCGTGCTCGAGCGGCTCCGCCAGCTGGACTTACACCGTGTCGGCTCGATCGCTGTAGATCGCATCGACACAGCGCTGTCTGACGTCGCCGCCGCCGCCGAGGCCCACGCGCCGGGCGAACCGTCGGAAGCGGTGATCTGGGAGGAAGTGGAAGCGCGCGTGCGCGGCGACAGCGGACTATCGCCGAGCTTTGTGGCGCTGCTCGTGATCGCTGTGCTCATCGGCGCGGTGGGTGTGCTGGTCGACTCACCGATTCTGATAGTCGGGGCCATGGTCGTGGGGCCTGAGTACGGCCCGCTCGCATCTGTCGCGATGGGTCTCTATGGCTGTCGGCTGCGCCGAGTGCGACGCGGCCTCGTCGCCTTGGCGGTCGGGTTCCCGGTCGCCATCGTCGCAGCCGCCAGCCTGACAGTAGTGCTGCGTTGGGCCGACCGCATCCCGGTGGCCTACCGGCTGGGCGAGCGTCCGCTCACGAACTTCATCAGTAACCCCGACCTGTTCGCCATAATCGTTGCCGTATTGGCTGGGGTGGCGGGAACGGTGTCGCTGACCGAGGCCCGCAGCGGCGCATTGGTTGGCGTTCTTATCTCCGTCACCACCATTCCAGCGGCCTCGAACGTAGGCGTCGCCCTCGCCATGTCACGCGTTGGCGAAGCGGCAGGCGCGCTCGGTCAACTGATACTCAATCTAGGCATCCTTGTTGTCGTAGGCGCCGTCACGCTACGCCTTCAGGCACGGCTGTGGCTGCGTCTGGCCGTGGATTCCGGCGCCGGCAAAACGGGTCGTGTTCACCGACACGGCCGAAACTGAGGCGGCTCGAACTTGCCTGCCGCCCGAGCCTCGCTGAGCTGACGGGTCGGATTCCTTGCAGTTTTCTGTAACGAAGCTTGCGCCTATCCGACGGGCACCGGTGTCGCTGGTTGGCGAACACCCTGAGGTGCACTCTGAACCGTTCACGATCTAGAGAGAGTTTAGCCTCGGGCGTTGAAATGTTCGAAGCAAACCCGCCGAGATTGCAGCGGCCAGAACCGATGCGAGAAGAATGGCGAGCTTGGCATCCGCCTGCTGCGCCGGATTGGTGAAAGCCAATTCGCTGATGAAGATCGCGACGGTGAAGCCGATGCCGGCTGCTGTGCCGATGCCGAGCATTTGGACGCGAGTTGTGCCCTCCTCGGCATCTGCGACCCCGGTGAGCCTCGCCAGGGTGACAGCAGTGACGACTCCGAGTGGTTTACCGATGAGCAGGCCCGCGAACACCCCCCACGCTACGGGTGAAACGAGTGCGGAGCGAACGCCCGGCCTTGAGATCTCGATGCCAGCGTTCGCCAACGCGAAGATGGGCACGATCAGGTAGCTGGTCCACGGGTGCAGCACGTGCTGGAGCCATTCCACGACTGACACGGAACCTTTCGCAATGTCGGTCGTGGCGCGCACAGCCTCAGCACTTGACACGTCGGCAAGTTCGTCTACGTCAATGTACTCGGCTTGGAGTCGGGGAACCGAGGGAGCGAGGAGGCCAAGAGCGACACCGGCGAGTGTCGGATGAACACCTGCCTCGTGAAGGGCGTACCAAACAAAAGCTCCAAGCAGGACGTAGGTTCCGAGTGCGTGGATCCCAAGACGGCGAACTCCAACAATCGCGGCGAGCACCAAGGCCGCGGCGGTGAGCCATCCCCATGCGAGCCCGGTCGAATAGACCGCGGCAATGATCAGAATCGCTCCGATGTCATCGACGATCGCCAGACCGAGCAGGAAGGCTCGCAATGACGACGGCAGTCGGGATCCGGCAACTGCGAGGACACCGACCGCCAACGCGATGTCGGTGGCCATCGGGATCGCCCACCCACGCGGCGCCGTTCCACCGGCGATTGCGAGATACAGCAGCGCTGGCGCGATCATTCCGCCCAACGCCGCGATCATCGGCAACAGCGCAGCGCGCCGATTCGACAGATGGCCTTCGACGACCTCGCGCTTGATCTCGAGACCGACCACGAGAAAGAAAATGGTCATCAGCCCGTCGTTGACCCAATGACGCAGGTCGAGGTCGAGGGTCTGCCCAACTACCTTGATCGACACACGACTGGCCCAGACCCGCTCATACGAGTCGGACCATGGCGAGTTTGCCCACACCAACGCGGCCACAGCTCCGGCAGCGATAAGCGCAGCGCCGGCCGATTCCGTGGACAGAAAGTCACGCAACGGCGACAGCATGCGAACGAGCGGTGCGCGTTGGTTACGAGGGGGTCGATCCATCGGAAACCTCCTTGATCGCCGACCAGGCTTCCCGGCATGCCAATGGAACCACATCGAGACTCACGCCGTTGTCACTCAGGGCGATCTTTGACCAGCGTCGGGCGACACGCAGGTCCATTTGAAGGGGTGGGGTTCCGACAGAATGTCGAGCTAGAAACCAGAGCGAGGGACGCGACGGAGCGGCCAGTGCGCCCTCGGCTCGTGGCCGCGGAGGAGGACGACCTGGCGCGGGCAAGCGGAAACGATTCGCGCGGCGACGCTGCCGAACACAAGCTGGCCCAATCCGCGCCGCGTATGGCTCGTCAGGGCGACGACCGCCCCTAGGTCTGCGCGAACCAGGTCAATGATCGACGAGGCGACCAACCGGGCCTCAATGACCTGGTGGCTGACTATCTGCTCGGCCTGAGATGATGCAGCGAGCTGGGACAGGTACGATTGGCGATCGGCTGGCCCAGTTGAGGCGGAGTATTCCATGAGGTCAAAAACCGTCAAAGTCGGTCGAACCACGCTGATCAGGTGGATCGTGGCACCGGTGTGTCGGGCGAGGGCCGCTACGGCGGGCAGAATCGCTTCGGCAGCAGGGGTGCCGTCGAGGCAGGCGTAGATCGTGCCGACTTGGCCATCCTCGCGGGTCACCTTCGGGCCAACCACCACAACCGGTTCGTCCAACCGACGCACCACCCCGGCCACCACACGCCTCCGCACCACATCAGCGACGCGGCGATGTCCGCCGGATGCCATGCACACCAGCAGGCTTCGTGAGGTCGCTTCGGTGGCGATGGCGTAGAGCGGCATCCCCATCGAATACGCGAGGGTGCTGCCCGGATGAAGTGCTCTGATGGCGTTCTCCGAGCCGTCGAGCGGCACCAGGACACCGCGCCAGCTGCCCAATCGGGCCTCCAACGGGTGGTACATCGGTCGTGCGGTCAGGTCCGTCAACGCCGCGCTCGTGCGTTTGTTGCCATGGGCTCATTATCCGCGGCGGCGCTCAGGTCGACAATCCCAGATTGAAGAACGCGTCCCTACGTGCTCGTTTCCGGAACCCGGAGGTCCCGGGTGTCCATGGTTGCTGGTTCCGAGTTGGAAGGAGATGACGAGAACGAAATTGCGAGATCCACGACGAATCAGCCAACAGAGTCGCCACGAGTTGCCGTCGACCTCCGGATGATCGGCGCCGAACCAACCCGTACGATGTCTATCGGCCGCGGGTACTTGTGGCCAACATTCACGCTCCTGTCTCCGGATGTCGGAAAGGGGTGACGATCTGAATGTGCGGATTCGGGCATTGCACTCGTGCGATTCGAATGTGGATAGTGAAACCGGACGGGACTTCACACCTGATGAGCCCGCATCGAATGAAAGGACACACGTTGGCCGTAGATCTCCATCACCCAACCCAATGGCTTCGGTGGATCACGGCGAACGCGAGGCGACTTCTCGTTCTTGTGGTCGGCACCTTACTTCTCGGAGCCGGCCTCGCGATGCTGCTACTGCCCGGGCCTGGCATTCTGGTGTCCATCATCGGCCTCGCCGTTCTTGCGACCGAATTTGCCTGGGCTGAGCGCGCGCTTGACCGTTCGAAGTCGACCGCTGCGACCGCGACGACGAAGCTGACGTCCAGTCGCGTTGGTAGCGCTGCGTTCAAGCTGTCCGCGTCGGTGCTGATCCTCGGCGGAATCGCGGTTATGGCCAGCTCAGGCGACCATCGAGTGTTGGGCGGCGCGATGTTCCTTACCGGGCTTTGTGCGCTCATTGTGCTGTTCCCTGCGGCCCGAAGGCTTCTCGACCGCAGCGCGTCAACAGTCCGCCCCGATGCGAACGCGTTAACTACGTCGATATCGGAAGCTGGCCCGAGTCGCCCGGAGTTACCGGGCTCATGACACCTTGCGCATATCCGAGAGTCGACATGCGTCGAAAACCTGGCTCGCGCTGATCGCGGACATTCACGAATCGAGGTTTGCGATGTTCCGTAACGCCGTCAAAACAACCGTGCTGCTGGCCAGTCTCGGCGGGCTGCTCGTCCTGATCGGCAGTTTCTTTGGACAGGTCGGCACGTTCATCGGCCTGTTGCTCGGTCTTATCGTCGTCGCTGGGAGTTACTGGTTCTCCGACAAGCTGGCCATTCGAGCTGCGGGGGGCCGCCCGCTCGACGATGGGCAGTTGCCCTGGTTGGAGGTCGATATCGCCGAGTTGGCGGTCCGGGCTCGTCTCCCCGCTCCCCGCCTATACCTTTCCCTGAGCACTCAACCCAACGCGTTCGCGACTGGACGAAACAAGAACCACGCTGCCGTGTGCGTCACGATCGGGCTCGTCGAATCGTTGAGTCGCGATGAGATCCGCGGCGTACTCGCCCACGAACTCTCCCACATCGACAATCGCGACATCCTGATCGGCTCAGTCGCTGCCGCGGTCGCTACCGGCATCTCGGCGGTCGCCAACTTCGCGATGTTCAGCGCCATGTTCGCAAGTGACGACGACGAGGACCGCCCAAACCCCATCGCCGTTCTTGTGCTCGCAATGGTCGCCCCAATCGCGGCTGGCGTGTTGCAAATGGCGCTGTCACGTTCGCGCGAGTTTGAGGCCGACCGTCGCGGCGCTGAGCTGCTCGGCGACCCCGCACCGCTTGCCCGAGCCCTCGCCAAACTCGACGCCCTCGCGCACCGCACGCCGATGGAGGTAAGGCCATCGCAGGCCAGCGCGTGGATAGTGAACCCATTGACCGGCCGCGACGTCAGCTTCGCTCGCCTGTTCCTCACCCACCCTCCTACGGAGCAGCGCATCGCTCGTCTACCTTCGGCCCGACAGAGCGTCCACTAATGACCGGCGTCGGACGAGTCAAGACCTTCACCTCCCGACCCACGTGGCAAGAAAACAGATTGTTTGAACAACTTCAAGCTCGTGTGTCTTGGGCTGACAAGCAATTGATGCTTCGCGGCTCAGGTTCGAAGCGATGACTCTCGCCGTGGCGCAAGGCCGCACGGACTTCGTCGATCTCAATGTGCCGGGATGGGCGTGGGTCGCCCTGGCCGCTGTCATCGGTGTGATGCTCGCCGTCGATTTGTTGCGCCATGACGACGACCACGAACCGACGATGCGTGACGCTCTACGCGAGTCATCGATTTGGGTGGTGTGCGGCTTGTCGTTCGGTGCCGTCGTCGCCGTGGCGTTAGGCGGTCCGGCGTTCGGTGAGTACATCAGTGGCTACTTCATCGAGAAGTCACTCAGCGTCGACAACGTATTTGTCTGGGCGATGCTCTTCACGAGCTTAGCGATCCCAATCAAATATCAGCATCGCGTCCTATTCTGGGGAATATTTGGTGCGCTCACCCTGCGAGCCGTGTTCATTTTCGCGGGCACGGCACTCATCGCGAGTTTCTGGTGGCTGCTGATCGTGTTCGGTGTCTTCCTCGTCTACACCGGAATCAAAGTGCTACGCCACCGCGCCGACGAGGGAACCGAGGAGGTGACTCGCGGGTTGGGCCTTCTACGGCGAGTAATGCCGGTGAGCGACACCTTCGACGGTCACCGCTTCTTCACACGCATCAACGGGAAACGCGCCGCCTCACCACTCTTCGCCGCCCTCGTGGTCGTTGAACTGACCGACGTTATCTTCGCTGTCGACTCCGTCCCGGCTATTTTGGCCGTCTCGCACGAACCATTCCTGGTCTTTGCATCCAACGCCTTCGCGATCCTCGGGCTCCGAGCGATGTACTTCCTGCTCGCTGGCGCACGCGAGAAGTTCCACTACCTTAGTCACGCGCTTGGCGGCATCCTCGTGTTCGTCGGGTTGAAGATGAGTGTCTCGCACTGGATTCACATCGACACCTATCTTTCGTTGGCTGTGATCACCGTCATGCTCATCGCTGCGACAACGCTGAGCATCCGCCACAACCGGAGTGAAATCGCGGCAACAGCAACCCAGCTCACCGAGCGCGATGTCGCGAAAACGCGCCCACCCGGCGAAGTGAAGTGAAGTGAAGTGAAGTGAAGTGAACAACGGTTGCATGGATCCCGTGGCTGAGTCACCCAGTGAGCCTTGGTCTTCACTGGTCGTGGAGAAATGCGACGGGCAGGCGGAAAGGAGCAACCGACCTCGCGCAGACCTGTCTATGGCGTGTGAGAGGCTTGGCGACGTGGATACCCGGAAGGTGCTTCCGTACGTCAATGACGCCGGTGACTCAATCGCTGGGCGCTCAACACTTCATGCTGGTGACATTGGCCCGATGGTTGACATCTCGGAAGATCGGTTGCGTCGTGCCGTCGAGTCGGCGCCCGACGGACTTCTGATGATCGACGACAGTGGGCGCATCATGATGGTGAATCATCAGATCGAGACGATGTTCGGATACGACCGCGCCGAGCTGCTAGGTCGGGGTGTGGAGCTGCTCTTGCCCGAGCGGTTCCGCAAGGTGCACAGCGCTCATCGTTTGCGCTACCAGGCGGGGCACGAGATCCGATCCATGGGCATAGGGCTGAATCTGCGAGCCAATCGGCGGGACGGGACCGAGTTTCCGGTTGAGATCAGTCTAAGCCTGATCAGCGATCGCGACGGCTCGGCCGTCGTCGCGTGCGTCGAAACGTTAGTGACCGAGTGGCCGCCGACGCACACGGGACGCGGATCCAGGCTGCGATCATCGCGACCCATGAGGGTGTGTAGGTTCTCTCGGCCGAGTCGTTCCGATTCCTCTAGGTCAACAGCGGAGGAGTCAAGCAGACCGGGTATAGCGCCGCGGACCTTTTGACGATGACTCCGATGCACGTCGCTCCTGAGTTCAGCCGCGAAGCTGTAACGGCGTCAGCACGATCGTGGAGACCAACTTGAGTTTGCGCGACTATCGGCAGAACCAGGTAATGAAGAAGGTCACAAGTTGGGCGGCGATCATTGCCGTGCCCACCTTGATCACCGGCTACTACGGCATGAACGTCCCCTACCCCGGCTCCGGGGAACAATGGGGTGTCGCCCCTGTCCGGCGTCCTCATCGTGGTCGTGTCGTCCGCGCTCTACATGCTGTTCCGCAAACGTGACTGGCTCTGACTAGGTGGAGGTGGGGTACCGCTGCGGCCGGTGTTGCCGCTGGTGAGAAGCTGCGTTCCGGCGGTTACCTCCGGGCCTTCTTGTCTGACGACCTTGGGGTCTTGTTCGACGGCGACGTTCGCAACGAACGCTGCGAATTTGCGGTTTGCTATCGACTGTGCAGGAGCATGACCGGGAAAGGGCTGTCGCTGACGATCCGACCAGCGACGCTCCCAAGCATGAGCTGGCCCAGGCCGTGCCGGGCATGGCTGGTCAAGGCGACGACTGCCCCCGGCTCCGAACGAACCAAGTCGATGATCGTCGAGGCGACCGACCGGGCCTTTATGACCTGGTGGTTGACCGTTTGCTCGGTCTGCGATGATGCCGCAAGCTGAGCGAGGTACGAGTAGCGATCAGCTGGCACGGGTTCGGCGGAGTCCTCGAAGAGGTCGAACACGGTCGTCGTCGGCCGAACCACACTCACCAGGCGGATGGTGGCATCGGTGCGTTCGGCGAGAGCGACTGCGGCGGGCAGAATTGCTTCGGTTGCCGGGCTGCCGTCGACGCAGACGTAGACCAACCGGACCTGATCTTCCCCCTGCGTGGCCTTCGGGCCAATCACCACGACCGGTTCGTCCAGTTGGCTGACCACTCCGGTCGCCACGCTCCCCAACACCACACCAGCGATGCGGCCGTGTCCGTGCGATGCCATGCACACCAGCAGACCTCGTGAGGTCGCGTCGACCCCGATGGCATGGATGGCGGAAGCATCAGCGACGACGTGACCGCCCGCTGTCTGGATGGAGAGGTCGTCGAGTTGTTTTCTCATGCGACGTTCGGCCGACTCAACACCAGCCGTTTGGTCGACCACGCCGATCGTGTAGAGCGGCACCCCCATCGAGGAAGCGAGGGCGTTCCCCGGATGAAGCGCTCGTGCGGCGGTCTCGGAGCCGTCGAGTGGCACCAACACCCCACGCCAGCTGCCCAGATCAGAACCCATCGCGACCTCGCACGCTTGATGCCCGGACCGATGACTCGGCGTGCAACGAGCGGACATAAACCACCGCGAAGGCTGGTGAGATGCGTCGTTTCGTTACCTGGTTCACGATTCAAAGTGTGTGCAGTCGCCACCAATTGTTGAAGGGTCTTTGGACCTCAGCTTCTAGCATTCTGGCCGTTAGGCTCATCTTCTGCATGATGTACACGCGGGAGCTTTGCAAGCATCGGTTTACCGGATGATGGCTTCTACTATTGGGACCTCCGGCTCTATTGCAGCATCACGCCAGCATCGAGCATGGGTCATGACAGAACGCTCGCAGTCCTTCTCCTCGGCACCGATGATCAAGTGGTTCGGTGAGTTGACCGCAGCCGACGTAGCGACTGTCGGCGGCAAGAACGCTTCGCTTGGTGGGATGTTCACATGTCTTGCAACGGCTGGGATCCGCGTGTCGAACGGTGGTCACCGCACTCGATCTGCGTGTGTTGCTCAAGCAAGTGGCTCGTCAGAGCAATGGGTGCATGATCGTGCTGGGCGCCCGGGGGCCGGGCCTCTTGAGGTCTTACTCATGGGTAGCGCCGCCAGCTATCTGGGTCAATACAGCGACTGCCCCGTTGTGATCGTCCCGCTACCCGATCGACATCGAGTCGATGCGTCACCTGAGGAGGAACGATGAGCCGAGCGAAGTCAGCCAGAACAAGCTACGAGGAGATCGTGGAGGAGGTGTCGTATCCTAAGTGGCCTCGTCCGGTGGTGCCGATGCTCAGTTTCCTCGGTGCGGCGGGCACGGTGACGGGCAGCCGCTTCCTGATCGACACGCCCGACGCCCGGGTCCTGGTCGATTGTGGTCTGTTTCAGGGCTTGAAGGAGTTGCGGCTGCGGAACTGGGCACCGTTTCCGCTTGACCCGGCGTCGATCGACGCGGTGGTGGTCACCCACGCCCACATCGACCACATCGGCTACCTGCCACGGCTGTGCCAGGAAGGTTTCCGTGGGCGGGTGGTGTGCACGGACAGCACCGCCCGCCTGGCGGCGATCGTGCTCCCCGACAGTGGGCACCTGCAGGAGGAGGAGGCCGAATATGCGAACCGGATGGGGTTCTCCAAGCACCACCCGGCACTGCCGCTATACACCGAAGCCGACGCCGTCCGCGCCCTCGACCAGATCGACGCCCACCCGTACAACGAATGGGTCGCGCTCGCCTCGGGCATCGAGGTCCAGCTGCGACCGTCAGGTCACATCTTGGGTTCGGCGACGGCAGCCGTCCGGCTCATCGAGAGCGGCCGGACGGTGCTGTTCAGCGGTGATCTCGGCCGGGCGAACCATCCGTTGCTGGTGCCACCGGCGCCGCCCGACGGTGCGGATGTGGTCGTGATGGAATCGACCTACGGTAGTCGCCTGCACGACGACACGGGCGCGTTGGACCGACTCCGCGACGCGATCACCCGAACGGCTGCCCGGGGTGGCAGCGTGCTCATCCCCGCGTTCGCGGTGGACCGAACCGAGGTGGTGCTGTTCCACCTACGCGAGCTGATGCAGACAGGTGAGATCCCGCAGCTTCCGGTGTACGTGGACAGCCCGATGGCGTTGCAAGCGCTCGGCGTTTACCGCGATGCAATCCGCGGTGGTGCCGCCGATGTGCAGCCCGAGTGGCACGATCACGACGACCCGTTCGACACCGGCCAGCTGATCGAAGTACGCAACGTACAGGACTCTAAAGCGATTGCGAATGTTCGGTTCCCGGCGATCATCGTGTCGGCTTCGGGCATGGCGACAGGTGGCCGGGTGCTTCATCACCTTGCCCGACTGTTGCCCGATCGTCGCAACACGGTGATCCTGGTCGGGTTCCAGGCGGCTGGTACGAGAGGCCGCCTGTTGGCCGACGGGCAGCCGGAAATCAAGATGTTCGGCAGCTACGTGCGAGTGCATGCCGAGGTCATCGACATTCCCAGCTTCTCCGTCCATGCCGATCACGACGAGCTGGTCAGCTGGCTCGGCTCGGCCACCCGGCCACCTGACATCACCTATCTCGTTCACGGTGAGCCGGCCGCGTCGAGTGCGCTTCATGACGCGATCGAGGACCGTCTCGACTGGGAAGCGGTCGTCCCCCGGCATCTCGAACGTGTCCGCCTCGCCTGAGCCGAGCCGGACGGGTCGTCGCGGGGGCTATCTGGGGTCGTCGTCGGGTAGGCCGGCGACGAACACCGAGCACGGTGCCACCCGTGTGATCGTCCCTGCCGTCTAGCCGAGCCGAACGCGTTTCCAGCCGGTCAGTCCGCGTGTACCGAGAAGCACGAGCTGCGGTTCGAGTCGTTCGATTTCTTCGAGGATCGTGTCGGTGGGCTTGCCCTGCCGGTACTCGACGGTCACATGGGCTCCTCGGGCGCGGAGCTGTTCGGCAGTGACGTTCGGTTCGTGCCCTGACATGACCTCGTCGACGGTGAGCACTCTGATGTCGGTGTCGGGAATCCACGGCAGCTGCCCGAGCCGATCGACGGCATGGCGGGCGTGGTCGCTGCCGTCATCGCAGACGAGAACCCGTCTGGTGGGTGTGGCCGAGCGAACCACGACCAGCGGAATCGGCGAGTAGCGCAACAGCCAGTCGGTGGTGCTACCCATCAGTAGTTGATGCAGCTGGCTGACGCCATGCGGCGCCACGACCACTAGCTCGGCTTCGCGACGGCGATCGACCGTATCTCTTGGGTCGGTGCGAGCCGACAGTTGGCGTACCTTGCCGAGTTCGGCCTCGGACAACGCGACCCGTTGGTGCGGTGGGTTTCACGCTTCGAGCCGGTCGCGCTCTGGATCGAGACGATAGGGAACTCGGGCGTAAGCGCAGTCATCACGTCGAGATGCCACCGGGCCCACCGGTGGTAGCAGATCCACAGCCATGCGACGTCACAGGCTGGAGAGCCGACATCGGCGAACGCGAAGGTGTGATCAGTGGAGTTCGGCATGACGGGTCACCTGGTGGTGTGGAGCACGGAAAGTTCGACTGCTCGGTTGATGTCGGTGGGTGACACGATGCCGACGAGCCGGTCCCGTCGAACACGAGGGAGCGACGGTCCGAACACGTGGAGAGCCGTTCGATCAGGTCGGTCACGGCATCGCCCGGGCTTGCCACGGCGGTCTGCCCGATCGGGCAGGCAATGTCTCGCACGTGTGTCGTGACTCGCAGCAACGCGGGTACAGCCTTGACTTGGCCCAGGGTGACGAGCCCGGTGATCGCACCGCCAGAGTTAGTAGTCGGGAACGTCGACCAGCGATGGTTCATGACGTGGTCGTTGAGGAACTCGTCAACAGTCAGGGACTCGGACACGACACTCGGATCGGCGGTCATCACGTCGCGGACACGGACGCCGGTGAGGGCGTCGGTCATGACGGCATGAACTCGTTCGGCGTTAGCCGCGTTCAACAGGAACCAGCCGAGGAACACAAACCAAAGGCCACCGATGCTGGCGCCTGCGGCGAACTCCACGACACCAAGGACGATGAGCAGGTAACCGAAGAACCGGCCGGCGTTCGCAGCGGTCACGGTTGCTTTCATTCGGTTACCCGAACGCCGCCACAGCAACGCCCGCAGAACCCGGCCGCCGTCGAGCGGGGCCGCCGGAATCAGGTTGAACACGGCGAGCATCAGGTTGATCGTCGCGAGCCATGTGGCGGCGCCCACCATCAGCGATGGGGCCGAGACCGCATCGAACAGCACGGCGCTGCCCCCGAACAGGCCAGCCAACGCCAGGCTGACCGCAGGTCCGACGGCCGCAATTCGGAATTCGGCGGCAGGGGTGGCGGCTTCACCGCCGAGTTTGGCGACACCGCCGAACAACCACAATGTGATGCCCTCAACGCGAACTCCGTGTCGGCGAGCCACGAGGGCGTGGCCCATCTCATGGGCGAGCAGAGACATGAAGAACACGAGCGCGGTGACGACGCCAGCGGTCCAGTACACCCCGGTGGTGTGCCCTGGGTGCGACGTCGGCAATCGGTGACTGGCCAGACTCCAGCTCAACAACCATGCGATCAGCAGCACACTCCAGTTCAAACCAATAGTGACGCCGGCGATTCGGCCAAGCCTGATGCTCTCGTCCATGACTTTCCTCTACGTGCAGTCCGGGTCCGCAGTGGCAGGCCCTTTCCAATAGTCACTTGAAGGTCACTTCAGGTGTAGGGCCGAACGTCCCAGCATTTCGGGTTTGGTGCCCACAGCTGTGTTGTCGGTCATCGAAGGATCATTGGCGCTCCGGTGTCGGCGACCAGCGCATGAGCAACGGCCCCGCTATCGCGAGGATCAACACGTAGCCTGCGGCCAGCCCAGGCGTGGCTCGATCCCGGCAGCGATTCCGAGGTCGGCGATTACCGAGAACTCGCCGCGGGCGACCAGCGCCAGCCCTACCCGGACGCGTCCACGGCTACTGACCCCTGCGCGTTGGGCGGCCCACCAGCCCGTCGCGATCTTGGTTGCCGCGGTACGGTCACTGCGGCCAAAGTGAGCGACAACCCGGTGGCGAGCACTGATGCGCCGGCGAGGAGTGCGGCCATGATCGGCAGGTAGCCGGCCATCGCGAGGTCTTCCAGCACAAGGATCGACAGCACTGTCGCCGACTCGCGGTTGCCGAGCCGCTCGAGGTCGTCGAGTGATTTCGCGATGATCGCTGACGACGAGATGTATGTGACGCCGCCGAGTACCAACGCTGTGCGCACGCCCCAGCCCAACACCAGCCCGGCGGCGAAGCCGGGCAGGAAGTTCGCCACGGCGTCGAGCACGCCGGTGGCGAGGTTGTTGCGTAACCCGACGCGCAGATCGGCGGCGGTGTACTGTAGGCCCAACGCCAGCAGCAGCAGGACGACCCCGATCTCCGCGCCGAACGCAACAAAGTCCTCGCTGAGATCGAGACGGACGGGACCTTCCTCGACCGTACGGCAAGCCCGGCGAGGAGATAGGCGGGTATCGGACTGAACGCGAAACGATGAGCGAACCGTGCGACTACTGCCAGGCCGAGAATCACGGCGCCGAGTTCGACGAGCGCGCCAGCCTGAGACATCGTCGCGATCATTTGGAGGGACCTCAGCGGGTGGGGCGAACCAACGCCGTCAGCTGAGCGATGCCATCGACGGTGCCGACTGATACGGCGATGTCGCCGCCTCGAAACAAAACTCGGCGGTCGGCGCCGGGAACGCCTGGTCGCCTCGAATCACCCCGACCACCGACACCCCAGTGCGGGTATGGATCGCCGCGTTGCGAGGCTCGCCCCAACAAGTGGCGATGAGGAGTCGATGGGCAGCCAGTCGATGGTCAGGCCCGCGATCTGTTGTTGCATCGCGGTAACCTGCTCGCTTACGGTCGCAGCACCGAACAGCTCGGCCAACGTGCGTGCCTCGTCGAGTTCGAGGCGTGCCGTGACGATGCAGGCGTCTGGGTCCTGCTGGCTGTAGACGAGGAGGTGACGTTGCCCGAGCCGGTGGATCAATTCCCCCAACCGGTCGCCCGCGGCGGTGACGAACTCGTAACGGATACCGACACCGGGTAGCTGGGTCTCATGTACCTCCACCACTGGTCACCGGGCACAGTCGCATGAACACAGCGAACCGGCCGCTACCGGTTCGGATGTCCGCAGCCATAAGTTGAACAGCGACACTGGATTCATGCAGCAATATTCGACGGTGATGCAACTGTCGCCAGTGTCGAAAGTCCTCTCGCGATAGCGGGGTGACTGGGCATTGGGACCTCCGCCTCTACCAGAACGGTGTGAACACCGGTAGTCGTGTTCAGCAATGACTAAATTGTTGTTGACCTGGATAGGGCGAGACTACGTAGATGAGTGGTGAAACGGATGCGTCCGATGTCGGTTTCGACGGTTGGCATCGCCTGACCGCAGCTGAGGTCGCGGCTCGGCTCGGTTCGGATCTGCTCGTCGGCCTGCCGGTGTCTGAGACGGTCTCCCGTTTGGATGCTCACGGCCCTAACCGGCTGCCTCGAGGCAAGAAACGATCGTCGTTGCGGGCGTTCATCGACCAGTTCCGCAGCTTTCTGGTGGCGGTCCTAGTCGGCGCCGCGATGCTCGCCGCGATCGTCGGCGATATCAAAGACGTCATCGTCATCAGCGTGGTTGTCGTGTTCAACGCCGTGCTCGGGTTCGTGCAGGAACATCGGGCCGAGTCGAGTCTGGCGGCACTGGAACGGATGCTGGTCACCCGGGCCCGCGTGCGCCGAGATGGTGTGATCATCGAGGTCAACGCTGAGGAGCTGGTGCCGGGTGATGTCGTCCTAGTCGACGCCGGCGACCGAGTGCCCGCCGACGGCCGATGGTTCGTGACCGTCGATCTGCAAGTTGACGAATCAGCGTTCACGGGCGAATCGCTGCCAGTCACCAAAGATGACGTGGCAATGTTCGACGAGGCCGCAGCGTTGGCCGACCGGCGCTGCATGGGGGTCATGAACACGACCGTCACCCGTGGCCGCGGCGAACTCGTTGTTACCGGCACGGGTGCCGGGACCGAGATCGGGCGGTTGGCAACGATGCTCAAGGCCGCCGAAACGCCACCCACCCCGCTGCAACGCGAGATCGCCCACCTCGGCCGCCGACTCACCCTGGTCGCCGCGCTCGCCGTGACGCTGGTCGTCGTGCTCGATGTGATTCGCGGTGTCGCAGTCGAGGACATGTTGTTGAACGCGGTCGCGTTGGCGGTGGCCGCGATCCCCGAAGGACTACCGGCGGTGTTGACTGTCACCCTCGCCGTCGGCACCAGCCAGCTGGCCAAGCGGCAGGCGATCGTCAAACGGCTCGCCTCGGTGGAAACCCTCGGTGCGACGACGGTGATCTGCAGCGACAAGACGGGCACCCTCACCGTCAATCAAATGACCGCCCGTCAGGTCCACGCCGGCGGCCACTGGTTCTCGGTGGACGGCGAAGGATACGCGACCAGCGGAGTGATTCGCCGAGACCAGGATGGCCAGAGGGCCGACCTGGAACCCCTGTTGACCGTGTGCACGTTGTGCAACGACGCCTCCGTCAGCGACACCGGAGCGGTGGGCGATCCGACCGAAGCCGCGTTGGTGGTCCTCGCGACCAAGGGAGGCGTTGACGTGTCCGGCGAGCGGACCCGTCGGCCAAGGGTGGGGGAGGTCCCGTTCGATTCGGCCGCGAAGTACATGGCGACGTTCCACGATGCCGGAGACTTCATCGACGTCTACGTCAAGGGCGCACCGGACGTGCTACTGACCCGGTGTACCAGTACGGCCGCCGGCGATGGGACGTGCGCGCCGCTCGACGCAGCCGATCGCGATGTGGCCCTCGCCGCGAACGAGGTCCTCGGCGAGCGCGGGTTGCGTGTCCTCGCAGTTGCGTCGGCTCGCATCGCCCGCTTGGCCTGGGACCCGACCACGAACCCTCGCAGCCACATCGAACAGCTGTGTTTCGAAGGGCTGGTGGGTTTGGCGGACCCACCCCGGCCCGAGGCCAGGTTGGCGATCGAACGATGCCGGCTCGCCGGGATCGAGGTGAAGATGATCACCGGCGATCACGCCGCCACCGCGCGCACGATCGCCGCCGAGCTCGGCATCACAGGCGAGGTGATCACAGGACGAGAACTGGATCAGCTGACCGTCGACGAGCTCGCTACCCGCATCGAAGGTATCGGTGTGTTCGCCCGGGTCGCTCCCGAACACAAAGTAGCCATCGTCGAAGCACTCCAAGAACGCAATCATGTGGTCGCCATGACCGGCGACGGCGTCAACGACGCCCCCGCCCTCAAACGAGCCGACATCGGCGTCGCGATGGGGATCACCGGCACCGAAGTATCCAAGGAAGCCGCAACCATGGTGCTCACCGACGACAACTTCGCGACCATCGTCAACGCCGTCGAAGGCGGACGCACGATCTACAACAATATCATCAAGTTCGTCACCTTCCAGCTGTCCACCAACATCGGCGCCATCTTGACGATCATCACAGCGTCATTGTTGGGCTGGCCGGGCGACGGACGAGCGTTCTTCGCGCCGATCGCCCTCTTGTGGGTGAACATCATCATGGACGGTCCTCCTGCGATGGCCCTCGGTGTCGACCCCCCAGGGCCAGGGACGATGACACGACCACCACGGTCGCCGGACAGGCGGATCCTGACGATGCGCCGCCTGGCCCGCCTCGGTGCCTACGGTGTGATCATGACCGCCGGCACCCTCACCGCGTACCGTGTCACCGTCGGGTCAGGGGCCGTCAGCGACACCGACGCCGCCCGCGGGACCATCGTCGCGCTCAGCGCGTTCGTGTTCTTCCAGCTGTTCAACCTCCAAAACACCCGCTTCCCCGACCACTCCGCCCTCGGCCGCCACGCCTTCACCAACTGGCGGCTGTGGGCCGCCTCCGGCTCGGTCCTCGTCCTCCAGGTCGGTGCTATGACCGTGGACCGCATCCAACAGCTCTTCACCGGGCGAGACGCCGCAGTCCGGCTCAGCCTGTGGGACTGGGCGATCGCGATCGCCGCCGCGACTCCGATCCTCATTGTCGAAGAACTTCGCAAGCTCACGGCTGGGAGGACCAGTCGTGCCTGACTGCTTCCAAGCGATCGCCGTCAATGTCGACGGACACCAGCGATCGCCTTGGCTGCTCGCGACGCACGGCCTGAGTGTCGGAGGTCTGCGTCGAGTCTGATCGTCGCCGGCTCCTAACCGTCGATCCAGCGGCGCGACGAAGCGTGACCCTGCGCCTCGTTGAGGCAGCAGCCCAAACGGATCCTCGAGAGCAGCTTCATCCGAACACGACCGATGCGATACAGCCGATCGTCTGGATCTCGCCGGAGGCAACTGAAACGTGTCGAATGTGCTCTGCCGAATTGAGGGTCGTGACCTTCGGCCCTGTCGGGCGCTGGATACTAGATGAATATTGGATCATGTGTTCTCATTCAACGCTGCTAGCAGCGTGGGCCACCCTGACGACAAGGAGTACCCATGAAACCTCGTACGCTCGTCTTCGGTGACGACAGTTCACCGGCCGCCGACATCGCCTGGTTGTTCATCAACAATCATCGCTGGCCGGGCTGGCGTCTCGAGGTCGTCACTGCCGAGATGCCCGAGTTCTCGGGGATCGTGCTCCCGCACGCCGATACTGAACTCCACGCGTGGAACCCACCGCAGCCTCGTAAAGCGTTCGCCGAAGCCCAGTTCGCCACCGTCGCCGAACTCACTGCGAAGAGTGATCCACGCCTCGTCCTTTCCCGAAACAGCGACCTCCTCGTCATCGGACCGCGTGGGCTTGGACTCTGGAAGGCGCTGCACCTCGGCAGCACAGCAGATTGGCTGCTCCTTCACCCTCCCGCACCGCTTCTCATCGCCCGTCACGGCCATACCGTGCGCAGCGTTGTCATCTGCGCCGACGGCTCACCCCACGCCGACAAGGTCACCAGCGTGCTCGCCGAGCTGCCATGGGCCGACCAACTTTCGGTCACCATCCTAGCGATCGACGACCAGAGGATCGATGTTGCCGCCGCCATCGGCAGGGCCCAAGAGCGACTCGAAGCGGTCGGCGCAACCGTCAACGTCCGCGTCGAAAGCGGCAAACCAACTGCGATGATCCACGATCACCTCGCAGAGGTATCCCCCGACCTCGTGGCACTCGGCACTCGTGGCCTCACGGGGATCCGTCACCTTCGCCTCGGTTCGACTGCCAGCGCTATTGCTCGCACCGTGCACTGCTCGGTTTTGGTCGCTTGTGACGAGGGCGAGCACGCCCACACTGTTGAGGCGAACCAGTAAGCGGCAGCCAGGTAGCGGGAGCACATATGGACCGAATCATCGACGACGCCCTCGCACAAATCCCGACGAGTTGAGGGGCCACCGATGGCACGCGCCCCCGAAGACCGGGTCGACCTTCCCGCAGGCTGGACGTTCTTGTCTAATCACGGCCATGTGCTCATGTGTATTGCCCGAGATCCCGATTAGCGCCTTCGGGAAATTGCCCAGCGGATTGGGATTCGCGAACGGGCCGTCTTCAGCATTATCGACGACCTTGAACGAGAGGGCTACGTCGTTCGCGTCCGCGTCGGCCGACGCAACCGCTACGAGTGGGCGGCCCGTGTGGAAGTGAATAGCGACCGTCATGCCGCTAGGAGGGGCAGCAGGGCTGGCTCCATGGCGAGCCATGGGTGGCCCCGGTGGGCGTCGAGTTCGCCCGCCGCCCGCCATCCGGCGAGATCAATCAGAATTCGACATGCGTGGAGGTTGTGATACCAGTCGAGGGTGTCGTTTCCCACGGGGTGTGGCCCGATCTTTTGATAGGTGGCGATGAATCGGTGCGCGATGCGGCGTGCTGCGGCGTTGATGACTGGGCGAAGCGGCGTGGGCGCGTCGAGGGGTGGGTTGGCGAGGAGCATGTGTGTGAAGGCGAGGTCGTAAGCGGGGTGGGCGATCTGGCCGGCCGTCCAATCGAGCACGGTCATCTGGTCGCCGTTGGTGAGGATGTTGAAGGGGTGAAGGTCGCCATGGCAGACCACGCGCAGGTTCGGATCGGGCCGGGATCCGGCGAGCCGCTGCAGCGCTCGCTGTAACGGTGCGTCGTCGAGAACGCGGGCTTGCGTCTGGTAGTGGCCGAGGAGGCCATCGACGCCGATGGTTCGGGCGGTTGCCTTCGCGAGTGCAGCTTCGATGGGCGCGGGATCGAGTCGGTGGAGGTCGGCTGCGGCGCGAGCGAGCGTGTCCGGGAGCCCGGTCGCTAAGCGTGGGAGCGCGGCGAGCGCACGCAAGCCGCTGAGCCCGCCGAGCAGTGGTGACCCTTCGGCGTGGTCCATGACGCACCAGGCGCGACCGGCAGATGGTGCGAGGTCCGAAGCACGTACGGCAGGGGTTGGATAGTCCTGTTGCGCGACGGAGGCCTGGAGTGTGGTTTCCCAGGCGGCGAGGTCGGCGTCGGGTGCGAGGCGGAGCACGACCCGGCCGGGGAGGTCGCTGCCGGTCGACCCGTTGAGGGTAAGGATCCACATCTCGGCCCAGAACCCGCCACTCAGCCTCTTTGGCGGGGCGCCCAGGAGCAGGTCCGGGAGGTGGAAGTGTCGACGAAGTTGATCGAGGACGGTGTCAAGTTCCGGTGGACGGTTGACGGGTGGGACCCTATCGGCAATACTCACGTCTATGACCGTAACGGTATATACCGGCAATGTCTAGTGATGGGTCGAAACCGTGGTCGATCGATGAGTTGGCTGCGTTGGTCGGTGTCCCGACGCGGACGGTGCGCGAGTACCGAACACTCGGCCTGCTCGACCCGCCGCGTAAGCAAGGAAGGGTGGGCCGCTACGACGAATCCCATCGTCAGCGGCTCGAGTTGATCTCCCGCCTACAGGAGCGCGGCTACTCGTTGGCGGCGATCCGCGACCTGTGCGCCGCGTCGGTGTCAGGCCGTACGCTCGATGATGTCCTCGGTGGGTCGAGCGCAGCAGGAATCGACCAGGGGACGGTGTCGTACACGCCCAACGAACTGGCGGATGCCGTTCCGGCGATGGCGGACGAGGGCATCCTTGCGGCGGCGATCGAGGCCGGGCTGATCCACGCTGGCGACGCCAAGGGCGAGACATGGCACGTTCGAGCGCCGGCGTTGCTCTTCCTCGTCGGTGACGCAATCGGCGGCGGCGTCGAACCGCTCGCAGCGATCCGCATGGCCGCTGGACTTGCCTCCGGCGCGCGCGTACAGGCGAATGCATTTGTCGACATGTTCGTCGGCGAGTTGTGGCGACAAGATGCATCAGCGGAACTCGTCTCGATGGGACGGCGAGCCAGGCTGCAACTCACGCAGGCGGTGGCGTCCTTGGTCGTGCACGAGGTCGGCGTCGAGCTTCGGGCACGCGCCAAGGTGCCCGGCGGCGCTGGCCTCGACGACCTCGTCGACGGGCTCCGAGTCGGTGTCGTGCGCACGCGAGGAAGCCAGCGATGACCGAGACGGGGACAGCCGACAGACGACCCTGTCATCGGCCGGGTACAGCGACATCGAGATCGAGGCGGTCAGCCCGGCGATCACACTAGGCGGCGGAGGTTGCCTCGCGGACAGCGTCGGGTTCCTGCTCGGTACCGGAATCGCCCGCGCTTTGCTCGACGGTGCTGAACGCGGTGCACGGCGGCACGCACTCGACGCAGTCACCACCGCTCTCGCCGACTACTACAAACCCGGGCAGGGCGTCGTCCTCGGAACTGTCGCTTGGGTGGTCAGCGCGTCTCGTCGGCTGTGAGTGCGCGCCACGCTTGGAAGCCGCCGATGAGGTCGGTGGCTCGGCGCAGCCCGAGGGCTCGAAGCTGCGCGGCGGCGAGGCTCGACTGGTACCCCTCGTTGCAGACGATTACGACGCGCGTGTCGTAGCTTACCTCTCCCTGAATGCGGTGCTCGCAGGATGGATCGAGTCGCCACTCGAGCACGTTGCGATCGATGACAACCGCCCCTGGCAGCGCACCGTCGCGTGATCGTTGCTCGACCGGGCGGATGTCGACGATCAACGCGCCGCCGGCGTGTTCGTCGGCGAGCTGTGCTGGCTCGACCCGATCGAGCGCGGCGCGGGCCTGGGCGAGAATCCCCTCGATCGACCGCCGGTCGCCGCCTTCGCTGATCATTGGGGGTGCGTCTCGTACATGCGGAAGGCGACGACCAGGCCGGAGACAGCGGTGAGTGCGGCGACGGCGTAGATGGAGGCGGGGATCGAGATCAGATCGGCGAGGATACCGGCGAGGAGGGCGCCGACGGCAAAGCCGCCGTCACGCCAGAGCCGGTAGATGCCGACCGAACGTGCCCTCCAGGCTGGGTGGGCGACATCGCCGATCGCGGCGAGAAGGGTTGGGTACACCATTGCGGTGCCGGCGCCGAGGACCATCGCTCCGACCGCCCATGCCGCGAAGTTACCGGTTGCGGCGATCCAGGCGATGGCGACTGCTTGGGTGAGCATCCCTCCGACGATCAGTGGTTTACGGCCGATGCGGTCTGACAGGGCTCCGGTGTAGAGCTGCCCTAGTCCCCACACTGCGGGGTAGAGGGCAGCGAGGACGCCGATTCGTTCGATGGATATGCCGCTGGCGGCGAAGAAGATGGGGAACAGGCCCCAGGCGAGCCCGTCGTTGAGGTTGTTTACCAGGCCGGCCTGCGAGCACGATGACAGTGCTTTGTCGGTGAACGATGTGAGCTTGAAGATCTGTCCGGTGGTGAGGTTTTGGTGGTGTGTACCGCTTGTGGCGACGTGGTTGGCTGCTTCGTGGCGGGCGTGGCCGCGGGTCTCGCGGACGAAGAATACTGACAGGCCGAGGCCGAGCGCGGCGTAGGCGATGCCGAGGAAGAACGGCTCAGGGCGAAGTCCCCAGCGTTGCGCGATGTAGCCCGTAGCGAGCGCGGTGATGGCAACGGCGCCGTAGCCGGCGGCTTCGTTGAAGCCCATCGCGAATCCGCGACGGGCAGGCCCGACGAGGTCGATCTTCATGACCACCGTGGTTGACCATGTGAGGCCTTGGTTGACGCCGAGCAGGACGTTGGCGAAGATCACCCATCCCCAACTCGGTGCCCAGATCAGCAGCAACGGGATCGGCAGGGCGATGATCCACCCGGCGACCAGCACTGGCTTGCGGCCGTACCGGTCGGACAGCGTGCCGGCGACGAAGTTCGTCGCCGCCTTCACGGCGCCGAACGCGACGATGAAGGTGAGCGTGGCCGTGAAGGCGGTGAGTCCGAACTCCTGCTTGGCGAGGAGCGGGAGAACGGTGCGTTCCTGGCCGATCATGCCGCCGACGAGCGCGTTGACACCCACAAGCAGAGCGAACTGGGCGACGTTCTGGCGAAGGCCGAGCCGCAACGGTGCGTCGGTCTTGGAGGTGGTCATCAGCCTGCCTCCAATGATCGACCGGTCGCTGCGGACCAGGTATCGGGTCCACCGTCAAGCACCACGAGGTGATCGTATGTGTGCGCGGAGAGGATGCTGGCGCCGGTCATGGCGCGTTCGCCATGGCCACACATCACCGTGATTGGTCCGGCGGTGAGATTCGCCTCAGCCAAAGCGCCGAGCTCAATGTTGATACTGCCGGGGATGTGCCCGGTGGTGTACTCGTTGCTCTGACGGACATCGATCACTTGACCAATCATTCCGGCAGGGTCAACGAGCGGGATTGTGCCCACCGTGCGGCCGGACGCTGTCCACGCGTCGATGCCACCTGCGAGTTCGCCGACGAGGTGCTCATGGCCGACATCGAGACACTGTCGGACGAGTTCGTCGCGGTCCTGACCTTCGTCGAGAACGAACGCGACGGGCCGGTTCGCTTCGACAAGCCAGCCGAGCCAACTCGCGAACACTGGGCGCAGCGTGTTCGACAACGACCCCGGCACGTGGCCCGCGGAAAACGCGGCAACCGGGCGGGCATCGACAACGACGCCGCCAGCGGCGACGTGCCGATCGACATCGTCAGCGCTGAGGGCGGACAGAAGAGGCAGCGAGTCGTAGCGGGCGGGACCGAGCCGGTTCAGCTCCGGCAATCGATCGAAGTACGAGGGGAAGCTGCCGAACCCGGCGACCAAGCGATCGACGAACTCGTTCTCGTCGGTGATCGAGAACAACGCATTGGTGAGGCGTTCGTGCCCGAGGGTGGAGGTGCGCTGAGACGCGCCCGGTGCCGAGCAGAACGATCCGGCCCCATGTGTTGGGTAGACCGCGAGCGCATCGGGCAACTCATCGAACCGGCGCAATGCGATGAACATCTCGTGGGCAAGCGGCACGGCCAGGTCCGGTCCGCATAGGTCTGTTCTCCCAACCGTGCCAACCATTAGTGAACCACCGGAGAACAACGCGACCGGTGTGCCACAGTCGACAAGGAGATAGGCGTGATGGTCCGGTGTGTGACCCGGGGTCGCCAGCGCGACCATTTCGACGCCGGCGGCGAGGGTTAGGTGCTCCCGATCGCGAACCTGCCGATGTGGTGACTCGAGATGCGACGCGGCCGGAGCGATGAACGTCGCTCCGGACCGGGCGGCCAGCGCCGGGCTGCCCGTCACGTAATCAGCGTGTGAATGCGTATCCAACGTCCACAGGAGCCGAAGGCCCAACGCCGCAACGAGGCGCTCCTGGGCGGTGGGGAACCGGGGCGGATCGACCATCGCTGCAGCGCGGTCGCCGAGGTCAATCACATACGACGAATGGCCGAGGCCCTCGTCGACGAACTCATGAACACGCACATTTCCTCCTCAAAGAATAACTTGAATAGTCGCGACACTGACGCTACCTTGTCAAGTGGATCTTTGAACATGGAGGTAGCAGTGGGGAACCGAGGCAAAAAGGACGCACTTTTCGACGGGTTCGCCGAAGTCGCCAAGGCGCTCGGCAACGGTCGCCGGGCAGAACTGATTGACGTACTCGCCCAAGGTGAACGCCACGTCGACGAGCTCGCCAGCGAGATCGACCAAAGCGTCGCCAACACGTCGTTCCACCTCCGCACTCTCGCCACCGTCGGTCTCGTCACCACCCGCCGCGATGGCAATCGCATCTACTACCGGCTCGCCTCA
Organism: Actinomycetes bacterium; assembly: GCA_031360915.1. Taxonomy (GTDB): domain Bacteria; phylum Actinomycetota; class Acidimicrobiia; order Acidimicrobiales; family Ilumatobacteraceae; genus JANMCE01. The sequence goes on along the minus strand of JANMCE010000123.1, from coordinate 33,701 downwards.
GAACAGGTGGCTGCGTTGTGGGCATCGCTTCGCTCGGTCGCTGTCACCCACCATGACGCCCTCGATGACCTCGCCAGCGCCTATCTCGGGCACCGCGACGACCTCGAACAGATTCGCCGCGCGGATCTTGCCCAGCGTCTCATCGATGGCGACGTGATCGTCATCGATGTCCGTCCCGGCGCTGAGTACGCTGCCGGGCACATCGCCGGCGCGGTGTCCATCCCGATCAAGCAACTCGCTCGACGTCTTCGCAGCCTGCCCGCGGGTGTCGAAGTCGTCGCCTACTGCCGCGGCCCATACTGCGTGTTTGCCGACGAAGCCGTCCAACTCCTGCGCCGTCGCGGGCACCACGCCCGCCGTCTCGAGGACGGCTTCCCCGAATGGCGAAATGCCCACCTTTCGATCGAGTCCACCAATACTGAGGAGATCACGTCATGAACGTCCTGGTCATCCTGCAAAAGGCCCCGCCTACGGCACCGAGGCCAGCTACAACGGGCTTGGCCCGGCCGACAACGTCGCCAAGCGAGACGGCGTCGACGTGAAGATCTTCTGCTTCGGCGACGCGGTCGGCTGTGCGATCGCCAACCAACAACTCCCCAACGGTTACTACCACCTCGACCGGATGCCGCTCGATGGCCGCTTGGTAGGGCGACTCGATGAAGAGATCCATGTCCGGCTTCCCTTGAACGCAGCAGGCAAAGAACAGCGATGCGATGCCACGACAGCCAACTCTTCGCCAACCCCGTCCCCGATCGTCGCATCGCGCTCACCCGACTGCGCCAACGGCTCGCCGCGTCCTGGGCCGTAGCGCTCGACTACGTCAACGTCGGTTCGGCCGGCGCCTACGTCAGTTGCACACCAAAAGTGTCAAGCACCTACCGGACCCGCGTCCCAATACTCGGCTGAAGTTGCCGGACACCTTAGCGGCGCCTCTAATCCTAAGGTGCTGGGGTGGAGCCCTAGACGCCCACCCGATTTGCCTGGTGAGGGCCACGTTTTCGACCATACACAATGCTTTCATCTGCAACTATCTGGCCCGCAATCTCACGAAACGTCTCATGGGGTTCGAGCCGTCCAACGCCTTTGCGGTGTGGGCTACGGTTTGGAGCGTGGTTGGAACGTTCGATCACTCCGATCGACCAGGAGCGTTCAGTGTGACTCACCTGGGTTGAAGCTCGATGTATCTCGCCGGCTGGCTGAGGCCTCTTACCGGTGCGAGGATGGCAACGATCCACCGTCTGCGCAGTCAGAAGGAGGCACATGGATGCACGTTTGCGTGAGGTGAACACGGCAGCCAACGACCTGATCCATGCGCGCCGCGCCGCGATCAGTCCGGAATGCGCACGCATCATCGAACAGGTTCGGGCACGATGCCCGGATGCCTTCGTTGGGCGGCAGCTCAAGCCGAGTGAACTCGGCCCGCCCGTCGACCTCAACCCAGACGAGACCCAAAAGCTCTTTTCCGCCGCGTTCGTCGACGCCGCCACCGACGGCTCGGCCCAGACCGATGTTGTTTTGTGGGTCGACGGCACTTCGGAACTGCTGGTCTTTCCCACCAAGGCGAGGTTGGCAACCGCAGACGGGTTCGCCATCGTGGGTATCACGGTACGGTGCGACGAGACCGGTGGCGTCGAGATCGTCGTGCCCTTCGCGCTCGGCGCTGGTGATCTTCCCACCGGGATGATGGTGTCCACCGAATCTAAACCGCGCGGACCGGCCGTGATTGTCGACGTATGGGGTGACCGGCTGATCGCCACTGCCTGGGCTGCCCTGACCGGCGTGGCCACCAGCGTGGCCCATTCGGCGGGCCAGGACCTCGACGGTGAATCGCTGTTACCCGGCATGCTGCACGCCTCCTTCAAGGGTTTGACTGTCACACCCCAGGCCCGTCACCCCTTCGATCGGATCGTGCCCCGATGACCGCCCCGACTGCCAACGACCTGGGGCCGGTCCTCGACTTAGCCAAGGCCATCGGCTTGGTCAAAGCCGATCAGCTGAACACCGCGTGGTTCGCGTCACCCGGCGAGTCCGTCGGACAGATGCTGCGCAACCCCGAGCAGCGAGACGCCCTGTGTCGAGCGGTGCAATCCATGCTGCACGAGGGCGGCGACGCCGTGGTCGACTCCGCCGGCCGCCGCTGGCTGCAACTCTTCGCCCATCCACCGATTTCGTTGCATGTCGTCTTGGCCGTCGGATCGACTGCGGTCGATTTAGGGCTTGGCGTTCGAGCGTCGACGACCGGCCCCACCGCGCTTCTGACCTTGCTGGTCCCGCTCATGCGGATACCGAACTCGGGCGCCGCCACCGTGCTGCTCGGGCATGCCGACGGCCGGGTGGAGCTCGACGTTGACGTAACCATGGACACCACCCCGGCGCCCGGGCAGGCCGGTCTCCACGGCATCGTCGTAGGGGCGCAGGTCGCCACCGATGGCAGCGCGCCCAGCCTGCAGGTATCGCTCCGCGGCCTGCAACTGCCCGGCCAGCAGACCCCGCACGATTTCGCCATCGGGGGTACCGCCGGCCCCGGGCTGGCCGACGAAGCCGTGCGTCTGGTGCTTGGTGTCGTGCAGCAATCGCTGGCCTCGGCGTCGGGTGAACTGAGCGAACTGCTCTCCCTGGTTGGCCTGAGCGCCGACTCGCGGCTGCCCGTTCTGCCGATCGCGGACATCTTCGCCCACGGTGCCTCGGCCTGGCGGACTTGGCTGGATACCCTGTTGCAAGACAGTGTGGCGGTCGATGCCTGGCTGAGTCACGCCGCCAAGTTGTCGGGAAATGTCGGCACCGTCGTGGCCGCGGGCGGCCCCGGACTGCCCCATCGAGTGCGGTGGACGACGGCCACCGGGGTCGCCATCGACGCGCTGGTGCTAGCCGGTCGCACCGCGGCTGGCGATCCGCTGTTCGAGTTGGGCGTCGAGGTGACCACCCCGCAAACCACGGCATCGGGTACCACCCCGTCCGGGCGGCTGGCCCTGTCGGCCACCCTGGTGCGAGTGACCGTCGGCGCGACACCGTCCGTGCGCGGCCTACCGTCCGTCCAACTCGCGGGCCACGTCGGCAAGCAGGGCGAACGGCTACTGGACAGCGCCACGCCGGCACCTGGCGTCAAGGTCGGTTCACTCGAGCTGGGCCTCACCCTGGGCGCTGACCGCAAACCGGGCTTGGTGCTGGCCGCCCACAATGTCGATATCGGCACCCATCACTACGACGTGCTCGATCTCACCAACACCCACACGCTGGCCGACGTGGGTGGGGCGGTCGTGGGCGACGTCGCTGATCTGGTGCTCGCTCACCTCGGTGCCGCCGGGGACGCGGTCAAGGTGCTGCTGGGACTAGGGGCGCCGGCCGGGCAGGTCGGCTGGCCGGTCACACTCACCACGCTGCCCGACTTCCTCGGCAACCCCGTTGGTGCCATGGTCGGCTACCACGATCGGGTCATCCGAACCCACGCCGCGGGCTACGGCGCAGTACTCGACGCGCTGCAGGGCTTGGTGTCCACGACAGTCTCGGCTGTGTCGGGCACGGGCACCGTCGTCGATCCGTGGCGCTTGCCGCTGGCCGGAGATGTGGCCGTCGTGGTGTGGGCCGACGGCGCGCCAGCCACCCTGCACCTCGGCCTGGCCGTCGACCATGCTGCGCTCGGGTTGGGTGCCAGTTGGCCCGGCGCCCGCCTGGATCTGCGGGCCGAACTGGTGCGCATCCATCTCGACGGGAGCGGCGGTCAGGCCGTCGGTAGCCTCGCCGCCGGGCTGGTGTTCGAGCGAAACGACGGCCGTGTCCTGCGGCTCGGATCTGACGCGGCCGCGGTCGAGACGGCCCGCGCCGGCCTGCGTTTCGGGTGGGCCACGGGGGCGGGCTTCACGCTGGAACCGGTGCTGGATGAGCTCACTGCTCGCATCGACGGTGAAGCGATGCCGTTCGCGCTCCCGACGCTTCACCCCGACGGCACCTTCACCGGCGACGTGCCATGGCTGGTGCTCGAACGACTGCTGGCCAACCTACTGCGCCGGCTCAAGCGCCCGTGGTTGGACGAACTGATCGGCCTGTTCCGCTGGGAGGAGCGCGACGAACGCGGCCTCCAGGTGCGCCTCAGCCTGGAAGACCTGGTCACCGATCCCATCGGTACGGTCGCCGATCTGGTCGGCGGTTTGGCCCAGGATGGCCGGCTGGCGGCGGTGGCCGAGCGGCTGGCTCTGACCTTGCTCGGCCCGCTCGATCCCGACACAGCCATCGGCCGCCTGCTCGGTCGCGGGGTGCCGCACGATCCGTTCACCTTGCCGCTGTCGGCGCTGGCGGCCGACGCGGCCCGGCGCATCGAGCTGCTGCTGTGGTCTCCACACGAGCCGGATCTCAATGTCGACGTGTTCCGGCCCGGCGACCTGCTGAGTTGGATCACCGCGGATGATGGCTTGGTAGCCGAGCCACCAGCGGAGCGCCTGGCCGCGGCGCTGCGCCACGCGTCAGTGCACAGCTCGGTGTTGGCCGACCTGCTCGCCGCCCGAGATGATCTCAACGACGGGTTCACGGCACTGGCGGCCCGCTGGCTGGGCTCCGACGGTCTGGTTTCGTCCGCGTCGGCCACCATCCCGGGGGCCATCAACCATGATCTGACCCGTGTCGCTCACGGCGCGTTGGTGGAGGCGCTCGACCTTTCGGCCCTGGGCCTGCCGGCGGTCGGTGCCGGAACGGTGTTCGTTGCTGGCCCGCTCGGACCTACCGAATGGCCGGGGGTGGCGTCGGATCACGTGCTCGATCTGCGCGCCGCTGGGTTGTCGCCCGACGCGCTCGATGTCTCCCGTCTCGATGCCCAGGACGGTCCGTGGTTGGTGCTGCTGGCCAGTCGGGCCGATGCGGCCACCAACGGTGCCGATGACGGCGCGGCCCGTCAGACGGCGCGACTGGCCCGTGCCGTCGCCGCCGTCGTCACGCGGGTGGGCGGAGGTGGCCCGGTGATGCTGGTGGCCCACGGTGCAGCCGGGCATGCTGCGGCATGGGTCGCGGCCACCGTCGCCGGTGTGACCCATCTGGTCACCGTTGGCACGCCCCATGGCGGCATCGGCCTCGATGTCGTTGAGACCCAACCAGCCGCCGGTGCGTACCAACTTCTGGCCCGGTTGCTGCCCGCCGTCGACGTCGATCAACCCGAACACGACGCGGTCATGGCCGGTCGGGCCATGGTCGGCGCCCTCGATCTGGTGTGGAAGCACGGCCCCTCGCCACTGGCCGAACTATCGCCACCGCTCTCGTTGCCGACGATTCCGGGCACGGTCGATGTCCATTGCGTCCGTGGGGTGATGGACGCCACCGGCATCTCCAAGGCCATCACCGGCGTGATCGTGCGCGGCCTACAAGACGTCTTCGAGACGTCATCGCCGGCGGATGATCCTGGTGCCGATCCTGATGTTGAGGTGGGCATCGACGTGCTGCATGGCGGGCTGAACATGGTGATTGCGCCCGATGCCGCGCCGGGTGCGGTGCGACTACGGGTGGAATTGGCGGCGACGTTGGCGGGTCTCGGGTCACCGGATCAGTCGGGTGCAGGTTTCCGGGCCCGCATCGTGGTGGACCGGGTCGGCGGCTGGCTGGCGGGTGGCCCCGACCCGGCTCGGCCCGGCTCGGCGTCTCGGCAACCGTCGTTGCGACGGGCCGAAATCCAGCTCGACGCTCCCTTCACCACCGGACTGTCCGTCTCGGCCCGCATCGTGCTGCATGAGGCCGAGGCGTTGGGCGTCAGCCGACGCCGATGGGTGATCAGCCACACCGACCTGCAGAACGGTTTGCCCCTGATGCCCGAGGCGCAGGTACTGATCGGGCGTTTGGCATCGTCTCTCGGGCCCCTTCCTGCCAGTGGGCCGATCCGCCAGCTGGTGGCCTTGCTCGATGTGATTGGCCTGCTAGACCCGAGTATGCCGGCCGTCGTTGGTGGGCCGGTGGGTTTTTCGGTGGAAGGTATCCGCCGATTGCTCGTTGACCCGTCGGGGCTGCTGGCCGACCTGCGCACCGCGGTGCGGGCCCCGAGGGTGGCTGCCGCGCTCACCGACCTGCTTGGCGGCGTGGCACCCGATCCATCCACCCCCTCGGCATTCGCCGTCGAGATGGATGGCGTGCGACTTTCCGCCGATCTGGCCACCGGCGCGCTGGCGGTCGCGACGACCGGCTCGGGCTTGGCCTTTGCCGCCGGGGCCACGCTCACCGGACGACTGGAACGCAAGCTTGATGGTTCGATCGGCGGCCAGTTCGGGGTGGCGTTCGGATCCTCCGGCGCAGTGCTGGAGGTGTCTGGCGCGCCGTGGACGGTGCAACTGATCTGGCCCGATGCCGGCCCCGGCTCGATCGAACTTCTGCCCACCCCGGACACGGCCCGCCTGGCCCGCACGCTGGTCGCCCTGGTCCCGGCCGAATTGGTCGGTGGTCTGGTGGCAGAGTTGCGCGGAGCCCCCAGCGCCGCCCGAGACCGCCTCGATCCCACCCTGCGAGCCCTCGGAGTGCTGGTCGGCTCCGGCGACGCCATTCGAGTGCGGCCCCCACTCGGCCTATTCATCGACCCCCAGCGCTGGTTCGCCGGACTGCTGGCCGTGGCCGAGGCGTTCGACGGAGCCCGCCTGGCGTCGCTCACCGACGCGGTCGGTGGTCTGCTCGGGGTGAGCAGCGGCCCCGGAACATGGGCGCTGCCCTTCGGCCTCGCCCTCACCGCCGGCACCACCGCGGGACGGGCGCACCTGGCGCTCGGTATCGACCAGCCCATCGACGCTACCGGCCTGCGACTGGCCGGTAGCGTGGGGGTATCGCTGGGCGGCCCCGGATTGGTGGCGCGGCCCGACGCCCGGTTGGTGTTGGCCCTCCCCGACGGCTCACCGCTCACCACCGCTGGGCGGCTGGTGGTTGACATGGCCCCGACCGGTGTGGCCGCCCGACTGATCATGCCGGCCAGCCACATCGACCTGCAGTTATTGCCCCGCGGCCCCGGTCTGGGTGCGGTCGGCGACGTGGCCCATGCGGCGGTCACCTACGCCCTGCCGTACGTACTCGATGCCGTGGTCGGCATCCCGAACGGCAGCCTCGGCCATGAGGTCGGCGTGGCCCTCGCCGGCTTCGGTGACGCCACCGGGCTACGGGTGACGTCCAAATTCGACAGCGCCCAACTGGCCCAACTGGTGGCCGACCCGGTCGGACAACTGGCCCAACGTCTGCGTACCGCGCTGCCGACGGCGCTCGATGCCCTCGCCGCGGTGGTGGCGGGATCCCTGCCGACCGGCGTCACCCTCACCCGTGTCGGTGACGAACTGGTGCTCACCTATCTCAATGGCGGCGTCGCCGGGTCAGTGCGGGTGAGCGTTCCGGTGAGTGGCCCGCTGGCCGCCGGGGCTCGCATCGCGGCCACAATCGATGGTCTGTCACCGTTTACCGGCGCATTGATTGGTGCCGGACTGACGGTCGATCACACCGGTCTGGTCGAGGGTCGCACCCGGTTCGCCATTGCGCCGGCCTCGGCGGTGGCCTTCGGTTCCCTCCGGCTGGCGCCACTTGCCGAGATCGCCATCGGCAGCAACGCGGCAGGTGGTCCGCGCCTGGCGGTCGGGCTGGCCCTCGATGGCGTCAAGCAGGTAGCCGGAGTATTGCATCTCACCTCGTCGCCCACGTTCGCGCTCGAGACCACCGGTGGGTCGCTTCCCGAGGTGCTCGTCGATCTGCTGGTACCGGTGCTGGTCGACTTGGCTCTAGCTCAGAAGGAGGTCGACGATCTGCTTGCCCGAGTGGTGTTCGGTGGGGCCACCATTAAACAGCTGCTTGCCGGGGTCGTCTTCACCGGGTCGACGTTCGACACAGGTGTGCTCGACACCGCGCAACTCTGGAAACGCCTCCTGCAGTTGGCCGCCAACATCGCCGCCCACACGCCCAAAGTCAACATCGATCCCCTTACCGTGGCCCTGGCCAAACGCGTCGACGGTGGCAATGGTGACGTATACGGTCTCGCCATCTCCCTCGAGCCGGGCGGACGCTTCAACCTGGCCGACGGCGAAACCACTGTCGATATCGAGGTGGATGGCACCTGGATCGAGGGGACCCCCGCCGAGGGGCTGCTGGTCGAGGTCTTACGGGTCAAAGGCGGCACGCCCGAGGTCTTCTTCGGGATCGCCATCGACGGTATCGGGATTCGGATCGGCAGCAAGAGCGGCCCGCTGCTGAATACCCTGTTCACCGTCGATTCCATGGCCGTCCACGGGCACCTCGCCATCGATGCCACGAGCGGCGTCACCGGTGCCGGCGGTCAGCTCGAACTGACCGGGTTGGCCGTACCGGTCGGTTCGGCGTCGGACAGCAACAACAAGGTGGCCAGCGGGGTGCTGCGAGACAGCTCGAGTGGGGCAGAGAAACCGGCCCCCAAGTTCAGCCCTGCCCTGGCCGTGCAGCATCACAAGGGTGGTCCGGTCAAGGTCGACTTGCGGGCCGGGACCGGCGAGGGGCCGTGGTGGGTCACCATCCAACGCGGCTTCGGTCCGGTGTATATCGAGCAGGTCGGCTTCGGGGTCAGCAAGTCCGGCAACCAGGTGATCGCGGCCCGGGTGATGGTAGACGGCAAGGTGTCGCTGCTCGGCCTCACCGTCGCCGTCGACGATCTGGCCGTCGGTGTGCGGTGGCCACAAGTGCCCAGCGATCCGCCCATCTACAGCCCGCTGGCCTGGGAAGTCGGGCTGGCCGGACTCGCCGTGTCGTCGGATACCGGCGGCGTCGTGATCACCGGCGGCCTGCGGCGAGCGCCGGGCAGCGCACCCGATTACGTCGGCATGATCAGTATCCGATTCGGGGTGTACGGCATCTCGGCCTACGGCGGGTACGCCGTCATTACCGATACCCACGGCGACTTCACGTCGCTGTTCATTTTCGGTGCGCTGGTGGCCCCGATCGGCGGGCCGCCCGCCTTCTTCGTCACGGGGTTGGGTGCCGGGGTAGGTGTCAACCGTCTGCTGCTCCTGCCCAGCGACATGAACAAGTTCCCGTCGTACCCGTTGCTGAAGGCCCTCGACCCGAACGCCAAAGCCACCACTGACCCCATGGGTGCGCTCGACGAACTTCGCAGCTATTTCCCACCGCAACGGGGTGCGTTCTGGTTCGCGGCCGGTATTTCGTTCACGTCGTTCGCTCTGGTGGATGGCATCGCGGTGATCGGCATCCTGATTGCCGACGGGCTCGACGTGAACCTGCTCGGTCTGGCCCGAGCGGCGTTGCCCACCACCGCGTTCCCGCTGGTGCAGATCGAACTGGCGCTCCTTGTGCGTTTCTCCACCCGCGACGGCGTGCTGTGGATACAGGCGCAGCTCACCGATAACTCGTGGCTGCTCACGCCCGACTGCCGACTCACCGGCGGATTCGCTTACGTGATGTGGTTCAAGAACCAGCCCAACGGCGGGCCCGGCGCCGGCGAGTTCGTGCTGACCCTGGGCGGATATCACCCGTCGTTCCAGCGCAAGGGCTACCCGGTGGTGCCCCGACTCGGCTTCGTTTGGAGCATCGGCAGCGTCCTGGTGATCAAGGGCGAGAGCTATTTCGCGCTCACCTCTGAGGCAATCATGGCCGGCACCCGATTCGAGGCGGCGCTCACCCTGGGTCCGTTGTGGGCGTACCTGCGGCTCGGCGCCGACGGGATTATCTATTTCGACCCGTTCCACTTCGAAGTCACCGCCTACGCCGAACTGGGCGCGGGCATCACCATCGACATCGACCTCGGCTGGTTCGGTCACATCCGCATCACCATCAGCATCCACCTGCATGCCGATGTGTATCTGGCCGGACCCGACTTCCATGGTCGGGCCACCATCGACCTCGGTGTCACCAGCGCCTCCATTTCCTTCGGCGATGAGGGTGACAACTCCACGCCGGTGCTCGAGTGGGGCGCGTTCTACGACAAGTACCTGCGCCAGGATGGCGCCCGGGTACTCACGGCCATTGTCGGCAAGGGGCAGCTGCCGCCGAATCCGGCCACGGCCAACAAGCCCCCCACTGGGGCCAGCGCAAGCGACCCGGTGTTGATCCTGCCCGAGTTCGTGCTGATGGTGACCACCACGGCCGCGGCCTCCGAGGTGGTAACCAGCGGTTCGGTGCCAGTACAGGGGGGTCAGCCACTAGCCATCGGCCCTATGCATCGGGCGTCGGTGAAATCGTCGCTGCGTATCGGCATCATCAACCGCGCCGACGGGACGAATCATGTGGGCAACCTCGATGCATTTGTGGTGACCGGGGCCTTCCCGAAAGGGGTATGGGGCCCGAACCGCAGTGACAAGCCGGTACCCACCGGCGAGACCATCCTGAGCGGGAACTCGGTTTCCCTCATCGGGGCCCCGGCCATCGCGCCGGGCACGGTGCCGATCGATTACCACCAGGTCGAGATCGGCAAGCGCCACCAGTTGCCGTTCCTGGCCGAGCATGCCGTGCGGGCCGAACGGGCGGCCGACGTGACGGCGGCCGCCGCCTTGGCGGCGGCGACGCCGAATGCATCGCTCGATGTGCTGGCCCAGGCGCATGAGTGGTTGGTGGCTGGGGCCAAAGGCTCACAGTTCACCCCCTTGGGGGCGTTGTCGTTCCGCAACGGTCGGGCCGCGCCGCCGCAATTGTTGCCGCTGACCTTTGCCATGGCGACCGACCCACTGCCGTTCGCCGCCGTCGCCCAACGTCCGCCCCCTGGGGGTCCGGTGGAGCCCGATCTGGTACCGGTCCCACCGCGGGTCGATGGGCTGCTCGCATCCACGCCGAGCCGGGCCGTCGCCGCGCCGCAACGAACGTCTGTGTCGCAGGCCGGCGACGTCCCTCGGGTCACGCCCCGTCGCATCGCCGATGTGCTGGCCGCCGGTGATGTGCGAGTCGCAGCACGCCTCGTGCTCACCGGCACGCCCGGCCAGTCGACCGACACCACGGTGATTGGCGGTACAACTGCGTTTACCGGACGGGCTGGCAGCGGCGGCGAGTTGCGACGCCAACCCGGCCAACGGCCCTTCGTCGCCGAACGACTCGACGGCCTGACCCGAAATCTGGCCTCGGACGGATTCGATCTGCTGCCCGGCGAGGCGACCATTTTCACCTTCGCCAACGCCGACAACGACGTCGCCGATCAGCGGCACAGTCTCGAAATCTCGGGTGGACTCCCGGCTCGGGTCATCGCCCTCGACACCGTCGGTGCCGTCGTGCGTGACGTGCGGGTTCGTCAGGGGTTTGTCGTGCTGCCATCCAAGACGTGGACGGTGATGGTGCTGGGCGGTGGCGGCACGCTCGACGGCATCGCAGGCTGGCACAGCACCACTCGCGTGGCGCAGATCGGCACCTTCGCTGTCGCCGCGCCCGGCTCGACCCTGTGGAGTTCGGCGTTGCGCACCCGAAGGGGTGGGCAGGAGGTGACGGTGGCGTTCACGACGGCCGGCGTCGCCGTGGCCGGATACTCGGTGACGACCACTTCATTGCCGGCCGGGGTGACCGCCATCGCGGTGGCGATGGAGGAAGCGGATCCCACCGGTGACGGTCGGGCCGACGGACTCGAACTCGGCATGGTCGGCGCCACCCGCACCCTGGGGGCCGATGGTGAACCTGTGCCCGCCCACGTCGTGGTCTCCGGATCGGGTACCTTCGGCGTGTACTCGGTGGAACCGGATCGCGACGAGACCGGCCGCTCCGTGCCCGTGCAGGTGAGCGTGGCGAGCGGGGAACACACCCACCTGTCGGGTGTGCTGGGAGCGCCGGTGTCGGCCGACGAACTGGCCCGCCAGTTGGCGGCCAGGGGCTTCGACGGTCTGCTCGCCAACCTGGTCGCCGATAGTCAGGGCGTTACCCACATCCGGTGGCTCCCGCCCCACAACGGCCCACAACAAGACCGCTTCCAGGAGGTTCGGCCGTGACCATCACTCCGGGCAAGTTCGTACTGCACAGCAACGCCATCCCCGATGTGCCCGCCGGGCCGTACGTGGTCGAGGTGCGCCAACACATCCACAGCGACACCCAAACCGTGAACCCGGGAGGTGCGCTCGACGTCGACATCGACCCACTCGACTATCACATCGAAGTGACCGCCCCGCGGTTTCTGTTGCCCCCCGACCAGGTGCTTTCCACCTTCCCGCCGAACGCGTCGCAGGGCGCGTTCAGTTCCCGCCTCCCCCAGATCGTCTTGAAGCGGCGCACCTTGCCGTGGGAACGAGAACTCGACGGCAAGGCGGTGTCGATGGACCCGAACAGCGCGCAGCGCTTAGTGCCGTGGATGGCACTGGTGCTGCTGGCCGACGGCGAGTGCACCTTTGAGTCGGGCAAACCGGTGGCCGAATGTGTGACGCCGGGGGTGGTGCTTGAGGGCCGTAACGACGTCGATCGGGGCGATCGCATCATCGTCACCCAGGACGTGGTGGATGAGGTCTTCCCGTCGCAGGCGGAACTCCCGCTGCTCGCCCATGTACGCGAGGTCGACCTGGCCGATACCGAGTTGGCCCTCGGTGACGACGACGGGTGGATGGCGGTGGTCATCGGCAACCGTCTGCCGCAGCCGGGCGTGCGGTATCGGGCCTGCCTGATCTCGGTGGAAGGCCAGTACGACAAGCTGCGCACGCACGAGGCGTTGTTCGATGATCAGTTCGACAAGATCTACGTGTACCCGGACGTGATCGCCCACATCGACCAGCTCTCGTACGCCGGTCACTATCCCGACGTGGCCTACCAGTCGGACGTACCCGCCTGGCTTGGCATCAGCGCTAGCGATGCTATGCCCGGCGTGGCCTCAGTGGTCGAGGCCGCGGTGGTCGAGCGAGGGGTCACCGCGGTCCGGGCGTTCACCTCGGTAGATGCCTGGTCGAACCCGCATACCCAACCGGTTAATCCAAGTTCGGGTACCACGGCCACCGCGACCTACACCGCCCATCTGGTCGGTGCGATGCACAACATCGACCTGTCGATCATTGCGCCGCTCATCGCCAAGTACACCTTTCCCGTGCTGGCTCACTGGGAGTTCACCTGTGTCGGAGCGGGCGACTTCCAGTCCCTGATGCAGGGTCTCGACGTCGGCATGATCGGGACCCTGCCCGATATTGCCCCTACCAAGCCGGGGGAGAAGGCACCGCCCCCCGCCACTCGAAAGCCGCCCGAGGTGCTCGACACCGGCCACATATCGCTTGACCACGTCACCCGGGAAGGAGAACCGACCACCGTCTGGTATCGCGGTCCATTGGTACCGCGCCCGACAGTGCGTCAGGAACCTGAGGCGGGCAAGCCGCTGCCCTTGGCCCACACCAGTGACCAGCTTCGCCGAGTTGGCCCCGACGGTCGGGAAAACCTCGGCGCTGCCACCGGGTTCGAGATCGGTCGACTGCTGGCGCTGGCCGAGCCGAGCGTGGTCGCCGCCCTCTTGACCTGGCGCAAGGACGGGTTCGACGAGTCTCACCGGGCCACCATGGCCGCGGGCCACGCCGGGCTCAATCACCTCGGGTTCGACGACGTAACCCGTGGCTTCGCAGCCCGGGTGAGCCACGACGTCATCGCCAACCTCGGGTCTAATGGCGCCGCTCGGCTCGGTCGGACACGGCCGTTGATCGAACCCGGCGTGCCGATCGAAGGGATCGATGACAACGATCCGATCGAACTGCTGGCGACTGGCTTCGGTCTGCGCCCCGAGATGGTGAAGGACCTGATCTTCCCCGAGGCGCAGCGTCGACTCGGCTCGGTCGAGGTGCCGGTCGCACGCAATGACGACCAGTTCCGTGATCTGGCGGAAAAGGCGCAGGATCTGCTGGGGCCCCTGCGCCAGGCGGTGCTCGAGGCCGCCACCGATGTGGCCCGGGCGGCCTTCAGTCGCGGTATCGGCCGACCCCCCGGCCTGCTGCCCGGCTCGGTGCTGCCCGACCCGGCCCCGCCCGGCTCGGTGCTGCCGCAGGACCCGGGTGGAACCGTTGAGCCTGATGCGCTCGACATCTTGTTGCGGGAGGGGAACTGATGGCCAGCACGTACGCCCACTTCGTCACCAACCCGCTGGTCTTCACCGCCGCGGCCCAAGCCGTTGATCATCGGGTGGGCGTGGTGGGGGCCGAACCGGTCGGGGGTGCGCTGCCCGATTTGGTGCGCACCTGGTTGGCCCGCGTCCGCCTGCTCGAGGGTGTCCCGTTCGCGCATCTGGTGCCCGACAGTGAACTTTTGCCGCCTGAATCCATCCGGTTCTTCTACGTCGATCGGGACTGGACCGACGCCATGGTGCAGGGTGCGTTGTCGGTCGGCACCATCACTACCCTTGATCGCGAGCAGGTGCAGAGCCTGCATACCATCATCCGCAATGAGGTCGATTCGGCCGAGCGCCAAGTGCGCGTGGTGGGTGGCGAGAACGGTCCCGAGGTGGCTGAAGCCCACGCCATCACGGGGTTCATTCTTCGCTCCCGCGCCGTGTCGGGATGGCCGAATCTGCATGTGCGGGCCTACTCGGCCGAAGTCGGTGCGGATGACGCCTTGGTGAACGAGGACGACCCGCATCGCATCCGATTGTTGCGTCTGGAACGACTTGCGCCGGCCGTGCTGCTCTGTCTGTTCGATGGTGTCCCCGAAGTGGTGCATATCGAGGAACCTCGATCGGGCATTCAATTCGGGGTCGATCTGCCCGAGAACGCCACGGGTACCACCGGCGCCACCATCCCGTTGCGTAACGTGCTCACAGCCGTTCGCCTCGACAAACAACAGCCGCGCCCGCCGGGTGATCTGGCCAAGAAGGTGCCGTTCCGGCGTTCGGCCCCCGGTGTGGTTCACATCACCGAATTGGCTCGCCGCATCACCCAGCAAACCGCGACCCACGTCAACGACTTTGAGGGCGCCGGAGTGCAGAGCGCCGAATTCGCCCTCGAGATGCTGCAATTCCCGTTCCGTCAGGTCTTCGGCGACCCCGACAAGGGAACCGTTTCGGGTGGTCAGGTGTTGACGTTCGCCCAAATGTTCAAACCCACCGTGGGAATCTCGGTGTTGCGGCAGTGGAACCAAGGAGGCTGACCAATGGCTGGTGTCGACCCCGAACTGCTCAAGAAAGTGGTGGCCTCACCCCGCTACGCCGCGCTGGTACGAACCGATCTCTCGATCTCGGCGATCGGCACCTGGGACAGCCACCTGCCCCGAGACACCCGCCTGGTCGTGCCCATGGACGTACAGGCCTTGGTCGTCGGGCCGGGCGACACCGTGGCGATCGTGCCGACCGAAACGGTTGTGCCGATCACCGTGCCCGGTACCGAGAGGGCCGAGGTGATGCCGATACCGCCTGAACCCTTCGGAGCCCCCACCGGTCGCGCCGCCGGCATCCACCTGCACTGGGCAATGCCCGATGGCCTCACCCGGGGCGATGCCGGCAAGACCCGCGACACGGCCCACCCGGCCGGGAACCCGCTCGGATTGCCCCCGCTGCCGGATCGCTGGGTGGTAGGCCGGTTGGTGCACGGCAGCCAGGTGGTGCGTTCGTGGGTGTTGGAAGCCGACCGTGGTGATCACCAGGACCTGCTCGGCTGGCGCGAGCCTGGTCCGCTGCCGGCGCCGGCGCCCGGCACCACCCGAACGGGAGCGAGTGGCAGGCGCTACATCAGCCGAGAAACCTTGACGGCGGTGGCGGGCGGCGACGTGGCCTGGGCGGCCACCTACGACGCAGTCATCGACCGATTCGCGTTCCACGATGACCTGGCCGATCTCGACCCGACAACGCTCGACTCGCTTCGGGTGTCGTACCTGGTGGCGGGATGGTGGTCGGATCCGGCCATCGATCCGCTGCATGACGTCACCTCGCTCGGTCGGTACAAGGACCGCACCCAATGGCTGGGTTGGTTGGCTCCGGTGCCCGAAGGCGTCACCGATGATGCCGACCAGCGGGGTAGTGGTGCCGCCCGCCGGGGTGCCCTGCGACTGAAGTCGGCCGCCCCGTTGGGCGCGGGATATGCGGCCCGTGCGGCTTCGGTCGACCGGCTCACGGCTGACCCGGTCACCGCCGATCCCGCTGCGTCGGTGATGATGGCGTCGTCCCGATTCCTCCAGGATGACGCGACGCTGTTCGTCCACGACAAGCCGAACGCCCCTCGCCAGACGGTGGTACACGGCGCGGTATTCGGGGTGCGGTTGAAGGTGGAACGTGACTTGGCACCCAACGTCGATGATGTCGAAATCGCCGTCGGGCCCACCCCGTCGGCGGCGCTGGCCGCCATGTTGGCCGACGGCACCAATGAACAGCGCCGATCGTCTGAGCAAGTCCTGGCCGCGTTCGCTGGTGGTCTCCTACCCACCATCGACGCGGCCGGCGGCTTGGTCGCCATCGACGAATACCGTCACGGGTCCACCTTCGTGGGCACCTCGGCCGGGGTGAAAGCCACGCCCGACCGCATCGCCCAAGGCGACATCATGACGCCGACCGACACCGACCGACCGGCCCCCACAGCCTCACCCATTGCGCCGTCCACGGGGTCGCAGTTGGGCGCGGCTCGTCTCAAGCATCGAGTGGAATTGGTGTCCCGGGACTACGCAGCGGTGCAGGCTGCCGATCTTTCCCAGCGTTATGGTCAGGTGAAGGCGCCGCGCCCTCCCCGATCGTTTCGTGACGTTCCGGCCAGCCAGCCGCGCTACTTCGTCCCGGCCGACCTGACGGTGCTGGTGCGACACGCGCACCGTTCGTTGCGCCACGGCGGCGACCGCAACCATGACCCGGGGCAGCTCCTCGGCTGCCGGTTGCCCAGTGGCATCGCCCGAGGTCTGGAAGGCGTGGTGGCTAGCCGGCATGTGCCTCCTGGGCTGCGGTCGTTCGGCTCCGGGTCAATCCCGCCGGAAATGGATCTGCTGCTGCAGGAGGCGGTGTTGTTCGATCCGTACCGCTGGCAGGAAATTTCGATCTGGTCGGCCGAGGGTCAGCGGTTGCCGTTGCAGGCCGTCGGCAATCGGGTGCGGGCCGAGATGACCTTGCGCTACGCCTTTCATCCGACGGGCCGGGAGATCGAACCCGTGCTCGACCACCACGTGCGGGACGCGCTTCGACCCGCGTCGGTCGGTCAGGGGGAGGACATGTCGCCGGTCGGTTGGACAAGGTGGGCTCAGGCCTGGGTTCCGTTGTGGTGCGACTGGGAACTCGATCTGGCCGTCGATGACCGCCTCGATGGCTGGGATCTTGGCCAGATCGACACCGCGCCCAAAGACGGCCTGACGGCCACCGGCAGCAGGTCCGTGGCTGTGGTCGGCCGGTCGCTTTTGACCGGCTCGGCTGCGCCGGCGTTGGCCGCCGAAATCACAAAGTGGCTGGAGGAGGAACGCCAACGCGACGTGGCCAAGGTGGGCCAGGTCAGCGACCGCCGCGAGGGCGAATTGGCCGCTGCCGTCGCCGCAGCCCCGGGTACCGACGTGGTGGCCGCGTCGTTGCGCGGGGTGCGCGAAGTGCTGTTGGGCCTAGATCCGCACGATGCCACCCGCCTGCGCATCAAGACCGATGGCACCCTGCAGGACAGCGACGGCAACGGTGACGCCAAACCGCGGGCGTTGGGTCTGCCGTTGCTGCTGGCCGGCGGGAAAGCCACCGTGAAGCGGCTGCGTATCGTGGATGCGTTCGGGCGCTTCCTCGACGTGCCCGACGCGGTATTGGCTCGGGCCGAGATGGCCGACACGATCGATCATCCCGACGGTGCGCCGACCCTCACGCTGGCCCCTCGGTGGCAGCGTCCGGCCCGCCTGAACTTCCGCTTCGTCGACCCTCGCCCGGCCGACGGCACCGTCGAAGTCGATGCCCGTATCGACCAGCAACATCCGGACCTGGCTATCAGCCCGGTGGCCGGCTGGCTGCTGCCCGATCATGTCGATGAGGCACTCGAATTCTTCGATGCGTCGGGGTTCTCGCTCGGCCAACTCATGCATGACCCCATCACCGGCACGGTGATGTGGGAGGGGGCACCTGGCCGTACTGGTCCCATCGGCGGGCCACCCGACCCCGGCCCCGATCCGGGGGCCCGCCACCTCACCCGCCTAGCGGTCGGCCTCATCTCGACGGACGCCACGGTGCGCAACGGCCCCGACGCCGACACCCAGCCCGACAGTGCGCTGAGCGCGTTGTTGCGAGCCATCGACACGACACTGTGGACCACCGACCCCCTTGGTTCGATCGGCTCGGGTGCGGTGGCCGGTCTGGTCGGTCGACCCATCGCGGTGGTGCGCGCCACCCTGCGCCTCGATGTGCTGGACGACCTTGACGAGCTGTCTTATCCCTCCCAGGCGGATCGCGACGCCCGAGCCGCCGCCTACCGGGACCTACGTTCCAAGGCCATCGCGGTCCGGCTGGGCGAACTCACCCGCACCGACGACGGCTTATTGGCCTACGCCGTCGACGACGACTACTCCCGGGTGCAGGCCGTCGCTCCCGAGATTCGCAGTCTGGCCCGTCGCAGCGGGCGGATGCAGGGCCAACTCTCGGTGTTCGGACGCGGCTCGCAACTGCCCCCGGACGCCCGGGCCATTACCCATCCATACATCGCGGCCGAATCCTCGGTGGCGGTTCGTCCCGAGCAGACGGTGCGCCTCACTCTGCTGATGGCACCGGGTGGCAAGGTGCACGCCACCAGCGGGGTGCTGCCTCGCAAGTCGCTGGCCCTGGCCCGGGACTGGTTCCACGACACGCTCACCAAACTGTCCCCCTCGTTCCGGGTGGGTCCGGTGCTGGTCGACCCGACGGGCATCCGCATGCCACGGGTGACCGGGTTAGGTGACAAGCAGGTCTTCACCCGGCGCGACACACCGCTCACGTGGAAAGACGACGCCATCTTGGCCTCGAGCCAGACCGCGCTGTTGCCCGAGCAACCCCACAACCTGCAGGAGGGCTGGATTCGGGTGCTGCCGGTCGACGACACCGGCGGCCCGGGCGGGTCGGGCGCTGGCGGTTCGGGCGGTGGGGCATGACGAACGCCTGGATTTCCGGTCGCTTCTCCAGCGAAAGTGAGGCGCCCCCCGGTCGGCCCCGCCGGGTGAAGGTCGAGGCGTCGGGCACGGTCGTGCGCAACAATCAGCCAGACGGCAACGATGCCGCCGCCGATCAATGGGTGCCCCTCGGACCGGTCGGCGTGGTGCGCGGCACCGGGTTCGGGCAGCCCACCGTTTCGGGTCGGGTGCGGGCTATCGCAGCCTCCGACGACGGGCAGCGGGCCTACATCGGCGCCGCGCTGGGCGGGGTTTGGTACACCGATGACGGCGGCGCCACCTGGCTGTGCCTCGATACCTATGCCTCCACCCCCGATCTCAGTGGCACCCTCCGCGAGGCTGACGCGCTGGCCATTGGTGCCCTCGCGGTGCAGTTTGACCCGTCCGGCGATGCATCCAAAGATATCGTGTACGCGGCCACCGGTGAGCAGCCGGGGCGCCGCAGTGGCTTCGGTGAGGTCAGTATGAGCGGCATCGGTATCCGGCGAGCCGTCGGTCCAGTCGACCAGGTGCGTAACGGCGGCCCCGATGCCGACCCCTGGACGCTTGAGACCGGACCGGGGGTTGAGGGCACCTTCGTCGCTCGATTGGCCGTCGATACCGTGGTTGACGGGCGGGTATGGGCGGCCACCGGCGAGGACCTGTACCGCCGCGACCCCACGCCGACGCCCACCTGGCATCGGGTCGATACCCTTCCAACAGGGGCGAAGAAGCCGGCCACCAACGTGGGTCTCGCCGACGTGCTGGTGGTTTCAACTGGAGTCGGTACCCAGATCCTGTACGCCTCGGAGCGCAGCGGGATCCTACGGTTCAGCCTCACGGGCGATGCCGGCTCCTGGCAGAACATCACACTCCCTAAGTCAGCCAAGGGCATCGAACCCAAGATCGGTATCGGTCGCATGACTCTGGCGGCGGCCCGCAAGGGCATCGCCAACCCGGTTCTCTACGCGGTGGCCGAAGGGCCCCGACTCTGGCGGATCGAGGGCACCCACGCCGACGTCGTTCGTGGCGTCGACAAGGACATCTTTGGCAAGCAGGCGTCCTATGACATGGCTATCGCGGCCAGCCCGACGCTCGGTCCCGATACGGATGACACCGTTGCGGTTGGTGGTCAGGGCCTCGAGGATCCAACCGGCGCCGACAACGCCGCGCTGTACACCGGCCGGGTGCGCAAGGACGGCGCCACGTACCGGTTCATCGGCACTACGCAGGCGGGGCCACCAAATCGACCCGGGTGGGTCGGCCTCGGTGTGCATCCCGACGTGCAGGTGCTGGCGTGGGTCCCTGGTTTCCTGCCCGGCCTGCCAACGGTGCTGTGGGTTGGATGCGACGGGGGTGTGTTCCGTTCCAGTCACGATGGGGATCGCCACACCTTCCGGTCGGTCAACAGCGGCCTGGCCGTCACCGAAATGACCTACCTGGCCCACCATGCCACCCACGACGGTGTGGTGCTTTCCGGCACCCAGGACAACGGCACGGTGCTTCGCCTCAGCGCTGAGGCGTGGCGGCAAGCCGACGGCGGAGATGGCGGTGGTGTGGCCATCGACCCGCGAACCCCAAGCCGCATGTATCACCAGTACACCAACGGGAGTTGGTGGCGTTCGTTGAATGCCGGGCAGACCTTCACCTATTTCGATCTGTTCTCCAATCCCTCGTTCTCCCTGTCGCTGGCCGACTTCACATGGGCGCTCGGGGTACGAACCAAGGAAAGGGAGGCGGCTGGCTTCTACAGCTCGATGGGCATCATCGGCGACGCCGCCGCGTCGACCACGCAGCTCGCCGTGGGCACCGATCGGATCTGGTACACCGACGACGGGCTCCAAGCGAAGAAGGGGTCGCGCTCGGGCTGGGTGACTCTGCCAACAGGCACCGACCCCTACGCGGGTGGCACCAATCGAAAACAGGATCATCTCGACGATGTGATCCGAATGGTGAAGTGGGCCGACAAGGATTCGCTGTACGTGCTGGGTCTCGCGAACCTCTACCACTTGAAGCGAACGGCGGGGAAATGGTCGCAACCTGACGTCTTCTTCTTTATCGACTTCACTGACACGCCGGCGCCCCAGATCCCGACCGACCTGCAGGCCATCTCGTTCGCGCCGCATCAACCCGCCACCGGGTCGATGTACGTCGGCACGCTCCCATCCAACGGCAAGGTAGGGGTCGGGCCGACGGCCGTGAACGTCTGGTGGTACAACGGCGTCAGCGACTGGATTTCGACAGGCCTGCAGATGTCGGGACCGATCTATACCCTTGTGGTCGACCCCGACCATCGCAACGTTGTGTACGCCGGCAGCAGCACTGGGGTGTGGAAAGGCGTTGGCGATTTCGGTGTCGGCCAGCCCCCCACGTGGGTATGGACCCACTACGCCGACGGGCTGCCCGAAGCTGCCGTTACCGATCTCACCATTTACAGCAACACTGCGACCGACCCCGGGAACCGGCTGTTGCGAGCGGCAACCTCGGCGCGCGGTGTGTGGGAGTTAGCGCTCGATGACGTCACGCAAGGACCAACGCTCTATCTGCGCACCCATAAGTTCGATTCGGCCCGTCGCGCCATCCCGGACTCGGGTGCCGTCCATCCGTTCACCGGGGGCGCGTTGCCGTTGGATGGTTCGCCGGACGTACGGGTCTGGCGTAGCTCGACCGCTGATCCGCCACCGTTTCCGGGCATCCCCATCGGGCCGAAGTTGTCACAGTTCCACATCTGGCTGGTGCAATCGGCCCTGCGAGCTGCCGGTCGCGCCGTGGGAGTTGATGGCACCTGGGGTCCGGGGACGGCAGCCGCATTGGCCGCAGAATTGAAGGATCTCGCCATTCTGTTGGGAGCGAATCCCACCCCCGAGGCCATCTGGAAAGTGCTACTGGCCGGCAACCGGCTGCCCTTCGATCATGACCCGCCCGACTTCACCGACCTCACCGCCTTCTTGCAGGACGAGCCCGATACCCGAGCCGGCAAGGCCGCATCGTGCGTCGCCGGGGATGGCCCGATGTTGGTTTTTGTCGCCGCACATTCCCGTCATTGGCGACCGGTAGCAGCGGCCGACTCGTGGGTCACGGTGCTGAAGACACCGTTCTCCAGCGATCACCAGTTGGCCGGTTTGGCCGCGCTGCCTGCTAGCTGGACCGCCAGTCTGGTGGCCGATATCACCTCGGGCGCCCCGACGGGAGCCTGGCTAAACGCGGACTGGAGTTATCTCGACCCAACCCAACCAGCCCGCCGCTCCCGCCGCAGCCTCGAGCCGCTCTCACCTCAGGTGGTGTCCTTTGGAGTTGATCTGGCCGGCCCTGCCTGGCCCGACCCCGGTTGGCTGCTACTCGCGGTGACCCACAGCACCACAGACCCGCTGGTCACTGTCGACACCGACATCGCCACCCTCGTCCGTACCGACCACCACCTCGCCGCCCGTTCGGTCCGCCGCGCCACCTGACAGAGCACGGCGAGACCAGTGTTTGTGGCAATGTCCGTGGCGTGTTCCGCTCGGGGACCGGCGCAAATACAGGATGTCGCCCTTAAGACTGATCGGAATCCGGAGTCAAAAAGATTCTGGAAGATTTCTGTATTTCCTCTCGATCTTGAGGATCTGTGGAGTGGCTGACAAACGGCAGCCCCAACCCAAGGAGATCACAGCATGTCGCTTACTTTTGATGTACCGGTCATGAACGTTGACGCCACGCTTACCGCGGTCACGCTCATTGATCCGGCAGGTATGCCGAGCCGCGTCATCGACACGGACACCGGCTTTCAGGTACGAGTGGATTGGCAGCTGTCCGGCCCCGGAGTGATTTTCCTCGGTGGCACCTGGACGGTGCGGGCGTTGGTCGAGTCGATCGGTGCCGGCTTCGAGGGTCAAATTGGCCCTACCGTGACGCAGCTGCTCAACGGTGGCAACAACTACTCGGCCATCATCAACGTGGCCGCTCACAGCGTGCCGCCGCCCCCGAGCACCGACACCGTCTACAAGCTTGTCGTCCTGGTCAGCCACACCGCCGTTAACGGTGTGAAGACCGAGATGGCCGGCTTTGGTGAGGGTCCGGTTTTCGAGATCCGCAACCCGTAACGGGTGCAAGCTGAGGGCCGTGGGCTGGCGGAGCCCACTGTCCGAGGGC
The DNA here is from genome assembly GCA_031360915.1 of Actinomycetes bacterium. Lineage (GTDB taxonomy): Bacteria > Actinomycetota > Acidimicrobiia > Acidimicrobiales > Ilumatobacteraceae > JANMCE01. The sequence goes on along the minus strand of JANMCE010000123.1, from coordinate 10,673 downwards.
TCAGGCGGCGTTGCGTCGAGCCCGCTCCCCTTCGTACTGGTCGAGCTGTTGGCGCAGGTCCTCGACATCTAGTCGATCGGTCGATCGATCAATCGTCGCTCGCACCAGTCGAGAGGCACGATGGAGCCATTCGTCGGGCCAGGTAGAGAGCGAAGCGACGACCATCGAGACGTTCACAGGATCCATGGTCAAAAGGCTATGGCCCGTGGGCCTTGTTTTGCGTGATCGTCCGAGAACTCTTGTATCGACCGGCTTTGAGAGGACTCCATAGATCGCCAGTGCCAAATCAGACGTGAGATTGGAAACGAAATTCATGGTTCCCCCCTTGACCTATGCTCTGCCGATGCCCGCCCAAACGGTGCCCGGTCAGGGCGACCACGGTAGCGACGGCTGGCTTTCGGGTCGCCCTGGCGCTGCTCGTCGGCTGAGCGGTGCCGAGATTGAGACGCTTGTCGCTCGAATCAGAAGCGGTGATGCCAGTGCATGGGACGTACTGGTGCGGTGTCTGTCTCCGGCGTTGCATCGTGGCATCGGAGCGTTCACGCTGTCGGTCGAGGCGAGAGACGATGTGTTCTCGAACACGTGGCTGAAACTGCTCGAACACATCGACAAGATCGAGAAGCCGGCCAGTCTCGTCAGCTGGCTGATGACGACCGCCCGAAACGAGGCGCTCCAGTTTGTGAAGGCGCGTGCCCGGTACGTACCGGTGGCCGAGCCTGACGTTGCCTTGGTCGATTATCAGGCGATGGACGAAGCCCTGCTGGATAACGAGCTTTCGGTTGCGGTCTGGCGGGCCTTCCAGCACCTGTCGGCAGCGTGCCAGAGCATCCTTCGTCTCCTAACCCTGGACCCTCCCCTGTCCTACGACGAGATTGTCGAACTTCTCGGGCTTCCACACGGTTCGATTGGCCCAACCAAGGGTCGGTGTCTGGAAAAGCTGCGAAGCCGACCAGAGTTGAGAGTGTTCCTCGATCGGCAGGCCGAGGGAGGTCTTGGCCATGCGTGACGATGTCGAAGCGAACAATGAAGCACGACAGCCCGACTTTTTGCTCGGTGTTTTGGCAGCCACGATCGACCAAATCGATGGACCAACCGAAGCAGCTGTTGATCGCGCCGCGGCGCTCCTTGCGCTTCGACATCTCGACGCAGAGCTGTTGGTGTTGCTGACGGACACCAGCACGGCTTCTGATCTGATGGTTGCCAGGGCCGAGCACCTCGAATGGCGACTCGTCATCTTCCGAGGTGAACACTCGACGGTCCAGATCGAGGTAGCACCCAGCGAACACGGCCTCGATCTCATTGGCCAAGTGACGCCAGCGGGATCTCATGCCGTGGTGCTGCGACACGGCGCCGGTCCGACCGAGTCGTTCGAAACCGACGAACACGGTCGGTTCAAGACCAAGAGCCCCCGGGGTGCTTTCCGCGTGCACGTAACCCTCAGTGATGGGACGAACCTCCTCACCCCTCTCATTGCGCCGTAGTGATCTCAAGGATCGATCGATGCCCGTTACGCTCCAAACGCCAGAAAGAGGCAGGCGTTCGCCCAGGCCCGAGGCCCCAAAAGCTTGGTTTCTGTCTGAGCGAACGACAGGGCGGTGGCCAAGGACGAACCGCTCGCAATGTGCCGGTGTACGAGCAACATGAGGTGCGAGGTGAGGTCGTCATCGACGGCATCAGTCGGGGCGATCAATGACCGAGCGCCGAGATGCAGAAACGCGATCGCCGCGCCCATAAGCTCGTCGCCCGGTCTCACGCTTGTCGAACCAGCAGAACAGCTGGACAGCACGATCGAGCGCGGCACGCGGCTTAGGCGCTCCAACTCGTAAACGGTCAACGGGCCGTCAGCGAGCCGGAAAGCGGAGAAGAGAGGATTGTCGCGTCGAAAGGTGCCGTGCGACGCGACGTGTATGAGGTCGGCTGTTTCGAATGCGGCGAGAACTGCCTTCACGGTCGCCCGCTTTCCCCGCAACATCGCCGACGATCGGTGCACCTGTCGAAGTGCCGTGAGTTCTGCCTGTACCGCGGGAAGGTCGGGTCCTGCCACCAGCGTCACTCGCGCCGGCACCGGCACCGGTTCCGCCGCAAGTATCCGTGTGGACCAAGCGGTAATACTGGGAGCGATCACGACCTCGCGATTCTCAAGCGTTGGCAGCGCAGGCCAGAGCATTCCGACGAGACCAGCGGACGGGACGATGACCATCGGCGCGCCCCCGCACGCTTCTTGAACGCGGCCGAAGAGCAGGTCATCTAAATGTTTGGCGGCGACTTGTGCCGCAGTGTGCGCATCTGACTCGAGTTCGGGAAGATCGCGGAACGCGAGCATCCGCCGAACCGCCGAGGCCAGATAGGAACTCTCCGACGTTATGTCGTCGAGCTTTCCGAGTGGATGGAGCTGCCACGTCTTTCGGTGCACTCGTTGAAGCCAGAGGTCGCCGTCGAGCTCGGTGTAGATCAACATGACCCGGCTCTCAAGCTGCGACGAGAGCGTGCGTAGCGACGGAACCACGTCGGCCTGTCCGTGCTGAGCGTCGGTCTGCCGTACCCGAAGCGCGATGGCACCCTCAACCTGAGCAATAGCTGCGTCCGCGTTTGCATCCGCAGATTGATGGTCACGACCATGAAGACGGGTGACGTGGAGGTTGCGGAGTCGTGACAGCAGGGCAGCGAGTTCAACGTCATCGGGTGGCCTCACCGCTTGGATCCGCAGCGATACGCCGCGCCATCGTTCGCTCCATTCAAAGACCGACGCTGGGCGCTGGGTTGCGAGCGCGATGCGGAATCCGAGCCGAGCCAATTCGACTCCGTGTACCGCCACCGCAGACCGAAGGTCGGTCGCACCCAGTACCGCTCGGAATCGGTCGATGAGGCTCAGGCCGGATCGAACCGCAGTCAACGCACCAGCGGTATCACCGTGAGCCAGCCGGGTGAGCGCAACAGCGTGATAGGCGTTGGCGCGTGCCGAGAGGTGTCCTACTCGCGTTGCCATCACGACGTCACGCAGTTGAGCCGTAGCGAGGCCCCGATCTCCTCGGGCGATCGCTATGCGGGCGACATAGGTACGGACGTGGCGAGATTCGTTCTGCCAGTCGTTGGCGGCGAGGCGATCGGCGAGGCCAGCCGCCTTCTTCAACAGCGCTAATGGCGGCCGTACGTCGTCTTGCGATCCCTCAACGATTCCCTGGAGCGCCACGTACTCGGCCAACAGGGCCCAACCCGGACGCCGCGACCGGCGAAACAGTCTGGCTGCGTCTCGAGCGGTTGACTGTGCCTCATCGAACTGGCGGTTGGCGAGCAGAGCGCGGGCCATCATGAGCCGGGCATCGCCCTCGTTGACCACGTTTCCTGCCAGTGCCGCCGACTCAGCAGAGCGTTGGGCGGCATCTACTGCTTCACCGGTGAGGCCGGCCAGGAGGAGTGTTTCGGCAAGATCGGTGTCGAGAATTGTGAGGAGGCGGGTGGCCTCGCCGTGACGTCGATACGCAAGCCGTGCTTCTTCGAAACACGACAGAGCGGAGGGGATATCACCCAGACGGCCGTAGGTGCAGCCCAGGTTCTGTTGGCACAGCGCAGATATCAGGCGTTCACCTATGCGATCGGCGAGCTGTCCAGCAGCCCGGAAGTCGGCTACGGCTGCGTGATGTGCGCTAGCGCCCAGGTGGCACACTCCTCGCAGCAACAGCAGTCGAGCTTCGCCGACGTTATCGGCGCGACCACGTATCAAGGGCAGCGCCCGATTTGCTTCGAGGATGGCTTTGGACCAGTCACCGAGATTGAACAGGACAAAAGCTCGCTGTTGAACTAACCGGCCAATCTCGATTCCTTCAACCAATGGCTCGGCTCGGTCTAAAGCATTCAGCGCTTCGGTAGCCTGCCCAACTTCGACCAGGACGGCGGCGAGCGACAGCCAAACCGCCCCTTCTACGCGGTGCAGACCCGACCGACTGGAAATCTGCAGCGCTGAACGCATAAGAGTTCTAGCCTGGGCGGGGAATCCCTGCTCGTAACGGACTTTTCCGATGGTCCAACGCGCTACCGCTCGCGCCTCGGCGGAAGGGCTGTTAAGCAGGTCATTCGCCTGAGCGAGAGCAGCAGCGAGATCTCTGTGCACCAAGTCTTGTGACCGGTACGCAACCTGCACATCGGTATTGGAATTACTATCAAGAGAAGCGGTCGATGGTGTATCGCGAAGCTTCGAGCTGACTCTCTGTTTCACGTGCCCCCGAACTCTGGACGACTTTAGGAGAAATCATGGCCTTCGAAGGACCGACTCTACGACGCGAACTTCTCCGGGAACGTTTCGGCACTGCGGGCTTGCCTGCGGATCCAAAGAATCCAGATGGGCCCGAAGTGCCAGCCAGCGGTGACGGCGGGTCAGGGCAGCCGTGGGACACCCGGGTGCGGTTCTCGACGGATAAGAACGGGAGCAGCTATGCGTTCCGTCCGGCCGAACTGCTCGTGCGATCGACCCAACTGGTTGAAGCCATCGCTGTCATCACCGCCGGCCAGCAGACGGCCCCCCTCGTTGCGACTTTGGTGGGAGGATTCGCGCTCCTCATCGAGGTTGGCGATCCCCTCGTGGCGGTCGAGGATCTTCAACGCAGAGGCATCAATGCTCAGGTAAACCACGTCTACTTCGCCGACGGCGATGTGCACCGCAACCCCGTGACCCAACTCTCGGCGGTTGGCTCCCCTTCGCCGGGCGCGATTCCTTCGCCGGGTGCAATCCCTTCGCCGGGCGCGATTCCTTCGCCGGGTGCAATCCCTTCGCCGGGCGCAATCCCGTCGGGCGATGCGGCGCTGTGGTTCCAACTTGGCTACGCGGCTGCGCAGACCGGCTACCCGACGAGCGCGACCCGGGTTCCGGCCACGCTGCTTGCCCCACGTCGCACGATGTCGCGTCCGGCACCGCTCGAAGTTGCCGCAGATCGGGTAGCAGCGCGGCACGCCGTTGCTGCTGACGCGGCCGGCCTCCCAAAGTGCATCGTCGCGGTGCTCGACACCGGCATAACCAATGCCCTACGCGCATCGGTTCAGACAACGGGGGTGTACGACGAAGAACACTGCGACAACAACCACGATGGCGTGTTGGATCCTTACGCTGGTCACGGCACCTTCATCGCCGGTCTCGTCCATCATGTCGCCCCCGGCGCCGAGGTCGTTCTGCACAGGGCCGTGCGTTCTTTCGGCGATGTCGATGATGCCGAACTCGCTCTGGAGATCGAGTTTCTTCTCTACCGGATTGGTAGATTGAACCCGGCCGCCATTGCCTTCTCGCCCGATGTCGTCAAGATCGTCACCAAGAAGGTGCTCGATGATCTGGTAGCCGATCTCAAGGCGAAGATTCTCACGAGTAATCCACTTGCCTATGGTGCCGTACCGCTCATTCTCAACCTGTCCATCAGCGGTTACAGCTCCGACGACGATCGGCCCGTCGCCACCGCCGAAGTCATCCGAAACCTGCTGTTCGACAAGGGGTACCGGCGCACCAATGTAAGTGTCGTGGCATCAGCAGGAAACAGCTCGGCCGCCCGACCCACCTGGCCCGCCTCACTCGATGAGGTGATTTCCGTAGGTGCCCTAGACGGCAGCGGACCCGCCTGGTTCACTAACTTCGGACCGTGGGTCCAGGCGTGCGCCCCCGGAACGGATCTTCACAGCCGCTTCTTCGACAGCGCGGCCGAGGCAGAGATAGTTGGGGACCCTCGAATCACCGACGTTGTGCCGTACAACGGCTGGGCCACCTGGAGCGGAACCTCGTTCGCCGCCCCGATTGTGGCTGCGAGCCTCGCGTGGGAAGTCATGACAGCCAGTGTCGACCCATCCAAGGCCGAAGTCCGATTGATCCTCGACCCCGGCCTGGTCCGGTCGCCCGGACTTGGCACCATCGTCAACGCGATGTAATTCCTGCCCGGGTGCCGGGGTCGCCAGGCGTATAGATGCAGGAGCATGAACGATGATGTCGATGAGCATGCCCGAAGCCGAAGCGAACGTCGACTCGTCGTTGGTGCGCGCATTGTTGCAACAGCAACGACATGACCTTGCCGATCTCCCTTTGTGGAGTTGGCCACGGCTGGGACAAGGTGGTCTTCAGGTTGGGGGAGGAGCTCACCGTCCGCATGCCCCGACGCCTCGCAGCGGTCGAACTGGTTGAGAGCGAGCAGCGCTGGCTACCGATGCTGGCCAAGCAGTTGCCACTACCTATCCCGGCACCGGTGTGGTCGGGTCGTCCCGGTTGCAACTATCCGTGGAGGTGGAGCCTGTGCGTTGGCGACCGTATCTTCTGCCCGGTATTGAGCACCGAGTTCGACCCCGGATATCCCACCGCAGGGCCACACCGACACGTACCCAGGTCCCTGGGTTCCCGTAGCCGTAAGGTTGAGCACGACCGCTGCCGCATCAGGCGGCACACCCCCACGCCGGGCTACAACGAGCTCCGTCTACGAGTCCCAGGATTGGAGACCAATATTGGCCGTCCACCGTGCCCGGTCCGCTGGTATCCATCAGCCGCGCCGGTACGAGGGCGCCGTAGCCGGATCCGGCCGGGAAGTAGCCGTTTGCATCGGCCAGGAGATGCGTTCCTGCGAGAATAGACCTCGCTCGAGCGGGAGCGAACGGTACGGCGCTTCGGAACCAGCCGATGTCCGTCAGCAGCTCGCCGCCAACGGTTGAGGAATAGGTGATCTCGGTCTGGAGCAGCAGATCGGAGATCAACGACCGCTGCGCTCGTGCGTCGGTCCCGCCCGTGGCGTACGCCACGACCCCGTTCGTTTCTTCCAACACAAAGTAGTTCGACGGGCCGTGCTGTACGTGATCCTCCGCCTTTGGCCCCACCGTCAACGAAGCCTACAAGGGCACAAGTGGTGGCTGGGATCAACGCAGGCGCTAGGCGCGGCAGGGATGCGTTCGTCGCGCTTGATTTAGTTGGCGTGCTCGAGACGTTCTATGTCTTGGAATTCTGCCCGCACAAGCCGCCGCTGTTCGTCGAAGAACGCTTGGCGTTCTTGGGCCCATCGGGTGATGTCGGCGGGGGTGGGTTCGTACACGTCGGCCGCTGGCGGCACGATCGGCTGCGCTATCCACGGTTTTGAGAATGGTTCACGCATGGGTTGGGGTGTGACGCGTGGTGTGTTGGAGGGTGGCGGGTTGAAGGTGAGGTCGTGGTGGTTGAAGGGTTCGCCGAGGGGATGCTGGTAGGGCTTGTTCGATGTGGGGAGGTCGGCGGTTGGGGGGTTGGGGGTGCCGCAGGGTTCGATGGTGTCGCCGTTGGGTTTGGTGAAGGTGAGTCCGCTGGGTTGTTCGGCGTTACCGGTGATACCGAACTTTCCTTTGTGGTGGTCGCGGTGGCAGTGTCGGCAGAGGCAGCCGAGGTTGGCGGGGTTGGTGGGTCCGCCGTCAGTCCAGTGGACGAGGTGGTGGACTTCGAGTCCGCGGGTGGAGTGGCAGGCGGGGTTCCGGCAGGTGCGGTCACGATCCAAGATCAGTTCGGCGAGTCGGTAGGGAACGACTCGTCGGCTTCTGCCGAGAGCGATGGGGCGGCCGTCGCGTTCGAAGAGGGGTTGGATGATCGGGTTCGACAGGATGTCTTTCAGTGCCCCATCCGCAAGTCGGGCGCCGGCGTTGAGCCATCCGCCGTGCTCGTTGACGTGCACGACGACGCGGTAGCGGTCGGATCGGGTCGCGGATTTGATGGTGCCGAGTGAGCGGAGACAGATTTCTTCGAGCGCGTCGGCCCAGGTGACGTCTTTGCGTCCAGTATGGAACAGGGCGTTGCGTGCTTCTTCGAACGCGCTATCCACGACCGCACCGCGTTCGGTCGAAACGTTGGCGTGGATCTTGTAGCGGGCGTCATCGTCAAAGAACGCGTGCACCGTGTCTTGCGGCTCTGGTGAGATGGGTTCGGTATCGGCGACAGGTGTGGGTGCGCCTTTCCAATACGATGCGAGCGATCGCGAGAGTTGCATGACGGTGGCGTGTTTCGCGAGTTCGGCTGCTTCGGCATCGTTGTGGGCGGGCACATATTTGGCGACGACCGCGACCTGATCTATCGCCAGTTCGCCATTAGTGAACGCGCCGATCGTGACCGGCAGCGCAGCGGACCGAGAGGCGATGTGGACGACCTGTTTGGAACGGGCGGGGGAGAACCCGGTTTTCCAAGCGACCCAGTGTTGCGGACCGCGTATGCCAGCAACGTCCCAGGCACCGGTTTCGAGCGCTTCGGCGACCAGGGCGACGAGTTGCGCGTGGGCGGCGTTCAGCACGCCACACACGTCCGCTAAACGTGTCTCCAGATCCGTCGTCGCCATACCCACAAGCATACACCTGTTCGCATACTGATGACCATCGAAACCGACGATCATTTCGTCAAGAAATACCTGCTCACAGCATGTTTGTGGCCACTATGAGTCTCGGCTTGGAGGCTTCGCATCTACCACAATAATCGCCCACCCATCCACCTCGGACCGAACGCCATAATCGGTTATCGATTCGCCAGTGCGGTCGACTGCACGCCGACGTCGACGGCCATCCGACACCACATCCATCGCGCTCACCGAGACAGAGATCGAGTGCGTTGTGATCCTCATTAGCTCCAGCAATATTTGGCGAACGGGTGACGCAGGACAACTCGTCGTTACGCCATGCCTGGCGTGGTCGGCCATCAGACGCCGACAGTGTCGGACGTGCTTCTTCCAACGGTGTTGGACGCCCAAAATATTGATCGGCGGGTTCAGTCTCGACAAGACGTCGCGTTCGATCGCGCCAAGCGTTCGTGAGCGGTCCCAAACCCAGGCGGCGATCTCAAGCCTGTCACGCATCCAGCGCGTCAGCTTCAGGTCGTCGGCGGGCGAGAGGCCATAGCTGGAGAAGTAGCCGGGCTTTGCCGGGTTCCGCGGCATCGCAGACAAATCCAGGTCATCATGCAGCAAAGCAGCGAAGGATCGCCGCACGGTGGAACTCCCGGTGCGCCCATTCCCGAAGTGAGTCTTCAGGTCCCTTGCGACCAAGCTGTCCTCAGCCTTGCCGACGTAGAGCGGGAGGTTCTCGACGGGATCGCCAAGCCCCAGTTCAGCCCAGGCATCTCGGCTGCCATGAATGGCGTAGAGCCCTGGCTTCGCTGAGAGTGCCGGCAACGAATCGCGCAAAGGAAATCTTGGCGACTGGAGCTGGGCGATCTGTTCATCCAGTGTGCTCATCAGGTGGAGTTCCCGAAGTGGGCGTGAAACTCACGCTTGACGTGGTCCGCCTGTACGCGGCTGAACAGCCATCGCTGGTGCTTCTCGGATTCCGACCTTGGCATTGTCTTGCGCAGAGAGCCCCGAAGCTTCCGACCAGACACTTTCAGTTCTCGTGCTATGTCCTCCACTGTGACCATACCGCCGACTATGACAGCGCCCTCAAAGTATGAAAAGCCTAGTCAAAGTTCAGCAGTGTCAACGAAAATCCCGGTGAGATTCCCGCGGGGCAAAACATTCTGCGGACGTGAGCGTGGTGGGCAGCGCGGTACCGTGCGTACGTTCCAGCCCTGTGAAACGAGCGGTTGTGGCTTTGGCTTAGCTCAAAGCGGTCGTGTTCAGCGGAAGCACCAACTGCCCGACCCGTGCGAGAGTTGGGACGAGCGTTCTGAGAATGCTGGACGCGGGATTGCTCGGATTCTGAACGACGGTTTGGTGAACAAAGCGGCGGCATACGAAGTAGGACGCGACAGCAAGGCTTAGGCCGACCCACCAGGGGGCCACCGAGACGAGGGAGACAAGATCGTCGGTCGGGCTGCTCTTCTTCTTGTTCGCCATGGTTGGCCCCTCCGCCGGGCAATGGATGTGTAGGCAATGTAGGTCCATGCGGGAAGGACCGACATCAGAGCGGTGAAAGTACACTTGTGAGGCTCGATTGCCGGTACCCCGACCGCCCTGGCGAGGCGTGTTGCAGGATGGTTCTAGCCAGACCTCGGCGAAGAGGTTGACCTCGCTGCCAAGACGGAAGCGAGGCGATCCGTACGATCTGCTTGGCGAGGCGTGGTTTCCGTATTGACTACGAAGCGACTGTCGTGGTTGTCGTCGCGTCGGGATCGACATAGCCCTGAGCATTTCGCCCGTCTGCAACTACGAAGGCGCCGCCCGCGATGGCGGTAGCGAACATTTCCGGCGTGATTGGCACGAGACTCTCGGCCATCCGGGTCAGGTCCTCGCGGGACGTTGAGTTGACTTCGATAGAAACGAGCAGGTCGGGTCGTTCACGCCAGGACATGGCGATCACCGGATTGATACCGGTGAGCTCTTCCTCGACCATTGCCCGGGTTCCCCGCAGGAAGATCTCTCTTATGGAGAATGTTCGTGAAGAGCTGTTGTCGCTGTCGGGGAGGCCTATCGATGCGTTACTATCGGCCGACGCGCCGTTCTCCATCACGACTCTGATCTCGCCCACGAAGCCACCGGTCTCCGTTCCTGCGTACCGCAGATCGTGCCATCGGCTGTTTCCGTTGTTTCCGACGCTCTCATCGACTTTCGAAGCGAGAAGCCAGCCGGAATATGTGTCCCCCAAGCGGAGGGGTCGAGATTTTGGAGCACTCTGTTTCCGCAAGACCAGTGACGGAAGCGCTAGCGGAAACCGAGCACGCTACGGCCGTCGTGACGGTCGCGTTACTGACAACCGCCGAATTCCGCGCCGTGTCGTTGCGG